>JAPLLS010000032.1 GCA_026387435.1 Candidatus Omnitrophota bacterium
GAGGTCCGAATGAGGATTTCTCCGCCTTCAGGCCGGTTGAGGCCAAGAATGGCGTCCCGGGCATTGTTGATGATATTAAGGAATGCCTGCTGGAGCTGGTTGGGGTCGCCTTGGATTTTGGGAATGTCCGGGTCAAGCTCCAAGATGGCTCTGATATTGTGCGTTTTAAGCTGCTGGCTTACTAACATTAAAGAGTTCAAGATAACCTGGTTAATATCTAATTCTATATTATTAAAGTCGGACTTTCTGGCAAAGAAACGCACGTTTTTGATAATCGCATCCATTCTACCAACCTGCGCAACTATCTCATTTAAGTCCTTTCTAAAAGGGCTTCCTTTTTCCAGATCCATCAGCAAGGCCTGGGCAAAACCTTTGATGCCGGTCAAGGGCTGGTTGAGCTCATGAGAAATACCCGCGGCGAGCTGGCCCATGGCAGCCATCTTGCTCGACTGGATAAGCTCATGCTGGGTCTGCTCGAGTCTTTTGTAGGCAGCTCTTAGTTCTTCGTCTGTCCGCTTGCTCTCGGTGATATCCTCAAGGATCGTTTTTCTTTGGGTAAAAAAACTATCCACCATCCGGGACACATCGCCAAACTCAGTGTTTTGTTTCTTTAACTTTTTTAAAAAAACAGAATCCCCATTCTTTAACGACAGTGTAATTAATTTCAGGGGAATATTTATCCAGTAGAAGATAAAAAATGAAAAAATTAATAAAATGACTACGAAAAAACCAAGGAATAATACGGCAACCTGAACCGCTGATTTCTTCGCGTTGGCTATGGCTTGAGATGACACAGAAATCAGGAGGTATTTAACCGGCTGATTATCCCAGCCGGTTAATATCCTCGAGAAGCTAACGCTATCCTGCTCTAATTTAATAGGTTTATTTTCAGCAGTATCTGACAATGCTGCCGTAGAGCCTGTTAACTGCGAAAGCTCATCAACATAACTCTTAGCCCATAAGCGGCTGCAAAATAAGTATCCTTGGGCTGGAAGTTCTCTTTTAGCATCGGAAGACCCTTGAATAGTAGCACCCCAGAATTCCATTAAACCTTTGGGGGTATTTGCGAAGAAATGACGGAATGGCGTATGCGTAAATAAGCTGCTAATCGCTGCGCTAGGAATAGGTATTTCTTTGAGCCCCGCCTCCTCCTTTAGATTGTTAACCGAATAGACCAACTGGTTATCCAGATTATACACCCATACCCCATTGACTTGATAAGTATTAAGACCAGTATCAATATTCTCAGCCGACCACTTCTTATTCGGCGCTGTAACAAAATTTACCATCTCATCCCAGAAAGAATAATCGTAGGCAAAAGTTTGCGGTAGTTTTTCCTGAAGGCTTAAAATTCTCTCAAAAATGTACTCCCGCTCTGTTTGCACCGACTCCAAGAGCTGAATTAATCTATGGTGTTCGTATTTTTTTTGAATCATAAACACGCTCAAAAATATGAGCGCTAAAATAATTAATAGATATGCTAGCCTGGTGCGTATTTTCATATCAAGAGATACTTGGTTATTTTTTCCTGAAAAAATAACAAGCCTGCATTTTAAAAATACCCTTACCCGGCGTTTAAACCGCTACCCTGAGCATATGCGCAAAACTATTACCTATGACAACGGAGAGGACTTTGCCTCAAGTGTTGCACTTCACTGTTGAATGCGGGATATTCAAATGCGATTTGGTTTCTTTGGTTTCGGCCTCGCTTACCATGGCAATCTTGATCACTGATTGCATTTCTTCCAAATCAAAAGGTTTGGCAATAGAAGTATAGGCGCCTAAACGAACAGCGGTAATATTGGTTTCTAATGTTGAGAAGGCGCTAAGCATTATCACCACTATGTTGCTGTCGATCTCTTTAATTTTCCTTAAGGTTTCAATTCCGTCGATTCCCGGCATTTTTATATCCAAGAGGACCAAATCCGGCTTATCTTTTTTTATTATATTAAGAGCTTCCTCTCCGCTCGATGCGGTGAACACCTTGTATCCCGTAAGCGCGCGGCTGAAAAAATCCCGGATTACCTCTTCGTCATCAACGACTAAAACTGTCTTACCCTGGCCCAATTTCGTCTCGGCGTCAAGCTTTTCCATCTCTGGGTTGCCTTTAAGTTGATTCATTAACCATTGTTCAATCAACTCCTTCTTAAAACGCCACTCACTGGCAACCTTGAAAGCAGGAATTGTGCCTTGTTGGACGAGTTTATACACCGTCATCTTATTCATTTGCAAATATTCTGCCACTTGCTTAATATTCATCAAATTTTCCACTATAATCACTCCTCTCGTTAAAAAGTTTAACTAACGCTCTAATAAAGAATTATACTATATTATACTAGATTAGTCAATATTCAATTATTAATTCAACTTACGAGCTGTGCAGTGTAAGAAAAATAGGGGACGCTTGTCCTATTTTTTTAGGAAGCGTCCCCTGTTTTTTAAATAATCTGCTTTTCCAGGTCATTGATCCCAGCCTCGAGTTCCTGGGTTTGTTTATCGATTTCCTTGAGCCTGCGGCCGTAGTTGGCCGCGGTTTCTTCATCGCGGAAAATATGAGGATTAGAAAGCGCCCTTGACTTGGCGTAGCTCTCAAGCTCGAGCTTTTCTTTCTCGCCTTGCAGCTTATTGATCTTCAAGCGGATCGAAACGTTGTGGTTTTTTCGGTTTCTTTCTTGTTCGCGGGCATTTTTTTCCGCTTCTTTGGCTATGATCTTATCTTGCTCTTTTTTATCCCGGTCCATCCTGGCTTTGACTTTAGGTTCGGAAACTGCAGCTAGGGCCTGGTCTTTTTTCTCGAAATAATAATCAAAGTTTCCCGGGAATCTCCTGACTCTAGCGTCTTTGACCTCATAAACCACATTAGCCACCGAACGGACAAAATGGATATCGTGGCTGATGAACACGATCGTGCCTTCGTAACCGGTCAAAGCTTTGACCAGAGCATCCACCGCGTCCACATCCAGGTGAGTGGTCGGCTCGTCCAGCAAAAGGCAGTTAGGCGGGTTGATCAAATATTTAGCCAGGATCAGCCGGCTCTTTTCTCCCCCGGAAAGCACCTTCACCGGTTTTTCCGCGTCATCGCCGGTAAACAAAAACGCTCCCAGGATCGATCGCACCGACGATTCCGGCATATACCCGGGAGCAGCCGAATAAGCTTCCCTTAAAACCGTATTCTCGGGGTTCAAAACATCCATCCTGGTCTGGGAAAAATACCCGATATCCACGTTATGCCCTACGATCCGGCTCCCGCTGTCAACTTCCACTACCCCGGCCATGATCTTAAGCAGGGTCGATTTTCCCGCCCCATTCTCTCCCACCAGAACCGCTTTTTCCCCCTGAACCACCTCAAAATCAAAATCTTTATAGACCTGGATATCCCCGTAAGCTTTGGAGATCCTCTCTAAATTAATGACCCGGTGGCCGCTCCTGCGGGTAGCCGGGAACTTGATGTTGCCGATGGATTCCCGCGGGTCAGGAGGCAGAACGATCGGCTCTTTTTCAATCCGTTCCAGGATCGTGCGCTTGCTCCTTACCGCCGCGGCCTTGTTCGGCTGGGCGTGAAAACGGGAAACGAACTTCTCCAGCTGGTCGCGCTTCTTCTCCTGCTCCTTGAACTGCTTTTCCAGATGGACCCGCCTTTCGGCTTTGATCGTTTCATAATGCTCGTAATTACCCTGGACTTTATAGATCGCGCCGTTTTCCAGGATCAAAGTATAGTTAGTAACTTCATTCAAAAAAGCCTTGTCGTGGGAGATCATGATGAATGTCCCGTCGAACTGGGCCAGATAATCCTTGAGCCAGAGCGCGGCGTTGAGGTCGAGGTAGTTGGTAGGTTCATCCAACAGAAGAATGTCGTAATGAAAAGTCAGCAATTTCCCCAGAAGTGTGCGCATCTGCCATCCTCCGGACATATCCTTGACCGGGCGGTTAAAATCTTTTTCTTGGAATCCCAGCCCGGCGAGTATCTTCTTGGCTTTGTGTTCAAGTTCAAAATAACCCAAAGTCTCCATTTCGTGGACCACTTCTCCGTAACGGTCCGTCCCGGCAAGATTTTTGTCTTCCAGTTCCTCTTTCTCTTTCTTCAGGGCCACAATGGTTTTATCGCCTTCGGTAAGTTCCGAGAGCACGGTGTGCTCAGAATGGAAACTCGATTCCTGGGGAAGATAGCCGATCCGCAGGTTCCGGTTAACCTGGACATCCCCGGAAGAAGGCTCGGTCTCCCCGAGAAGCAAAGAAAACAAAGTACTTTTCCCGGTCCCGTTAGGCCCGATCAACCCGATCTTCTCGCCATTATTTATAGTGATGGAGATATTCTGGAAAAGGATTTTTTTGCCGTAATTCTTGGAAAGATTAAGTATGGTTATCATTTTTATTTATACGGGGCGGCGGGATTCCAGGGCCATGGAAAGAGTGGCCGGATCAGCGTATTCCAGGTTTGAACCGACCGGAAGCCCCAGGCCGATACGGCTGATGATAACTCCGGCGGGCTTTAAGACCTGGGCCAGGTACAAAGCGGTGGCTTCGCCTTCGCTATCCGAATCAGTGGCAATGATCACTTCTTTGATGTTTTCTTCTTTGATCCTTTTGACCAGGCTTTCGATCTTCAGGTCCTGCGGCCCCCTGCCCTCGAGCGGGGCGATCGAGCCTAAGAGCACGTGGTATAAACCGTGAAAAGTCCCGGTTTTCTCCAGGGAATTGACATCCCCGGGTTTTTCCACCACGCAAAGCGTCTCCCGGTTGCGCCGGAGATCCTGGCAAATGGAACAAGTTTCTTCTTCGCTTAAGTTATGGCAGATCCGGCAGAAATGAACGTTATCTTTAACCTTGCAGAGCGCTTCGGCCATATCTTTTATTTCTTCTGGACTGGCATTGAGGATGTAAGTAACCATCCGTTCGGCGCTGCGCCTGCCCACGCCGGGCAGCCTGACCAGCCGCTCGATAAGCCTCTCTATAGTATCCGGATAATTAGCCATGTTGTTCTTCCTTGATAAGCCGGGCGTTAAAAGTATCCATAGCAGCTTGCAAAGTCGGATGGGTTAAAGTGACTTCATCCGATTTATTTTCCTGGGAAAGCACGAAATTAAGTTTTATTTCCGCATTCATTATTTGCTTGACGATCCGCTCGACCATCATCCGGTTTTCCATTGCCTCCAGCGATTCTTTGTACAGGGAACGGTTCTTATGGAACGACACGGTAAGGGTGTTGCCCAACAATTTTACGGGAGTGCCTTCTTTCAAATAATGGCCGATAGATATTTTCAAGTTGCTGGTATTCTTGACGATCTCATGCCAGAGCTTAACGATCTGTTCGAATGAAACCGGGTTTTTATTCTCCGCGGCAGCTTTTACCTGATTCCCCACCACTGGGGTGGGAGAAAATTTTTGAAGCTCTTCTTTTTTTACAGGAGCCGCGGCTGGTTTATTTTTCGCCTGCGGCGAATTCCCCATCCCCACACTACCCTTACCCACCCCAGGGGTGGAAGAATGCGGCTCCACACCGGGTCTGGGGGCGGAAGAGAATTTTTCCTTTGGCGCTGGATTGGTTGTCAATGAACCCGGGACTGCAGGTTTAACTATACTCAACCGGACTAAACTTACTTCCAGGGGGATCCTTAAAGATTCCATCCGTTTCGCCGTTTCCTGAGTATTCACCAGCACGCTGAAACAGTTAAAGATCTCTTCCAGGCTTAAAGCCTTGGCCTGCTCCAGCAATTTCTGGCAGACATCCGCAGGCAGATCGATCAACCGGCTGTTTTCCCGGCTGACTTTAGCCACCATCAGGTTGCGGAAATGCTCGATCATATCCGCTAAAAAAGTATTGGCGTCTTTTCCGTTATCGACGATCTTGTTTAAAAGTTCTAAAGCCTCTCCGGGGTCTTTGCGGATGATACAATCGGTTATTTCGAAAAGGGTATTGGTCTCGACCATACCTAACATAGAGACCACGTCCTCAAGGCTTACTTTTTCTTTGGCGAAAACCACCAACTGGTCCAAAATGGATTCGGCATCCCGCAGCGAACCTTCGGAAGCCCGGGCCACGGCAAAAAGCACGTCCTTGTCTACTTTGACTTTCTCACTGGAAATTATCTTTTCCAGCTGGGCGATTATCTCCATCACCGAGATCCTGCGAAAATCCAGGCGCTGACAGCGGGAAAGAATGGTCGCCGGAACTTTGTTCGGCTGGGTAGTGGCAAAAATGAATTTAACGAATTCCGGCGGCTCTTCCAGGGTCTTTAAAAGCGCGTTAAACCCGTCGGAAGTGATCTGGTGGACTTCGTCGATTATGTAGACTTTGAATTTTCCGTTAGCAGGGGAAAATTTGACGTTCTCGCGCAAGGTACGGATCTCGTCAATGCCGCGGTTGGAAGCTCCGTCGATCTCGATAACGTCCAGGCTCCGGCCTCCGGCGATATCCAGGCAGGCCGGGCATTTCCCGCAGGGCTCGGCCGTAGGGCCGGCTTGACAGTTAAGAGCTTTAGCCAGGATCCGGGCCGTAGAAGTCTTGCCGACCCCTCTGGGTCCGGAAAACAGGTAAGCGTGGGCGAGCCGGTCTTTTTGGATCGCGCTTTTTAACTGGTTGACGATGTGGCTTTGCCCGGTGATTTCATCGAAATTCTTGGGCCGCCATTTTAAGGCAAAAACTGTATAGGACATATTATATTTATAACAGAAACAGCACTCAAAAGCAACCAAAATATGCCGGAGATTAATCCTCTTTCTCTTTTAGAGCAGGGATGATCACCTTGAAAGTCGAGCCGATGCCTTCCTTGCTTTCCACCTCGATCTCGCCTTTATGCTCCTTGACTATGCTTTTAGCGATAGTCAATCCTAAACCCAGGCCGTCAGGCTTGGTAGTAAAAAAAGGCTCGAATATCCGGGGCAGATTATTTACCGGGATCCCTGCCCCGTTATCGGTGATCAGTAACTCCACCGAATCTTTAGCTCCGGATTGCGTTTTTATTACCAGAGTTCCCCCGCCCGCGTAAGGATTGTTTTTTATCGCCATTTTAGCGTTGGAGATCAGGTTAAAGACGACCTGGGTAAGTAAAAGCGGGTCACCGGAGATATTCGCCAGGTTCGCCTGAAGGGCCTTGGATACCGTGATATTCTGCAGCCTCAGCTCCTGGCCTAAAAGGGTATCGATCTTGGCGATCACGTCATTGAGCGATACCGGCTGGAAAGCGGTTTTTGTGACCCGCGACGGATCGGAAAGAGAACTTAAAATATTCTTGCATAACAAAGCGTTCTCTTCGATCAAATTGATCGTATCCTTGAATTCCAAAGGTTTAAATTCCGACCCCTGGGTTAATTTGATCTTGATCACCTTGAGATAATTTAAAACAGCGCTTAGCGGGTTGAGCATCTGCTGGCCGACTCCGCTGACTAACTTGCCGATCTCGGGAACCTTGGCCTCCTTGGCTTGAAACTTAAGCTCCAAAGCTTTTACGGCGGCCTCTGCTTTTTTTATTGATTCTTCTTCGCGCCGGCGTTCGTCTTCTATGGCTTTGCGCAGCAACTCTTCGTGTTTGAGCTTTAACTCATTGATCGCTTCCAGCGCTTTCTCCTGCTCTTGGTTACGCACAGTCGCTTCTATCCGGCTGCGTTCTTCGGACATCTTTATCCCCGCAGCTTCAGCATATTTGACCTCGAAAGCGCGGATCTCATCTTCTCTTTTTTTCTTTTCCTTCTGCCTGATCGACTCTTCTAATTGACTGCGCGCCGCTTTTGCCGATTCTTCATTGCGCCGGCGCTCGTCTTCTATTCCTTTACGCAATAACTCTTCGTATTTCTGCTTTAAAGCCGCTGCGCTCTCTTCGGCTTTGCGCTGTTCTTCCTGACGGACAGAATCTTCTATCAGCTTACGCCCTTCGGATATTTTTGAACCCGATTCAGAAGCGAATTTAGCTTCCGCTTGCCGGAGCGTTTCTTCGCTTTTTTTCTTTTCTTCCTGGCGGATCAGCTCTTCGGCCTGCTGGCGGGCTTCAGCTACCCGGGCCTTAAGAATCTCGCCGTATTTATGTTCCAGGGCATCCGTCTGCTCCTGGAACTTTTTGGTTTCTTCCTGTTTTATCGCTTCCTCTATGCGGCCGCGTTCTTGCTTTAATTTCTCCTCCGCCGCCTGAGAGGACGCAGAGACCTTGCTGTCTTGAACATCCAGATTATCGATCAATCTTCCTTTAATGTCTGCGGGAATCGTCAAACTGTCTTTAACCGCCAGCATCACGTTATCCAGCCCGCTCGTTTTATTCTTGATTATTTCCCTGATAAAATTGATCAACCTTTCCGATTCATTAGCCGCGCACAACCGGGTCAGGTCCAGGGCCGATAATTCCTGCAGGGAATATCCCCAGAGCTCCACAGCCTTACCTGAGGCTTCCACCACCTTGCCTTCGATATCAGTAACAACCAGGGCGTCCGATGCCAGGTCAAACAAAGATCTTAATTTCTTTTCTACTTCAAGCGCCCTGTTATGGGTCCGGGAATAACTGTTAAAAAACCAGGCTTGGATCAGAATAAAAAAAACCAGCCAGAGGCGCAGAAAAAGTGCGGATGATTCGGGGAAAAAAAGTTGTTTAAGGAAACTATCGTTTAGAAAAATCGCGCTGCGGAAAGCATCGACGATCCACAGCAACGGAGCGATAGCCGCGATCAACAGGCTGCTTTTATCTATTCCGGTCTGAATAAAATTTGAAGCGCTTCTCAAAATGGCACCTTATTTTGTGTTAAAACAAAGTATATTATATCAAAAATCGGACCAAGAAATAGAAAAATCGTAAAACCCTAAGCTTCTTAAGTTTTACCGGCGGTCTTTTAGGGCGCGCTTACATTAATAGAGCCGGCGATCTTGCCGATCGCAAAAAAAGATGCCAGGGTTATTGCCAACGCCAACACCCCTGTCACCGCAGTTCTGCGCTGGGAATGTTTAGCCCAGCCATTTTTAAAATGATCTTTGATCTCTTGGCCCTGGGCCTTCTTGACATACGCGTAAATCACCGGGGTAAAGAGAGCCGGGATTATTACGTCGGGAATCTTATCCATTATGTCTTGGGGAATAAACACTATGACGACAGCCAGAAAAATAGTAGCAATTATGCCGATTACAAAGCTTATTGTGCTCAAGCTTTTTTTATCCAGAGCTTTAAAGTTCCTGCTGATCAGATAAAATCCGGCAAGCGGACCACCTATCAAAGCAGCTATACTTATTTCATTTATCGAATAAAGTTTACGGATTCCGTCATTCACGTTATCTCCTTTCGGCTACATAGCAAAATTCGAACCTTCGCGCTCTTAGGCGATGAGCACAAAGGTTCGAATCTGTATCAAAACTGACCCATCTGCAACCAATTCGAACCGCGTCCGAAATCTAGGTTAAAATCGTAATTGAACCGCTTCAACGAACTCCATTATACCAAAAATTAGCAAAAAAGGTAGAAGAAAAGTATTATACCCTGAAGAAAGATACATCTGGACGCCGGTCAGGATTATCTACGAAGCGAACAAGTCGATACTGGTGGATAGTTGAAGCCGTCTTCCAAGAAAGGGTCATGTTCCCAGGAACTTCGTAATCTTCTGTATCAATTCTTCAACCTCAAAAGGCTTCAGGATATAATCGTCAGCCTTGCATTCTTCCTTTTTTCCGGCTACCGTTTCCGAGCTTGCCGTCACCAGAATCACGGGAATAGCCTTTAATATTTCGTCGTTCTTGACGCGGCTGCAGACCTCTGTCCCCATCATGCCCGGCAATCGGACATCGAGCAGGACAAGATCAGGCTTCTTGTCACGGATCATCTCAAGGGCTTCCTGGCCGTTTGTGGCGGTAAAGACCTCATGCCCCATCTTCTTTACCCTGAATACTTCCATCTTGAGCACATCCGGTTCATCGTCGACAATAAGGATTTTTTTTGCCATGCCCGCCATCCCTCATACTAAATAACGCAGCCACTTGTCCAATTGTTGCATATCAAACGGCTTACTGATCATGGGAATAGCCTGCTTCTGGAAATATCCGCCCAGCTTATCGAGCTGAACCTCAAAACCTGACATAATCAACAATGGTATCTCTTTTGTCTTCACATCGCCTTTGAGCCTGCCGATAACCTCATACCCGTTCATTCTCGGCATACTCATATCGAGCAAGATTATGTCGGGGATCATTTCCTTTATCTTTTCAAAAGCTTCGTAGCCGTCGCATGCTTCAGTGATATTCTTAAACCCTGACTCTTTCAGAAGTCCGCCTAAAATCTTGACCATTCCCTCTTCATCGTCAACGATCAGGATATTTTTTTCCAACCTGTGTTTCGGCTCGTCGGCTAAAGAGGCTTCGGCCTGGGCAAGCGCATCCTTGACCGTGTCTGCCTCGTCGGGGTAAACAACGCTTGCCGCGGAGACCCGGATTCCGACACCCGCATCCAGGTCAAACACTGCTTCCTTTACCGCCCTGCGCAACTTCTGCCTTTCTTCAGCTACCCGCTCCCTGGATGAATGAATAAAAACAATGATTTCATCCTGGCCGTTTTCGCAAATATACTCTTTTGTGCCCGCGACACTCTCGATCGCATCCCGGATACTTCGCACGGCGGAATCAACCTTCTCCTGCCCCAGCGTTGTCTTTACCTCCTGATAATTTTCAAACCTAAAAACAGACAGCAGGAAAAGTCCTGAGCCGCTTTGTTTTTCGAAATCGCGCTCAACAATCGTTCGTAAGGCTTCTTCGAGGGTAGAAAGAGGAAGCGTAAAAATGAACTTCGAGCCTTTCCCGAAGACACTCTCCGCCCATATCTTGCCGAAATGCTTTTCTACGATTTCCCTGGAAATCGCCAGCCCCAGCCCTGAGCCGCCCTTGCGGACCCGCTCATCGCCGAATTGCTGGAAACTTTGAAAAAGCTTGTCGAGCTCCTCCTGTTTCATCCCCGGGCCTGTGTCTTCGACACAGACATATACCCAGTTTTTCATCCTCGAAGTGGTTATCGTAACACTCCCCTTTTCCGTGAATTTCATCGCATTATTGACCAGGTTCGTCAGCACCTGGATGATCTTATCACGGTCGAACCGCAATTTACCGGCAGTCTGGTCGCAGGTAATAAAGAAATCAAGCCCTTTTGCTTTTACCGCGGGAGACATACTCTGGTAAACTTCGTTTACGACGTCGTTCAGGGCATTTTCCTGGACGGTGAACTGGCCTTTGCCTGATTCTAGTTTCTGGAAATCCAGAACATCGTTGATCAAGCGCGCCAGCCGGTCGACATTGCGTTTGGCGGTGGCCAGGAAGTCTTTCTGCTCATCGTTTACTTCGCCGGCTGAGCCGTCCAGGACGATATTGATGCCTTCCTTGATGGAGGTCAAGGGAGTCCTGAGTTCATGCGAGACGACAGAAATAAATTTTGATTTCGTTGCCATCGCCTCCCTTAATTTTTCTTCCGCTTGTTTGCGTTCACTGATATCGCGGACGGATTCGACAGCTCCTGCAAAATCCCCGTTGCTGTCAAAAAGGGAAGATGCCGTTATCCATACGTACAATCCCTTCCCGGCGTTGAGCATGGGCGCCGTTGTTTCCGCGTATAAGGTATTGCCCTTGCGCTCAAATAAATCATACTTGCTTTCCACGGTCTTATCGTCATCAAAAAGCAAATCGACCAGCATCGGCCTCTTTTCCCCGTAGAAAGGAACGGCATAATAATATTTCCCTTTCCCGATCATATCTTCTTTACATATGTCCGTGAACTTCTCCATAGCCCTGTTCCAGGCAATAACCACACGCTCACGATTTACCACAAGGGTGGGATCCGGCAGGAAATCGATTATGTCTAACAGTTGCCGCGAAGCAGTCCGCAGTTTTTCCTCCACCAGTTTGCGTTCTTTGGCTTCTGCGGTGAGATTGTCGTTGACCCGGGCCAGTTCTTCGCCCCTTTGCTGCTCGGCGGCAATCAGGTACTTCTCTTTTTCCATAAACAAACTCAAATCACCGGCCATCCGGTTAAACAAACGGGTAAGAGTGCCAATTTCATCGCTGCTGGCTGTCTCTATCTTCTGCGCGAAATTCCCCTGGGAGACCCTGATCATACCCATTTCCAGTTTTTTAATGGGCTGGATGATCACTTTCAAGAGAAAAAGCAACGTCAAAACTGTCATCATGAACAGACCCAACAGGGAAAGAACGATATTGTCGTTGCGGGTAAGCCTGGCCTCTCTCAAGACAGGCTTCCAGTCAAATTCAATACCCAATGCTCCCAGGACCTTTTTTTCTTTCCCGTGACATCCGTAACACTTCTGTTCGTTTGCAATAGGAACAATCCTGGAGAAAAATTCTTCCCCGCCCGTTTTTCTCTTCTCCATCCCAAAGGAAGGCTGGCCGCCTAATGCGGAAGCCGTTTTTCTGTCTGCAAAGCGCGTTCCGAGCACATGCCTATCAGTGCTGCGCTTAACGACCCCGTAACCATCCAGGAGATAAATCTTTTCAACTTCCTTCAAGTTCTTATAATTGTCAAACTGAAGTTGTATGATATCCTGGTCGCCGACTAACATCGGATGTCTCAAGGCGGTAAGAACGACGTTACTGACGCTCTCCGCCTCATTGATTTTCCGGTTCCACAGCGTCCTTTTTTGATGCACGATGTTCGTTACGGTTATGAACGCCAGTATACTGGAGAGAATAGTGCAAAGGATAACGATACTTCGCAGAGCAAGAGATTTACGGAATTTATTGAACATGCGTCTTTCGGGGCATCTTCGCTGCACGTCATTTCTTCCTTAACAGCAGCTTTACCCTGGCTAAAAGTTTGTCCTTGTCATAGGGCTTGACCATGTAATCATCCGCTCCCGCATCAAGCCCGGCGACTTCGCTGGCCACATCCTGCCTGGCAGTCAAAAGCATAATAGGGATCGAGGCAGTCGCCAGTGTCGAACGCAAGGCCTTGGTCGCCTGAAAACCGTCCATGGCCGGCATATTGATGTCCATAATGATAAGGTCAGGGCGTTCCTTGTGCGCCATCTCTACCGCTTCTGCCCCATCATGCCCTTGAACGATGACATAGCCGGAATCCCGCAGGCGCTTTTCCAGTATCTGCAATAAATCCGGCTCATCATCAACGATAAGGATCTTGACAGCCCCGCCTGGAATCTCCTGCTTCTGGACCGCCGTTTCTTGCTTTGAAATATCGACAACGCGTGAAATCTCTTCCCACGTCGTCAGTCCATCAGCCACTTTTCTTACTGCCGAATCAGCCAATGTCCTCAGCCCGTTTCTCTGTGCCTCCTGAAGGATCGCTGACTCCGGCGCTTTTGAATTAATAAGCGCGCAGATAGCATCGTTAACCTCCATGATCTCAAAGACCGCCTTCCTGCCCAGGTAGCCGGTGAAATTGCACTGCTGGCAGCCTTTACCCCGGTAGAATTTGTTCAGGCCAAAACGCTCTATGACCGAATGGAACTTCTCTTGTTCCCCGGCATCAGGAGTATACTCTCCTTTACAGAACGGGCAGATAAGGCGCACCAGCCGCTGGGCTACGACCATGATCAGCGAAGACGCAATAAGAAACGGCTCCAGGCCGATATCGACCAGGCGTGTAATTGATGAAACCGAATTCATGGTATGTAACGTCGAGAGAACCAGATGCCCTGTCTGAGAAGCTTGAAAGGCGATCTCCGCGGTTTCTCTGTCACGGATCTCGCCGATAAGGACGATATTGGGGTCCTGACGCAATATACTGCGCAGGCTGGTCGCAAAGGTCATCTCCTTGGCAGGGTTCAACTGTATCTGGTTAATCCCCTCAATCAGATACTCAATCGGATCCTCGATGGTTATGACATGCTTAGTTTCGCTTTTGACAAAATTGAGCGCCGCATACAGCGTCGATGTCTTTCCCGATCCGGTCGGCCCGGTCACCAGGATAATACCTTGCGGCCGTTTGACCGCCTTAGAAAATTTCCCAAGTTCTTCCGGCTCAAGGCCGATCTTGTTCAGATCAACATTAGCCGCCTGATGATCCAATAAGCGCAGCGCTATTGTTTCTCCGTAAAAGGTAGGCACCGTATTGATCCTGAGATCGACCTTGTGTTCGCCGATAAGGATCTTGATCCTGCCGTCCTGCGCCTTCATCCTCTCTGCCACATCGAGGCCGGCAAGGATCTTGATACGGGCGACAAGACGCGGCTGCAGTTCGCTGGGAACGTTCATGATGTTTTTCAAATTACCGTCAATCCTATATCGGACGGCGGCGAACGTGTCCTGCGGCTCTATATGGATATCGCTTGCGCGCATCTTTATCGCATCGCCTAAGATCAGGTTCACCAGCTTAACCAAAGAGCTGTCTTCTTTTTCTTTGGAAGCGGATTCCAAGGCCTGTACGTCCGCAACGTCTTCTTTGAGCACGCTGACCTTGAAATCGCTTGATGTGTTTTTTAACAGATCATAGACCGTATCGTCTATATGGTAATTCTCTTCGGTCATTTGCATGATCCGGGACCGGGTAGCCAGAACCGGCTCGACCTGCAAACCCGTCAAGGAGCTGATCCCATCGATCGCCATCACATCAACGGGATTACTCATCGCCAGGATTAATTTTCTTTCCTGCATCCGCAACGGAAAAACTCCGAATCGGCGGGCTAATTCGAACGGGATGAGCCGCGATACCGCAGGGTCTATGGTTTCTTGAACATCCGCCAGAGGAGTCGCAAAAGTTTTTGAGGCAACCTCAATCAACTTTTCTTCGCTGATAAAGCCCATCTCAACCAAAAGTTCCTGTAAGGGTTTCTTAGCGCCAAGCTGCTTATCCTGCGCATCCCGGACATTTTCGTGCGTGATAAGCCCTTCCTGTATTAATGCGTTAATGAGATCTGTCATGGTTTTCTCTTAGAAACTATTAAATCCTTATTAAATCTAAATTAAACCTAATATACTATATTATAATATATATTATATTTAAATATTGTTTGTTATATTTTATTATAATAAATCTGGATTGTCAAGCATCAAATAACGAAAATAATTTGGGGAACTTGCGATTGCTCAGAGCGGAATACGCCGTAAAGGAAGGAAATTTAGAATCCCAGAAAGAATTTCTGGAAAAGATCGGTTCGAACTTTATTTTATCCCTCGCATTCGCTCGGGACGCTTCGCAGAAAGAGCGCCGCCTCGTTTTTTCGTCGGAGGCTAGCCTCCGAGTCTTGATCGAGACAGCGCCCTATCCTAGCTGGCGGTGGGTTTATCGTCTTGTTCGAACGATTTTCCACACTCCATCCAAATTTTAGTTATCAATATGCCCCGCCCGCTTGGCCGCGGGCTTCGTTGTGCCCCGCGTCACCGCTTTAGACCCTTTAAATCTTCCCCTGGGCGGCATTGCCGGGCCTCTTACGCGCTGGCGTTGAGAGACACAGGCAAAAAGGAAATCTTTGGCGACACGGGCAAAATTTGCCTTTGTGCTTAAAGAATACTCAAAATCAAACAATGTTTGGAAGCAAGAAAACTAAAGACATTATACTCTATTCAAAAAATTATTCAAGCATTCTGCGAATTAGACTTACTCGCTTTTGCCGAACGGCAGGTTTCTCTTTATTTTTTCCTCTAAAAACCGATTTTATTCCTTATATCGCTTGCTTTTAATCCAAAATTTATAGAGCGGTTTTACGCCACAGGCTACCATGAGCACGAACAAAACAGTATAATTGATCTTCAATAACTGCGGGAAAAACTTAACTATAATAATTGTAAAGAAGAAAACTGTCCATTTAACTAATCCTATGTCTAGAACGGTCATCTTTTTAATTCTTGCGTTCATATCATCCCAAAGAACCATACTAACCACCTCCTCTTACTTATTTACCAAACTAAAATTAATATAAGCCCCCAAGATAAATATTGTAATCAATATAAAAGAATATATGCTTAAACCAAACCTGATTTTCTTATTTGGTTTAAAAATTAAGCCAGTTATAACTGTTAGGGTCATAAGCATAACTATAAAAGCGGTAAAGATATGCTGCTGGGATAAAACTTCGAAAATCGGAGCCTTTCTATAAAAAACATCGTTCAGGAAAATAATTGTCATATTAAAAAGGTTTGATCCGAGCATGTTTGCTACTGCCAGCTCTTTTGCGCCTAAACGGATAGCAGCGATTGAAACCGTGATCTCGGGTAAAGTGGTAGCGAAACCAAGAAAAAGACTGCCAATGAAATTTTGACCTAAGCCTAAAAGCCTGGCCAAATCATCGCCAATATACGCAAGCCAAATTCCTGCTCCAGCAATAATCAAAGCCGCAAGCGCATATCGGATACAAGCTGTTTTTAGCGAAACATGACCATATTTAAATACAATATTTTCTTCTCTATTTAGCTCTTTTAAAATTTGCTGCTGTTTATGCTCAAATCGAAAAATCTTCCTGGCACAAACAAGATACGACATAACAATCAAGATACTATAAAAACTAATATTCGCAAAAGCGATTTGCGGCAACAGATGGCTCAAAAAAATTCCAAGAGCAGCAATAGTCAAAGGGATCAGGCTCAATCCCGCAGTTAATAATTGTCCGGAGGAAACCGAGCTTAATAAAGGTGTACCTTTATGCATAAAATCTAATACGGCGATATTCACAAGATTATAAGTATTAGCGCCGAATAGATTTCCGACCGTCAAATTAGGAGCATTAACGAATATCGTGCTGCCGATACCGGTAAATAATTCAGGTAGACTTGTGGCAACCGATACTAATATAACTCCTATCCAAAGACCGCTCAAACCAGTCTTTTCTGCGATAGCATCTCCGTATCTGGCTACCCTCTTACCGGTAAAAAGAATAATCAGGGTGCAAATAACGAATTTTAACCAAACAAATATCATTTTTATTCTACCCTTTATTGTTCCAACTATATTAAACTAAAATTTAAAGCCGTTAAATCCCATAAAAGCCAGGCTCATTAACGCGGCAACAATAAAAGCCAACGGCAAACCTCGTAGAGACTTGGACGGATTACCCAGTTCCAGACGCTCCCTAATACCTGACATCAAAAGCATAGCCAAAGTGTAGCCTGCGCCAACGAACAATCCCTGAAAAACTGAATATATAAAACTTCCGGGGAGA
>JAPLLS010000115.1 GCA_026387435.1 Candidatus Omnitrophota bacterium
CATCTTTTGTCTGCGTAAAAGGGTTTGTGATTATAAGAATGAAAAAGGTTCTCAGCTTGCTCCTTATTCTAAATATTCGAGCAACATCGGCTTATTGCTTATTGGGATAGCTTGCGTATTCTTAGTGAATAATTTTCCTTTTCGTTTCTATAGTTTCGATCAGTATCATGGCCAAGCTGGAATCAAGCCTTTTCAGAATTATATTGATTACGTTAATCGAAATTCCGGCTTGAGCTTTTGGGCTCATCCTGAAGCCAGGAACGTGGAAGAAGCGGGAGCGGTTTCCATCCGTACCGAGGAACATTCGCTAAATCTTCTGCAAGCGCGTGATTTTACGGGATTTGCCGTATTTTTTGAAGGTTTCAAGACCGTGGGTAAAATCAACGGGATCTGGGACAGCTTACTTAAGGATTACTGCGCTGGAAAAAGAGCTAAGCCGATCTGGGCGCTGGGAGCTTTAAGTTTCGATTCCATCGGCAACCTGGAAGATTATTTGAAAGATCTGCGGACTGTTCTGCTGGTGGCTGTTTTCAACGAAGAAGAATGCCTCAAAGCTATAAAGGGAGGAAGGATGTATACGGCTTTGGGCAAGAATTCTTCGCGATTGGTTCTTAGCAATTTTAGCGTCGCCGATCCTAATTCCAAAGGCGAGAAAGTCATGGGTGAACAACTTAATACCCGGGAAATCCCGCAGATCAAAATCGGGATAGATTTTTTAAATGGACAGGGACAATTGTTTAAGATAAAATTAATCCGTAATGGGGAAGTAATAAAGACATTTGAAGCTCCGGCGCCTTTGAACATAACTTATCTTGACGAACAGGCTCCTGTAAACGGGAACTTTTATTACCGGCTGGAGATCCAGGGGCAGGACGTAGTGGCGGTTAGTAATCCTATATTCGTGAAAAGGTAAAAAATGATCCTATCCGTGCATCAGCCGCAGTATATACCTTGGTTAGGATATTTCGAAAAAATAGCTAAAAGCGACAATTTTGTTTTTTTGGATAATGTGCAATACAAGGAAAGAGAATTCCAGAACCGCAATAAGATCCGGAAAGCACCTGGCCAGCCTGAGAAGTTCTTATGGTCGGGCAATATGCTTTAAGGATTATTATCCTTACTTTGAAGAAGTCTTGGGTCGGCAATGGACCTATTTAAAAGACCTGAATATCGAGATCATCAAGTTTATCTTAAAAGAACTATCTATAGATACGCCAATAACTTTTGAGTCTGATTTAGATGTGACTACTATGAGTACTCGGCGGATCATTGATATCTGCAAGAAGCTTAAAGCCGATACGTACCTTTCCGGATCAGGGGGAAAAAATTATCTGGATGAAGTGTTTTTTCAACAGTCGGGCTTGCAACTTATTTATCAAGAGTTTAAGCATCCCCAATATCAGCAGTGTTATGAGCCGTTCAAGCCGTTTATGTCCGTGATTGACCTTTTATTCAACCAAGGAAAGAAGTCCAGGGAAATATTGCTTTCTTTATAGTAATGTTTGAAGAAAACGGGAGGAATAGATTATGAATATTTTAGCGATCGGGCCGCACCCTGATGATATTGAGATCGGCTGCGGAGGTTCTTTGATCAAGTATGCTCAAGCGGGCAACAATGTTTATTTGATGATTTTGACTGACGGGGCTTTCGGAGGAGACTCGGAAATTAGAAAACGTGAACAGGAGGAGGCAGCAAAGTTCATTGGCGTCAAGGGGTTATATTGGGGCGGCTACCGGGACACTGAACTGGGCTGCACCCGGGAATTGATCGTTAAGATCGACAAAGTTATAGCGGATGTTAAGCCGGAAGTGGTCTTCTTCAATTTCTGGGCGGATGTGCATCAGGATCACCGGGCTGCGGCTCAGGCTGCGGTTTCGGCTACGCGGTATATTAAAGAAGTGCTTTTTTATGAAGTGCCCAGCACTCAACATTTCGAGCCGGATATTTTTGTGGATATCGAGGATGTCCTGGAAAAGAAAATTCAGCTTCTGGGCTTGCATAGCTCACAAGTCAACCGTACCAGGGTTGAAAACTTAACTATTTTGGAAAGCGCCAAGTCTTGCGCTAATTTCCGCGGATTTCAAGGGCGCGTAAAATACGCCGAAGGGTTCAAATCCGTGCGTATGCTTCGGGAGATTAAATAGGGGGGGGGAAACAATGAAGTCATTTATAGTCGGGATGCTCTCTTTTATTATTGCCCTGATCATTATTCCAATTATCCGTAAGCTGGCTTTTAAATTTGAGATTCTCGATTATCCGGGAGGAAGAAAAATCCATAAGCATGTTACCCCGCTTTTAGGAGGATTAGGTATTTACCTGGCGGTAATGGTTGCATTAATATCCGCAGATGGGGCAATGGGTTTGATTTTGCCTATTTTGATCGGATCGACTTTGATCTTTGTCCTCGGCCTTATCGAGGATGTCCAAGGCTTAAGCGCTCAGATCCGTTTTGTGGCCCAATTGATTATTACCCTGGGGATGATTTTTATCGGGGGCTTAAGGATAGAGTTTCTGCCCAATAATTCTTGGGGCAATATTGTTGAGGTAGTGCTCACGATCTTCTGGCTGGTGGGATTAACCAATGCTTATAATTATCTGGATGGTCTTGATGGGCTGGCTGCCGGTTCGGCGGTGATCAACCTGTTTTTTTTCTTGGTTATCCTTTACAATACCGGGCAATACAGCCTGGGGATTTTGGCGATAAGTTTGATCGGCGGGTGTTTGGCGTTTTTACCCTATAATCTGGATAAGAAAAACAAGATCTTCCTGGGAGAAGCCGGAAGCACTTTCCTGGGGTTTACTTTGGCCAGCCTGGCTTTACAGGGGTCCTGGGCTCATGATAGCATGGTCAGGCTTTTTATCCCGATATTGATCCTGGGGGTGCCGATATTCGACATGGTTTTTACCACAATAATGCGCATCAAGGAAGAGAAAGTGAAGAATATCGTTGAATGGCTGGAATACGGCGGAAAGGACCATTTTCACCATTATTTGGTTGATGCCGGATTAGCGCCTTTAGGAGCGGTTTTCTTCATTTATGCGATCAATCTCTCTTTGGGGATCAGTTCGGTTATGCTTAGCAATGATACAGTGATTGAAGGGCTGCTTTCTTTATATCAAGCCGCGATAATTTTCGGGGTTATTGCTACTTTGATGGTGGTGGGAAAACGCCATCGCAGCGGCTGGGGAGCCAGCAAGGTAAGCCAGGGGGAATAAAAGACTTGACTTTTTTAAGTTTATTTAGGATAATGACCTATATAATCAGGTAGAACAGAACCAAAAAGTCAGTGAAGCAACACAACCCTAAGGCTGTGTTGCGGAATCCCGCCCATCAGCTGAAGGCTGATAGGATGCGGGGCAAAAAAGTAACTTTATTTTCATCCCCGGCCTTGCATTTCGGTCATAAGTATGGTATACTTTTTTCTGACAAGTAGGGTTTTGGAAACGAAATGGCAAACTCAGGGCAACCTGGGGACGCAAAGTCGTGCTTCCCGGAAGTTCCGGGAAAGGCAGACTGCCGATTTTCCTCAAGTGATCTCAGGAGTTGTTTGCCTGAGATTTTTTTTTAACTGAAGCTAAAGTGCCAGGCACAACAGGGATTTAGCTCAAAAAGTGCCAGGTAAAAGGCGAAAATGCCCAGGTTGCCAAGGATACATATAAAGGAAGCAGTTTACTTGATAACTTGCCGCGGGGAACATGATGAAAGCATCTTTCCGGAGAAAGAGGACTATAAGATGTTTTTAGACTTGATGAAAAGATACCAGGAACAATACGACATAAAGATCTTCGCTTTTTGCCTTATGCCTGATCATTTGCATCTTTTGGTGGAAATGGAGAAAAACGCAGCAGACGCTGAAAAAGAAGAAACCGGGGGTTTTGGGAATATTTCTGATTTTATGCAAGGGCTAAATAATAATTATACTAAATATTTTAACGGCCGCTATAATCGTAAAGGCCATCTTTTCCGGGAAAGATTCAAATCCGCTCTTATCGAAAAAGAGTCTTCATTATTGAAGATGACCGCTTATTTGCACTTAAACCCGCAAAGGTTAAATGAGAATGTTGACGCGAAGGTTTACCCGTATTCCAGCTACCAGATGTATCTCTACAACAATTCCGCCAGTGAAGGGGATTTGGGTTTTATGCGCCAGGCAGTGAATGAGGCAATAGGCTTATTGAATAACAAAAGCTATGCCGAGTTCGTTTCCGAGCTTACCCCTGAAGATGGCCATATCATCCATAAAAAATTACAGCGCGGAGGGGTCCTGGGTTCGGAAGAATTCATCAAACGGGTAAAAGAGGCCGTAGAGGCTTACCAGGCTTCCGGTGAAATGCAGAAATACGAAATCGAAGACAAGAAAAACTCCCGTTTGTATTTCGCGGTGGGAAGTTTGGTTTTGATCCTTCTGGCAGGCGCGGGAGCGGTCTATTTTATTTCTATCAACCGGGCCAGGACACAGACTGTTATTGCGCCTGCGGTTATCAAGGCGCCTGATCCATTAGAGCAATTAAAGTTCAGCGAGTGGCAGATTCAGTTAACCCCTCTTACCGGAACCGGCGATAGCGAGGATGTCCTTACCTTTGAAGACAATAAATTCTTTTCGGCCAAGATGAATTCACTCGGCCTGCCGTATTCGAATTACTCAGTTTCGCTGCAATCGGATAATACCATCATCTGGGAGACTATGCAGAGCGATGCCAGCGGCAGCGCGTCATGGCGCGGCGAGCTTCGCGACAATAAAATGACCGGCATGTTGAGCCTGCAGGTACCGGGAAAAGAGCCGCAGGCTTTTTCATTTACCAGCATCAATTCACGGAGGATAAAATGATCTCAAGAATATCTAAGATTCTCGGCGGTACGGTTGCCATGGTCTGTGTATGTTCAGTTATTTTCGCGCAGGAACAAAAATTAAATGCAACCGACGCAGCTCAACCGACAAAAACCGTACAGGTAAAGGAAGTCGAAGGTACGGTGTCGGGCATGAGTAATTCTTTTATCGCCGTGCTCTATGGCCGTTCGGAAAAGGGCATTGCCCAGGAAATGGCTTTTCAATTGACCAATAAGGTCAACATCCTTCATAAGAACAGTCTTAAAGATATAAGTGCTGGTGATACGGTCAAGGTTATTTACGATGAAACAGCCGAACGCAAAGTTGACGGCAGTCTGTCTTATAAACGCGCGGTCAAACAAATCGTCTTTTTACGTGAAGCGCCAAAACAGATAAAAGTAGATGAAGAACTTAAATCCAAACCTGAAGAGCCGGTACAACCGGCAGAATCTCAAGAACCAATCTCTCTCAAGGGATTGAAAGGAGATTAATATGAAGAGCCAGGCAAATAGTACAGCTGTCGGAAAAATCTTTTTACGCAACGTCGGGATCCTGGTGTTCCTGGGCGCGCTTTTCAGCCTTTTCGCGCCTCCTGATGCCCTGGCCGTGCAAGTTAAACGCGTGCAGACAGGAGAGGTCTATTTTGACTCGGATGACATCTCTCAGAACGTTAAGGTCTCTGCCGTAGACCAGACCAAGACGTTCATACTTTTATATCCTTATATGGATGTCTCAACGACCAATAACTCGCAGAACACGCTCTATACCGCTGACTTTGAGTCGAATTCCAGTATCGTGGTCTCGCGTGACGGCGGTACTGTCGCCTGTACGGTGCGCTATTATGTCGTTGAGTTTGTGGACGGAGTCAATGTCCAGAGAGGCATCAGTTCTTTTGCCGCCGGTTCCTATACCAACCCTGACTATACCACCAAGGATATCACTCTGACCAACTCTCTGACGAATTACCAGAATGCTTTTGTGATCGTCCAGGGCCGGTCAAATTTGACCAATTATTATTCTGACCAGCAGACAACGGTCAGCGGAAATCTTACCGACAACAATACCCTGCATTTGCAGCGTAACGCCTCCAATGAGACTTTGCGCGCCACTAACGTCGTCTGGCAGGTCGTTGAATTCCTGCATAACAACAGCACCTATCCTGACTTCAAGACCTGGTCAGGCGCAACCACAATCGACATTGCCGAGACCAACCATACCGCTCCCCTTAGTCCCGCGATCACGAATTTGAACCAGTCATTGCTTTTTTTCACGTCCAGGGCCGGCCGCGGCATTGTGGGCAACAATACCACCATGTACGGCTACGAAAACCGCTACCGTACCAGAGGAGAACTCACTAATACCAGTACAGCGACTTTTTACCGGGCATACCAGAACAATGTTGCCAACACTCAGGTGGACATCCAGTGGTTCGTGATCGAGTTCTATGACCAGAGCAGCCGGGTGCAAAAGAATACCCAGGCTATAGCGTCCGGTACGGAAACCATTACCGGCAGCTTAGCACCAGCCGTAGACGATACCAGGTCTTTCCCAATCATCAGCGTTTCCGGGCCGAACCAGGC
>JAPLLS010000006.1 GCA_026387435.1 Candidatus Omnitrophota bacterium
GGAAATATCCCTCTGGAGTCGGTTTCCCGCGACGAAAAATACCCGTTGATAATCGGAGGCGGGCCATGCGTAATGAACCCTGAGCCAATAGCTGACTTTTTTGACCTTTTTGTCATCGGTGAAAGCGAGGAGGCAATTTTAGAGCTGGTTGAGGTTTTTCGTAAACTTAAAGATAAGTATCGATCCGGCCAGCTTAAGAAAGAGGAATTGCTTTTAGCTCTGGCCGGGATAGAAGGCGTTTATGTCCCATCTTTGTATGCCCTGGAGTATGACGAACAAGGGCATATATCTTCTTTTAAACCAAAACTTCCGCAAGTTCCGGCAAAAGTCAGAAAACGTTTTGTCCATGACCTGGATAAATCTTATTTTCCCAAAGATTGGCTGGTTCCTTATATCCAGATCGTGCATGACCGGATAACTTTAGAGATCATGCGCGGCTGCCCTAACTCCTGTCGTTTCTGCCAGGCCCGCAGCCAGTATTATCCTTTAAGATACCGCAAGCCTCAGACCGTGCTGGAACTGGCCGAGCGGATCTATAAGAACAGCGGTTATGAAGAGATCTCGCTTTTGGGCTTATCGGTCAGCGATTATCCTAAATTAGAGGAACTTTTGAAATCTTTGGTCTGTGGTTTTAAAGCCAAAGGAGTAAGCGTATCTTTGCCTTCGATCAAACCCAAGACAATGCTCGGGGAGATGACCGATCTGATCTCGACGATCAAGAAAACCGGGCTGACCTTCGCTCCGGAAGCTGCCTTGGAGGTACTACGCAAAAAGATCGGCAAGGATTTTGACGAAAGCGATTTTTTCCGGACCCTGGAAAAGTCATACGCGGCGGGGTATCAGCACGTGAAGCTTTATTTTATGGTCGGGTTGCCTTTTGAAACCGAGTCCGATCTTGCAGGGCTGTTGGATTTCTGCACCCGGGTCTCGCAGATGCGGCGTGAGATCGCCAAATACCCGGCTAAGGTCAATATCAGCGTCAACACCATGATCCCCAAGCCGCATACTCCTTTGCAGTGGTTCGCCATGCTGGATATGGAGCATATGCGCGAGAAACAGGAGTATCTGCGGCACAGGATCAAGAATCGCAATCTCAAAGTCAGCTTTCATAACGTTTATATGAGTTTTCTGGAAGGAGTATTTGCCCGGGGAGACCGGAAACTGGCTCCGGTCATTGTCAGCGCTTTCAGAAAAGGCTGCCGTTTTGACGGCTGGGATGAGTATTTTAGATTCCGGTTGTGGGAACAGTCTTTTCAGGAATGCAATATCCAACCCCAAGACTATCTGAGAGAGCGGGAAATCGAAGAGATACTTCCCTGGGATTTCCTGGATGTAGGGGTCGCTAAAGAGCATCTTATCGCGGAATACCAGGCGGTGCTCGCGGAATGAAGTATCTCCCCCTCGCGTAGCGTTCGCAGATTTCTCTGATATATCTCGCCCTCGGTAACATTCGCAAATTTTATTGAAATTTGCTCATACCTCGGGCTAAATTCGGCCCAATAACTTATGTCGCACCTCGTGCTCCATAAGTTATGGCCTCATTTAATTTAGTTGCCATAAAACAGGATACATTGTATAATTATAGGACTACACAGGGAAAATTATGCCTTTAAAAAAAGTTATTAACAAACAATTAGGCGAATTACTTATTGATTTCGGGGTCATCAACCTTAGTCAGCTGGAAAAGGCCTTGGAAATTCAGAAAGTAAAAGGCGGACTGATTGGCGAACTGCTGGTTGAATTGGGGTTCGCCAAAGAGGAAGACATCGCTCAGGCGCTTACCGTTCAGTACGGTTTTCCTTATTTGCCTTTAAGCAGCTATGATATTAATTCCGAAATACTCGCTTTCATCCCCGTAAAGATCGCCCGTCAATACCTGCTCATTCCTATCGACAAAATCGGCAATAACCTTACTCTGGTAATGTCGAATCCTTTGAACGCTAAGGCGGTTGAAGAAGTTGAAACTTCCAGCGGCTGCAACGTTCAGGTATTCGTCTCCACAGCTTCTGATATTAAGAAGGCCATTGAAAAATACTATAAATAATGGTTTCGTTAAAAGACCGCCTGACAGAAATATTAATTAAGAATAAACTTATCTCTCAGGAACAGCTCAGTAAGTCGCTCGAAGAGCAAAAGAGAAAAGGCGGGACGCTCAGCGAAGTCATTATCGGGCTGAAATTCATAAAAGAAAGCGATCTGATCTCGGTTTTAAGCGAGGGGCTGAATTTTCCCCTGATCGACCTTAAACGTTTCAAACTCGATCCTGAGATCGTCAAGCGTATTCCCCGGGATATTGCCTAGCGTTACGGGATCATCGCCATACCCAAGATCGGGGATATCATCACCCTGGCCATGGCGGATCCTTTGAACATTTTCGCTATTGACCACGTAGAAGCGCTCACTGGCTACAAAATCAACCCCATTATTTCTCCCAGCCAGGATATTACACAGGCGATCGAATCGTCTTATCCCGATAATTCCCAGGAAATGATCGGCGACCTGGTCAAAGAAATGGCCACGTCTTCGATCGAAGTGATCAAGGATGATTCCGACGTTTCGGCCGAGCAGGATATGGGCCGGATCAGCGAGGACGCTCCGGTAGTCAAGATTACCGACTGGATCCTGGAAGACGGGGTCAATAGGAAATCTTCGGATATTCTCATTGAGCCTTTTGAGAAAAAATTGCGGGTGCGTTTCCGCATTGACGGGGTTTTGCAAGAGGTTCAGAATCCGCCTAAGAAACTGCACGCTTCGATAGTCTCGAGGATCAAAGTCATGTCCGTTCTGGATATTGCCGAGCACCGGCTTCCCCAGGACGGGCGTTTTAAAGCCAAGGTCGGCGGCAAAGAAGTAGATTTCCGGGTTTCGATCTTGCCTTCGAGTTTCGGGGAAAAAGTGGCGATCAGGATCCTGGATAAATCCCAGGCTATGCTCGATATCGACAGGCTCGGTTTTTCCGAGGATGTGGTGTTGCAGTTGAAAAAGATCGGCAGGCTTCCCCACGGGATGATGATCGTCTGCGGCCCCACCGGTTCAGGGAAGACCACCACTCTTTATTCGCTCTTAAAACACGTGGATAGCCCGGAAAAGAATATCATTACCGTCGAAGATCCGGTGGAATACCAGCTTGAGGGGATCAACCAGGTTACGGTTAAAAGCGATGTCGGGCTTACTTTTGGAACCGCTTTGCGGGCGATCTTAAGGCAGGACCCCAATATCATCATGATCGGGGAGATCCGTGATTTTGAGACGGTCGATATCGCGATTAAAAGCGCTCTTACCGGCCATCTGGTGCTGTCTACTATCCATACTACCACTGCCTGCGGCTCGATCGTACGTTTGATCAACATGGGGGTCGAGCCGTTCTTGATCGATTCCGCGGTGGTCTGCATTTTGGCTCAAAGGCTGGTGCGCAAGATCTGCTCTAACTGCAAAGAGGAATACCATGTTTCCCGGGATATTCTGGATAGTCTGCGGATCCGCCTGGATAAATCCGTAAAACCTAAATTTTACCGCGGCAAAGGCTGTTCCCGTTGTTTTAACCTCGGTTACAGCGGAAGAGTAAGCATCGCCGAACTTTTGATATTGACCCCTAAGATCAGGGAGCTGATCCTTGACCGCGCCCAGGAGCATGTCATTAAAGTGCAGGCGCGCAAAGAGGGAATGAAGTCTTTAAGAGAAGACGGGGTAAGGGCGGCGTTAATGGGCTTGACTACTTTGGAAGAAGTAGTCAGGATCACCGCCCCGGACGACTAAAAAATGAAAGCGCTAAAAGAAAATCTAATCGAGATACTCCTGCAGAATAAACTGGTGACTAAAGAAAAGCTCGACCACGCGCTGGAAACCCAGAAGTTACAGGGGATATCCTTGCGCAAGGTCCTGGTCCAGGAAAAACTTATCTCCGAGGATGAGCTTCTGTCTTTATTGTCCAGCCGCCTTTACATCCCCACTTTGCACCTGACAAAATTCAGATTCGACCCGGAGATCGTAAAGCTTATCCCCGAGCATATGGCTAGGCAATACCGGGTGATCGCATTCTCGCGCATCGGCAACAAACTTACCGTGGCCATGTCCGATCCTTTGAACATATTCGCCGTTGACGATCTAAAGGTTATTACCAACTGCGATATCGATATAGTTTTGAGTCCCGAAGATGAAATTGATAAGGCCATCGAGGTCCACTACGGCTCGGGGCCCAAGGGGATGGAAGACATTCTCCGTGAGGATTCTCTCAGGCCGCAGAGCTCCTCGGAGAAGCAGGAAGTGGAATTGATGAAGGAAGAGGAGATCGAACTTTCCACGGTGCTTAAAGAAAGCGAACGGCCGCTTATCGTCAAACTCGTGGATATAATCCTTACCGAAGCTTTAGCCAAAAGAGCATCGGATATTCATATTGAACCCGAAATAGACGGCTTGCGGGTAAGGTACCGCATTGACGGCGCCCTGCATGAAATAATCAAGCTGCCTAAGAAAAACCAGAATGCCATTATTGCCCGTTTGAAGATCATCGCCAACCTTAATATTACCGAGAGCCGCATTCCTCTTGACGGCAGGTTCAAGGTGAAATTCGAAGGCAAGGAGATCGACTTCCGGGTTTCCAGCCTTCCCACGACCTTCGGCCAGAAATTCGTTTTGCGCGTCCTGGATAAAGGCAACCTTTCCATCGGCTTGGATAAGCTGGGATTTTCGCCTGACCCTTTGCGGATTTTCAAGGAAGCCATTACCAAGCCATTCGGGATGCTTCTGGTCACCGGGCCGACTGGGAGCGGGAAATCCACGACCCTTTACTCGGTATTAAGCCAGCTCAATACTCCCGAGCGCAACATCATCACTATCGAGGATCCGGTTGAATACCAGCTGGAAGGGATCACTCAGATCCAGGTTAAGCCGGATATCAAGCTGGATTTTGCCATGGCCTTGCGTTCGGTCTTAAGGCAGAGCCCGGACGTGATCATGGTCGGGGAGATCCGCGACGCGGAGACCGCGGATATCGCCGTAAAGGCTTCTTTGACCGGCCAGCTGTTCTTGTCCACGCTGCACACCAATGATTCACTTTCCAGTATCAACCGTATCATCGACATGGGCGTTGAGCCGTTTTTGGTGGCTTCCAGCTTGGTCATGGTCTGCGCGCAGCGCTTGGCCAGGAAGATGTGCCCTAAATGCAAAGTGCCGATTAAGATGACCGATGAGTACCTTAAAGAGATCGGTTTCCCTTTGGGAGAAAAAGTCACTTTTTATAAATCCGAAGGGTGCAAGTATTGTAATAATACCGGATTTTATGGTAGAATAGCTATTCTTGAGGCGGTTTTGATCGACGACCATTTGCGGGAAATGATCATGAAACGGCAGTCTTTAGATGCCATTAAGGAATATGCGCTCAAGGAGATGCATATGAAGACGCTCCGTGACGACGCGTTCATTAAAGTCAAAGAAGAGCTTACCACTCTTGACGAGTCTTTAAGGATAACTACCGAAGAATAAAATGATCGAAAACGCTCAGATCTTACTGGTAATCGATAATGAGGAGTCCGCTAAATACCTCATGGAACATTTGATCATTGGAGGCGGGTATTCGGTTACCGTAGAAGCTACCGCGGCTGCGGCCCTGGAAACTTTCAAACAGAATTCCTTCAGCATGGTCATGACCAAGCTGGTGCCCGGCGACCCGGAGATCCCGAAACTTGTCCGGGGCTTGATGGAAATAGATGTGGATACGGTGATCGTCGGGTACAGCGAGAAGGTATCCCCGGAATTATATCAGGAAGCGAGCAAATTCGCGTTTTACGACGTGATCGTCAAACCGATCAACATCGACCGGATGTTTTTCGTGATCAAAAGGTGTATGGATTTGCATGGATTGCTCGTTTCGCAGCGCCGCCACCTGGCGATCTTAAAAGAACAAAACAACTCTTTGCAAAAACAGAACATTCTTCTGGCTAAAAGGATCGAAGAATCGACCAAGAACCTGGCCCGGCTTTACGAGGATTTGCGTTCCACTTACCTGCGAACTGTGCGCGCTCTGGCTCAGGCTATAGACGCCCGGGACCATTATACCCACAGCCACTCGGAAAATGTCGCTAAATACTCTGTTTTGGTCGCTCAGGAAATGAAGTTGAGCGTCAAAGAGATCGAAGGCCTCAGGGAAGCTGCGGAACTTCATGATATCGGCAAGATCGGAATTTCCGACTCGATCCTCACCAAGCCAGGCAGCCTTACTCCTGAAGAATGGGTGCAGATCAAAACTCACCCCCAGACCGGCTCGCAGATACTTGAACCTTTGACATTTTTGAGCGATGTGATAGAATTAGTCAAAGAGCACCATGAGCATTTTGACGGAAGCGGTTATCCGGCAGGGCTTAAGGGGGAAGAGATCCTTCTGGGAGCGCGGATCATTCATCTGGCTGATGCTTATGATTCTATGATCTCAGCCAGGTCTTACAGGCGGGTTCCTTTTACTAAAGAAGCGGCGATAGCCGAGATAAAAGATAAAACCGGCACTCAATTCGACCCTGAAGTGGTCAATGCTTTTTTAAGGATTGCAGACGCAGTATAAACCATTAAGCCAAAGGCGGGTTGAAAATATGGCCACATTCCAGTATACCGCAAAAGACATTAACGGACGTACGGTTGTAGGAGTCATCGACGCTCCTAGCGAAACGGAAGCCGCGAACATCCTGCATAACAAGATGCTGGTCGTTGTTGCGGTCAATCAAGTCAAGGCCAAGGGTGGGATTTTTACTGCTTCCAAGGGTAAAGTCAAGCTTGATGACCTGGTCATTTTTTCCCGCCAGTTAGCTACCATGATCGACGCCGGGATCCCGTTAGTTCAGGCTTTGGGGATTTTGTCGGAGCAGGTGGATAATAAGGTTTTGCAGGGAATTGTCATGACCGTTCGTCAGGATATCGAAGCCGGGATGAGTTTTTGCGACGCTCTTTCTAAACATCCTCAGGTGTTCTCTG
>JAPLLS010000085.1 GCA_026387435.1 Candidatus Omnitrophota bacterium
TTCCTCGATGCCCAGAAACAAGTGATAAAGTGCTTCTTTATTCGGAGGCAATCGCCTGGGATGAAACCGCAGCGCAGCGCAAGCTTCTTTTCCGTCGAATTCTTTTTTCTTTTTATTAATTGGAAGAGCACCTTTGAATATCGCGTCCGGGCTGTAAATATCCCCAACTCCAAAGAAACTATCCAGGGTAGGATACTGGCCGAGTGGCGCGATATTCCCCCCCTCGAACCCGCGGCAGTAGTAAATCGCGGAGTTGAGCTTATGGCCTTTTTCGTCAAAAACCATCGAAGGTTTTAAAGAGATCCCGAACTTGTCCAGGCTTACCCGGTTTAAAAGAGAGCTGACATGGCGATGGTCACGCAGATTCTTCTCGGACCGGCCGTATAAAGGGATAAATGAAGTAGGAACGATCTCTAGTTTTTTACGGGAAATGTTTTTTACTTTTATTCGCATGATCTCGACCGGAAGATCAAAAGGGATAAAATTGAGGATCTCTATCTCTAAACCTTTAATTTTTTTGGTGATCTTATGATAGAGAAAACCGGCTTCAAGCGTGTCTTGACCCGGGTGGGATAACCGAATAACTTTCCCTGCGCAGTTTATGAAGAATTCCCGGCAGCACAAAGGGCTGCTTCTCAGATCTTCGACACTTGCGGGCTGGGTAAGGAAATGCTCGTTATCTTTTTTAATGTCACCGGAGAGATTCGGCGCGATCGCGCTCAGGAGCCTACCGTTCGCATCAGCGAGAGGAAAATAGAGTTTATAGCGGTGGGGGTTTTTTATTAAAAAGGCGCCAAAATCGTCGATAAATCTGTAAAGCATCTTAAAAATTTGGTTGCGAAGATTAACCCCTCACCTTCTCTTTAAGAAGATGAGGGGTTAATGAAATAAAATTTTCCCGGCAATCCCTATTTCTTAGATTTAAGCTTTTCGATCGTCTCGTTCAAGAATTTCTTGGCAATATCCTGGCAGCCAAATCCGAAAGCCAGAGCAAAAGCCAGGCCGAACGAAGCCAGAATAATGCTGACGATCAATTCGATAAGCCGGGGAGCAATGCCTAACTGCTCGAAACTGATCAAGACTGCAAAAACTACCACCGCTACTTCCACCAGCTTAGCCAGCAATTTGGCCTGGGAAAGACCGGCATTTGTAGCCGCGGTCAAAACAATGTTTTTTAACATGGTGGCCGCGAACATTCCCAGAATAAGGATGAATACTCCGGCGACGATAACAGGAATATAGAGAACCACTCGGTTAAGCAGATCGTTGGCAAATGTCAAACCCAAGGCATTGATCGCCATTACGAAGGTAATTAAAAGAGTCAGCCAGTAAAAAACTATCCCGATCAATTCCGCCAAAGTGTAGGGGATCCCGCCTTTAGATAAGAGATCGTCCAGTTCGATGCGCTCGGAGAGATCATCGACTTTGATGGATTTAAGCAGCTTAGTGACTAAGAACTTGACAAGCTTTCCTATAAGCCAACCAATCAGAAGAATGAACAAAACCAGCAGTATGTTGCCCAAGAATTGGCCTATCTGAGCGATGACGATCTTAGCAGGTTCGACTAAAAGCAACTTTAATTCCGTCATATCACACCTCCCTCAATTTTTTCCAACCATTACTATAGAAGAAAAAATTGACCCCGAGCCGGGATACGGCGAGGGGGAGAAATTTTTTCCTCGACCATCACTCAGAAAGAAAATTGACCCCGAGCCGGGATACGGCGAGGGACCACTTCATTTGCTTAACTCTATCATAACATTCAGGATATGTCAAGAATCTTTAGTCAAAAATCGCCGTCTTCTGCTTTTTCCCGTAAATGTAGACAGTGATGTCCTGACCCGAAACATGGCAAAAATAACTCCTGCGGTATTGATTGATAAGGCTAAAACCCTGTTTGCGAAAAAAATCTCCCGCAGCCGAAGACATAGTCGCCAGATACACGCCTTTGACTCTTTTTCCCTTGAGGTATTCTTCGAAAGCCGAGATCAATTGCGCTCCGGCCCCTTTGCCACGAAAATTCTTCCTCAGGTTGATATGCACGGTCGCGGGATAATCTTTATTAACTTCTTTCATGTTGAACTCGCCTTTTAAAAAACTCAGGAAAAAAGCAAAGATCATCTTCAGATTTTTGCGCCTGAAAATCCCCCCCGAGAAAATAAATTTAATCAATAATCCGAACAGAATCTTATCCTTAAAAGTCAAACCCAATGTCCGACAATCTATGCTGCCGAGAAGGTAACCTTGCACCCGGTTTTCGGAAACTGCTACAAAACAGGAACCTGGTTCATAATCCGTAAAATACAGCGTAAGAAAATCCGCCAATATTTCCTTACCGGAAAAGAATGCTTCGCCGGATTCACCCATAAAAGCGGTTTCCCAGGCGATATCCCGGACAGAGTCCCGGTCTTCGGGTTTGAATTTACGAATAATCATTTCTTCCATCGTTTATTTTATGGTTAAAATCCGCCAGGCAGAAGCTTCCAAGGGGAAATTGGGGGCCCGCGTCTTTACCCGGGTCAAGATCTTCTCAGGCTCTCCCAGAGTTGCAAGAGGCAGGTTGACAATCAAAGACCGGCCTTCAAATTTAAGTTTGGCGCCGTTAGCGGCGGCAATTCCGGCCTTATTCCTGATGCGCATTCCCAGCAAACCTATAGTTACGCTGATCTTGGGCATGGCCGCAAAATCCGAATTCTTCTTGTATCCTAAAAGATTGATCGTAATTCCCAGGTTCTTATCCAACTTTCTGCGCAGGTCGAGTTTGATCATCAGATCCTTGCCCCGGATCGCGTAAAATAACCCCGTTAAATTCTGTTTGCCTTTCCCCTTTAAGCTCCTATCCTCGGGGGGCTCCTGATATACTACCACTGATTGCCAGGCAAGAGAACCGGCGCTGTTATCTTTCAGGTTGATCGCCGGAAAATCCCCAAAAATCTCGTTCTTACGCGCATAACTATAAAGATACGGCGGGTTGCATTCGATCTCGCTTTTGTAAAAATCAACCAAGCCTTGTTTTACTTTAGCCTCCTTATCGGTAAGGATCAATTGCTTCCAGGATATTCCGCCTAACTGGGCTGGCGGCTTCAAAAGCAGATCCAGATGATGGCCGCGCGGCTTAGGCCAACCGATCACATGGATAAGGTACGGGTAGATCTCCGGCTGGATAATTTTGCCTTCCAGCTCCCACAAAGCGATCCGGGTAAAAAGATATAATGACTGATGGTCGCGGTTAGTATCTGCCGGATGGGAAACGAAGATCTTGGTAGGTTGAAAATTATTGATCGTCGTTTTCAGGTCTTTAAGGATGCTTTCTCCGATATACGGCGCTCCCGGTGAGAGAGTGTCAGAGTAAGCGACCTTGGAAATCCGGGTCATCAGGCTGCGGTACGACTTAGCAGAATTCCAGTAAAGGGTTAGAATAGCCATAGTCCCGAAATCAGGATAACCCAGAAAAATCATATCCTGGGCAGGCAGGCCAAGAGAGCTCATCGCCTTGATGGTCTCGCTTCTGCGCACTTCCCCCATATAGAGGAATTCTCCGGTCCGGAAGGTAAAACGCTTCTCATAGACGATAAAAGCCAGCTCGTTATGGTCGCCGTTAGTGTAACAGACCACCTGCACCCTTGCCCCGGCATCCCTGGCCCGCTGGATCACTCCCCCGGAACCCAGAGTCTCGTCATCAGGATGAGGAGCCAGGATCAGCACCCGGTCTTCTTTGGTGAACTCCGGGAGAGCGGGAATATCCGCGGCGAAAGCCCCAAAGGGCATAAACAAAAGTATAACTGCGGACGCTAATAAAAAATGTTTTTTTCTCATGGCGCTTATTATACTATCAAATCTTTGCTTATAACACTTTAATTTTTTACCCGGCTTATTGCCGCCGGATAAATCGACCAATCGCCCAGCCGCTGGTTAATGCTATCCACCGCGTCAAGCAGGCTTCTCCTTTTCTGGTCAGCCGGAAACAGATAAAATCCCTGGGCCGGGGCCAGAGCGGATGCGCATACGCCTAAAGCCCGGACCGGAAAATTCTTTAACCGGAAACTTTCCAGGATCAAAAGATTCCTTTCGTATATCCGGGCCGGGTCAGCGGTAAGAGATTGAAAATTCTTCTCCCGGGAAAAAGCCGTTTCGCTTCCCCGCAGGTAAAGACTGGATACCCGTGATTCCAAACCCTGTTTGCGCAAGCGAAAAGCCACCATCTCCGAAAGCATCAAGATCCAGGCTTCCAAATCTTGCCCGCGAAAGATCGCTTTTGCCAGGGTATAAGAATGGCTGACAGACTTAGGCGGCAAATCTTCATCCTGCCAGTAACCCACTTCTTCGTCGTCCTGGCCGCTGCTGACTTGAACCATCCACAATCCGACTTTCCCAAAACGCCTGATCAGTTCTAAAGAATCGACGCGCCTTAATTGCCCGCAGGTAAAAACCGATATATTATTAAGGTAACCCTTAAGGTGAGCTCCTATCCCCGGAACTTTCTCTATTGGCAGGTTTTCCAGGAACGGCAAAACATCTTTTTCTTCCAGAACAAGTAGACCGTCGGGTTTGCCGGCCTTAGCCGCCATTTTGGCAATGATCTTGGAAGGCGCGATCCCGGCTGAAGCGGTAATGAAAAAGGTATTCTTGATCCGGCTCTTGATCTCTTGGGCTATGTTGATCGCCGTTTTCAGATCCCGCGGGCTTAGATCCAGGTAAAACTCGTCTATAGAGGCCCTTTCCATCCGGTCGGAGTAAACCTTGAGAATCTCTTCTATCCTGTCGGAAGTGTAAACGTACTTTGATGAATCTGCCGGGACAAACTCCGCCCAGGGGCACAGCCGCAAAGCTTCCTTGGTGGCCATACCCGAGTGTATCCCGAAAGCCTTGGCTTCATAGGAACAGGCAGCGACAACCGTATGGAATTTCCTCCCCCGTGAACCGACCAGAAACGGCTTCCCTTTGTATACAGGATTAGCCGCCTGCTCAACCGAAGCGAAAAAAGCATCCATGTCAATATGTAGAATGATTTTGTTGTTCATGTTCGTTATTCGGTCAGGAGGCGCCAGGACATAGCTTCGGCGTCCAGAAAAATGCGGTAATCATCGCTTTTATCGGAGACGCTGAAATAATAAATCAATCCTCTGCCTTTTCTTGCCGTCCAGGAGTAATTGATGCGGGAGATATTACAGCGGTTTTCTTTTAGAATAAAACACAGAGGGATAATCTTGCCTTTAATGAATCGGGCGGTCACTTCCACGGCCTCGCTTTTATCGCCGGCGTCTGCGGGGAGGTTTCTGTCCCAGCGCGCCTGCGGATTAAACATATTTTCTTATAACCGAGATCACCCGGCCGATAACGGAAGTCGCTTCAGTGACAGGAATGTCGGAGTATTTTTTATTCGCGGCCTCAAGGAAATATTTAGGATCCCTCCCCTGCTTGCCGTCTTTGTGGCGACGCAGAAATTTTACCGTAGCTTCGTCGCCGATAAGGGCTACTACGATCTCGTTGTTTTGAGCCTGAGACTGCCGGCGCACCACCAAAAGATCTCCCTCCATGATCCCTGCCCCAGCCATACTATCGCCTTTCGCTTTCAGGCAAAATAAATCATCGCTGGCTTTGAACCATTCTTCGGGCTGTAAGTAGCCTTCAATATCTTCCTGGGCAAACTGGGGTTTCCCGCAAGCGACCATTCCCACGATAGCTAAACCCTGCTCTTGGTTAATCAGCTCCAGCGAGCGAGCCTTGTTCTTGTTAAGTTTAAGATATCCTTTCCGGCTTAAAACCTGCAAATAGTCCCGCACCGTACCCGTGGAAGAAAAACCGAAAAATCCGGCCACTTCCCTTATGGTAGGAGAAATCCGGTCGTGATTGATCCTGTCCCGGATAAAATTTAAAACCTGTTTTTGACGAACGGTAAGATCGGGCTTCATAGTTTGAATATACCACACATTTGTGTGGTAGTCAAGATTTTAATTGTGGGCTTGGTGTTCGGCTATCGGAAGGATTACTACCCAGCTCTTTTCTTTTCTTCCAGGAGCTGTTTTACCAGAACATCGATCTCAGCCTGGGATAATTTTCTTCCCGTGGCGTACTCTTTTTCTGAAGTGGCCTCTTTTGCGGAAGACGAAACGCGCTCTAAAGCCACCGATACTTTTATTTTTTCCCCGGGCAAAATCAACTTAAACTTATCCCGCGGAGCAATGACCCGGCCGATGACCACCACCGGATTTTCCGGGACCGGATTTTCCATAACGCTCGCCGGAGTGGGGCCCAAAAAAACACAAAGGCAACTGCCCTCCGGGCAAAAAGCCACATCTCCGACATTCACCTGTTTGGTGAGGTCTTCGGAAACAGCCTGGACGTTTTTAATATTAAAGAATATTTCCTCGCCCCATTTAGCGACCACGGATTCTATCGGCAGAAGTTTGACGATATTCAAAGCGGTCAGGGAATTATCCAGCTCCACGACAAAATAATGATTTTCCAGCTTAAATATTATTTCGATTCAGCCGCTCCTGTATATTAGAAAACTCCCAAACCGCGAAGCTTGTCCTTAAGTTGCTGGATCTGGCTGTCTTTTTCCTGGATTTGAGCTTCCCGCTGGGCTAAAAGAACTTCCAGTTCTTGAATTCGGTTCTCTTTTTGCTTAAGATCAGTTTGGACTCGGAACAATTCATTTTTACCGGCGGAAGGAAAATGCGCACAACCGCAAAACAGCCCTAAAATTAACACGCAAGCGATAATCTTCATTTAAAATCTTTCCCAGTGCAAAACCTCCTGCAAACTTCTTTTATCTGCGGCCCGGAAGACCTTATCGGTAACAGGATAGCCCAGGGCAATGATGCTGACCAACTTGTGGCTAATAGGGACACCGAACAAAAGATTTAATTCTCCGGCATAGGACTTTTTATCCCCGGCCACCCAGCATGATCCTATTCCCAGGGCCAAGGCCGCGAGCATCGCGTTCTGGGTGGCGGCAGAGCAATCCTCCAGAAAATACTTGGTGTCCTGCGAGAAGACGAGGATCGATGCTGCGGCGCTGGAAATAAACTTTCCGTGCTCGGAAATCTCAGCAATATGCTTCAAAGCTTCTTTTTCGGTCACCACTACGAATTCCCACGGCTGGACATTGCGGGCGGTAGGCGCGAACCGGGCCGCGTCCACGATATCCTCCAGGCAGTCCCGGGAAATCGGCTTATTCAAAAACTCTCTCACACTTCTGCGTTTCTTGATCAACTCTATTAAATCCATAATTTACCTTTTTTTAAATTGACCTTCTGTATCTTTTCATGGAAAGAGAATTGCTCACAACCGATACCGAGCTGAAAGCCATGGCCGCTCCGGCGACCATCGGGTTTAAAAGAAATCCGGTAAGAGGATAAAGTATTCCCGCGGCGATAGGGATGCCGATCAGATTATAGAAAAAAGCCCAGAAAAGATTCTGCCTGATCTTTTTCATGGCAAAGCGGGACAGATCCAAAGCCATGACCACATCCCTGAGATCATCCTTGATCAGGACTATGTCGCCCGACTCAATAGCGATATCCGTTCCGCTGCCGAGGGCGATTCCGATATCCGCCTGGGCCAATGCCGGAGCGTCATTAATCCCGTCTCCGACCATGGCCACCTTTAACCCCAGCGATTGCAATTTTTTGATCTGTTCTTCTTTATCTTGCGGCAATACCTCGGAAAAAACATCGTCCAACCCCAGATACCGGGCAATCGATTCCGCGGTCCGGTGATTGTCCCCGGTGACCATCAAAACCTGCTTCTTAAGCTTTTTAAGAGCCGCTATTGCTTCCATGGCAAAATCTTTAAGGGTATCTCCGACCGCGACAAGCCCGATGATCTTGGAGCCGGAAACCAAAAACATTACCGTCTTACCCTGGTTTTCCATGAGTTCGGAATCAGCTTTGACTTGATCCGCGATCTCGATCTTTTTCTTCTCCATCAATTTACGGTTACCAAAAAAGATCTGCTCGTTATTGAACCTGGCCATGACCCCTTTTCCGGGAAGAGCGACAAAATCCTGAACCTCATTAAGCTGAATATTCCTTTCCCTGGCTCCGGAGACTATAGCTTCAGCGACCGGATGTTCGGATTTTCTTTCTATGGAAGCGGCGAGGGCCAAGATCTCTTCCCGGTTGCGCGAGTGATAGGAAAGATAGTCGGTAAGCACCGGTTTCCCCCGGGTGAGTGTTCCGGTTTTATCAAAAACCACCACATCGATCTTGTAAGCGGTCTCCAGGCTCGCCGGATTGCGGATCAGGATCCCGTTCTGGGCGGCGATCCCCGTGCCGACCATAACCGCGGTCGGAGTCGCCAGCCCTAAAGCGCAGGGGCAGGCGATGATCAATACCGAGATAAAAATATTCAAAGCGAAAATAAACTCCACTCCGGCCAAAAGCCAAGCCGCAAAAACGATGATCGCGATAATGAATACCGTAGGCACGAACGCAGCGGAGATCCGGTCAGCCAGTTCCTGGACCGGAGCCTTCTTGCCCTGAGCCTCCTCAACCAGCTTAATGATCTGAGAGAGCATCGTATCAGAGCCGACATTGATCGCCTCTAATTTAAATGCCCCGGTCTTGTTGATCGTTCCGCAAACCGCCTCTTTTCCCGGAGATTTATCGACCGGCATGGATTCTCCGGTGATCATCGACTCATCAACGCTGGAATGGCCTTCAATAACTATGCCGTCAACAGCGATCCGTTCTCCGGGCTTGACTATAACTATATCTCCGATAATGATGTCTTCGACCGGGATCTCTTTTTCTTCAAACCCGCGGACAACCAGAGCGGTTTTGGGGGCCAAAGCCAGGAGTTTCTTAATGGCCTCGGAAGTTTTCCTTTTAGCGCTGGCTTCCAGGTATTTTCCCAAAAGAATAAACGTAACCAGGATCCCCGCGGTCTCGAAATAAACCCCGTGCACAGGTAACTTTCCGACCACTTTCCAGGAAGCTACGGTGATAAAAAGACTGTAAAGATACGCGGCGCCGACTCCCAGCGAAACCAAAGTGTTCATATTGGCTCTTTTGGTCCGGATCAAAGAAAGTATCCCTTGATTGAAGAATTCCGAGCCGCAGAAGATTATCGGCGTGGCAAGCATTAGCTGAACCAGCCAGCTATGCTCTGCGACGAACCCGGGGAGATACAGCTCGAATCCCGGGGCCATAGAGATATAGGCAATCGGCAGGGATAGAATAAACGAGATCCAGAACCTGATCCTGAGCTCCAATATCTCGCTGGACCTGAGCCTTTTTTCCTCTTCCTGATCAGATTCCTTATGCCCTTCTAAAGTCCGGTATCCGGCTTTCTCAATGGCCTTACGGATCCGTGAAACATCGGTCTTTCCGGGATCATAGCGGACAAAAGCCTGCTCAGTCCCCAGATTCACCCGGGCTTGGTTGATCCCCTCGGTTTTTTTAAGCACCCCCTCGATGGCAACAACACAGCTCGCGCAATGCATACCCAGGACATTGACGATCACTTCTTTATCGCCTTCAATATTTCCCGAATCATTTCCCGCCGGATTAATCGCCATCTTTACCTCATCTTGAGCTAAGTTCGGTTTTAGTCTTTCTTGTGAATAGGAACAATACCGGCCATCTCCCCGATGACATTGATCAATTCGGTCTGCGCCGGGATCACGATCTTGGCGTTATTAGCCAGGGCTTTTTCCACCGCCTCGAGCTTGCGCAAGATCTGGGCATTACCCACAAAATACTGGTTAGCCGCTTCGTTAACCAACTTAATGGCCTGGGCTTCTCCGTCCGCCACTAGAACCCTGGCCTGCTTGACACCGTCGGCCTTCTTGATCTCGGCGCGGCGGGCGCCGTCAGCCATGGTTTCGGTCGCGGTCGCGAAATCAATGGCGGCGATCTTTTCGTTCTCAGCCTTGACCACTTTGTTCATGGTCTCCTGGACGTCTTTGGGCGGGTCGATCTCCTTGAGTTCGGTGCGCACGATCTCCAGCCCCCATTCCGCGGTTTCTTTCATTAATGTCTTCTGTAATTCCTCATTGATCCGGCCTCTTTCGGAATTAGCCGATTTTAAGGTTAAAGTTCCTATAATGTTACGCAGAGTAGTGCGGGCAAGATTGACGATCTGATATTGGTAAGCGTTGACACTATACTGGCAGGCTTTAACGCTGTCTTCATCCTCTTTGACCTTGAAATAAACCTGGGCGTCAACCCGGGCGTTCAAATTGTCGTTGGTGATGATTTCCTGCGGTTCGGCGTCAACCATGACTTCGGTAACATTAACCAGATACAATTCATCTATAAAAGGTATGATCCAATTAAAACCCTTACTGGCAAAACGGTTATACTTACCTAAACGTTCGATAAGCCCGCGATGAGTAGGCCTTACGATTCTGACCCCCAGGAAAAAAAATACTACTACACCAAAACCAATGATCCAACCCCAGAATCCCTGCATTTTCCCCTCCTTGTTATGTTTTGATTTTAAAAACTATTTTATCTTGAAAACCCGGCTTGTTCAATTCAAATTTGAAAAAACCTTTTCGTTTACAAATATCGAAGTTACGGCGCGGAAAATTCTTTTTCCAGGCCGCCGTAAATCGAACATTCGGCCTCAATTTTTATTTTATCGCCTTTTTTAAGTCCGGGTAGAGAAAAAGTTGCTCTTTGTCCGTCTTTATCTTGACCGGAGAAGCCTTGATTAACGACTTCTTCTTCATTAAGGGATATTTTTATCGTTTTGATAAAATGCTTTGACGTGTTTTGGGAAGGATGCACCACGAAGACCCCGAGTTCGGAGCCGGAAATACTGATACCTATGTCTTCAGGAGGATTAGGGAAAGCGGGAACAAAAAAACTCAGGAGAAAGAAAGCGACAAGGAATATTTTCATGGTTCCTCCAATTTTAAAGGTTAAGCCTTTTTCTTTTTAGAACACAGGATTTATCTACTGCAGCGGTGATCTCGTCCAAGCGGTCAGCCAAGGCATCCGCCCGGGAAAGGTACTGCCTGGGCAGGCTGGTAGTCAAAGCGATACAAAACATGCCCGCTCTTTTTGCGGATTCTATTCCCAGGGGAGCGTTTTCCACTACCGCGCAAAGGCCGGCCTTGGTTTTAAGAGCTTTGGCTGCGCGCAGGTAAGGTTCGGGGTCTGGTTTTCCTTTTTTTACTTTATCCCCGGCAATAATACAATCGAACAACACTTTTATTGAAGAGGGAAGGATCTTTTTGATCTCCGCTTCCGGCGTGCCGGTAACCAGCCCCAAAAGATACCCCTTATTCTTCAGGCAGACCAGAAATTCCTGGGCCCCCGGGAAGATGAAACGCTTGAAATATTTCCGGAAAATTTTTTTGCGGCTTAAGAATATCTTTTTAAAAAGTTTATCGCTGACTTTTATTCCCGAGCGCAAAAACAGTTCCCTCAATGTCTTCTCCCAGCGTTCACCTTCTTTGGAATAAACGTCGAAACAGCTGACCCTGATCCCGTAAGGCATTAAAGCCTCGTACCAGGCAAGATAATGATAAGGCATGGAATCGACAATAACTCCGTCCATATCAAAAATTATCGCTCTAAAGCGGGATTTAACTTTTAACATCTTGGGCTTGTTAACACTCGCTCGTGTTATCCAGAGACATGTTTCTCTCCACGAATTCCACGATCTTCTCCTGGGTCGAAGTATCCAGGTGGTAGAATTCCAATCCCATGGCCGGATAAAGCTGCGGCTGGATGTTTTTTTCGACCAGCCACACTACCACAGCTTCGATCTCCAGAAGCCCGGGAGCGGGCCTGAGCGTAAGTTTAATATCCAGGATCTCGCCTAATTTATAAATTTCCTTTTCCGCAAAAACCAACATCCCCACGCCGCTGATATTCAAAACCTTGCCCTGGTGGAATTTACTTTCTTTTTTGGACTTAAACTCGATTACTATATCCAGAGGCAGGCGTTTAAACCTGCGGCGCAACTTTTTTTTCTGGATGAGCGAAATAGTCTTGTCTTCCTCGAAGCTGCGCAGCGCAGTATCCAGGTCATCATAAATCTCGAAGACCTTGTCCAGGCAAACCAGGTTAAATACTTTGCGGATATGCAAAGCGACCGATGCGAACTTCATCCTGCCGCCATGGTTGGCCACGTTCTTGTAAGCCAGGGCCAGGGCGGACATCCCGGCGTAATCGATCAAATCTACCTCTTGAAAATCACAAACCAGATCCTCATACCCGTTTTCCAGGGCCCAGCCGACTTTTTCCACCAGGTTCGATGAATTAATGTCCACGTTTCCCGACAAATTCAGAACGCCTACCTGTTTTACTTTCTTAAAGTTGACTTCCAGCATGCCCATATTTTACCACACTTTCAGGTTTTCCATAAAGCTGTTATCGCTTCGGCGTTTTTGACGGTGGCCCCCTGATTTTCCAGGATAACCTTGCGGCTGGCATTGCCCAACTCAAGAATTCTATGTTTATCTTCCAGTAACTTTTTTAATTCGATTTCCAGCTCCCCCGCGTCATTAACCATGATCCCGGCATTATTCTTGAGAAAGATCTCGGCAATATCGCGAAAATTGAACATGTATTTGCCGAACAGGATCGGTTTGCCCAAAGACGCGGGTTCCAGGATATTATGGCCGCCGCTTTTTGTCAGGCTTCCTCCCACAAAGACTATATCCGCGATGGCATAGAAATACATTAACTGGCCGATGGTGTCCAGGATAAAAACCTGTTTGCGGCCGGAAGACCCGTTCCCCCCGTTCAAGCGGGGCAGCTGGGAAATCCTGCGGGCCACAAGACGCGGATACTTATTGATAAGCTTGACCAGGGATTCGCTTCTTTCCGGATGGCGGGGCACGACCAAAAGCTTTAAATCGGGAAAGCTGCTTAGCAGATCAAGATAAACCTTCAAGATCTCTTCTTCCTCGCCCGGGTGAGTGCTGGCCGCGACAATAAGTTTTTCCTTGATCCTCACCCCCAGCTTAACCCGGTAATCCGCGTAATCTTTTCTTAGATCCTCGTAATCCCGGATTTTGATGTCGAATTTCATATTCCCGGTGAGTTTGATCTTTTTTGTTGCTACCCCCAGTTGTTCCAACCGCCGGGCATCAACTTGAGTTTGCACGCAGAAAACGCTGACTTTGTTCAGGAGAGGCTTGATCAAAAATCTGACCAGAAGGTATTTCTTGAAAGACCGGTCAGAAATCCGGGTATTAACTACGGCGATCGGGATATTTTTTTTATAAAGACAGCTGATGAGATTCGGCCAGATCTCGGTCTCGGCGATCACAAATAGCGTTGGGCGGATCCTATCGATGACTTTCCGCACGATCCAGCTAAAATCCAGGGGAAGATAGATCACCGCGTCGTTTTTACCGGCAATGGATCTCGCGATCTTGTTGCCGGTAGGAGTGACTGTAGAAATGATAAAATCTTTTTGGGGAAATTTTTCTTTTAAATTCTCCACCAGGTGCCTGATCGACATTGCCTCGCCCACGCTGACCGCGTGAATCCAGATGGGGCCGTCGAGCTCGGGGATCCGGAGAAACAAGCCCAGGCGCATGGCAAAACCGGCGTGAAACTTTCTTTTGAATAAAAAAACCGGCAAATAAAAAACGGCGAATATAAAAAATATCAGATCGTAAAGAAAGTTCATATTCTGTTTTTATGCCCTCGGATGCGCTTTGTCGTAGACGCTTTTTAATTTCTCGGTGGTCAAGTGAGTATAAATCTGGGTCGAGGAAAGATTCGCGTGGCCCAAAAGTTCCTGGACGGTCCTTAAATCAGCTCCGCGATTCAATAAATGCGTGGCAAAAGAGTGCCTTAAGGTATGCGGAGATACCCCTTGTTTCATCCCGGAAAGTTTCAGGTATTTGCCGACGATATTCCGGACCCCCCTGTCGGTGATCCTGGTTCCCCGTTTATTAAGAAAAACAGCACTGGTTTGTTTTTTTCTTTTTTCCAGATAATCCCTTAAGCTGGAGATCGCCTTATCTCCTATGGGAGCGATGCGTTCTTTCTTGCCTTTGCCCTTGAGTTTAACTACTCCTCCGATAAAATCCAGGTCCTCCTGGCTAAGGCTAACGAGTTCGCTGATACGCATTCCCGTGCTGTAAAAAGTCTCCAATATCGCCCGGTCGCGCAGCCCCATCTCGTCCTTGGCTAGGCTCGATTCGATCAGCCGGGTAACTTCTTCTTCGGTCAGAAACTGAGGCAGATGCTTGTCCAGCTTGGGGCTGGATACGCTTAAGATCGGATTAGTTTTGAGAAAACCTTCGCGGGTCAGGAATTTAAAAAATGACCGCAAAGCCGAGAGATGTCTGGCCATGCTCCTTGAACCCAGCTTCTTCTCTTTGAGGACAGCCAGGTATTTTCTCAAAAGCAGATAATCCACGGATTCGACCGGAGTTTCACCCAGAAACTTGAGAAAGTCGTTAAGGTCAAGGCGGTAATTAAGGATCGTATGGGTTGAATAGTTCTTCTCGATCTCGAGGTACCGGACAAATTTTTCAATAAGCCTGTCCATATTACTCCTGGCCTTCCTCGCTGTCCTGAGGCAGGTTCTTGGATATATAAGTGCACTTGGGATAATTCGAGCAGCCGTAGAAAAACCCGCGTTTGGAACGGCGCTGGATCAACTCTCCGCTGCAGCCGGGCTGAGGGCATTTCACCCCGGAAGTGATGGACTTGGAATTCTTGCAGGCCGGAAAATCCGAGCAGCTTAAAAACTTGCCTTTTCTTCCCCACTTGATGATCATCGGCTTGCCGCATTTTTCGCAGATATCGTCTGTAGTGATCACTTCTTTTTTGATGTTCAAAGAAGCAAAATCAAAACTCATCTTGAACGGGCCGTAAAAATCGGTAAGCACCTTTTGGCGGCCGATTTTTCCCTCTTCCACGCCATCGAGCTCCCCCTCCATAAAAGCGGTAAATTTAACATCGATTATTTCCGGAAAATATTCAATAAGCATGTCGCAAACCTTAAAACCCAGTTCAGTAGGATTAAGATAACCTTTGATCCGGTGCACGTATCCGCGCTGGATAAGCGTGGAAATGATCGGCGCGTAAGTCGAAGGCCGGCCGATCCCCTCTTCTTCGAGGATCTTGACCAGCGAGCTGTCCGAGAATCTCGGGGGGGGCTTGGTAAAATGCTGCGAAGGTAAAAGTTTCACCAATTCCAGGATCTCGTCTTTCTCCAATACAGGGATCTCGTTTTTTTCCTTTTCCTCATCGGGCTTTTCATAGATCGCGCTGAAACCTTTAAAGATCAACTTGCTGCCGGAGGAAGAGAATATATAATCCCCGGCCTGGATACTTACCGAAGTCTGCAAGTAACGCGCAGGGGACATTTGACTGGCAATGAAACGGTTATAGATCAATTCAAATAGTTTATATTGATCATCGGTAAGGTATTTCTTAAGGCTTGCCGGAGAATGAGAGATTAAAGTAGGACGGATAGCCTCATGGGCCTGCTGGGCGAATTTTTTAGTTTTGTAGACCGGAGGCTTCTCAGGAAGATATTCCTTGCCGAAATTTTTCAGGATCAGCTCCCTGGCCTGGCTGACCGCTTCCACGGCGATATTGGTGGAATCGGTACGCATGTAGGTAATAAGGCCCACCGGGGTTTCTTCGCCGATATCAATGCCTTCGTAAAGTTGCTGAGCCAAGATCATGGTTTTGGCGGCGTTAAACCTTAATTTATTAAACGATTCCTGCTGCAGGCTGCTGGTGATAAACGGCGGGTCGGAAGAACGTTTTTTTTCGGTTTTCTTGACTTCTAACACCTTGAATTCCCGGCCGGCAAGTTCATTGACGATTTGATCGGCTTCCTGCTGATTTTTTATTTCTATTTTCCGGGAATCTTTTTTGTCGAGTTTAGCGGTAAATATCGAGTTTTCTTTACGCAGCTGGGCCTCGATCTCCCAGTATTCGTGGGGTTTAAAATCCAGGATCTGCCTTTCCCGTTCAATGATCAGCCGCAAAGCCACAGACTGGACCCTGCCTGCGCTTAAACCCCGGGCGATCTTCTTCCAGAGTAAAGGGCTGAGCAAATATCCGACTATCCGGTCCAGGATCCGGCGGGCAATCTGAGCTTCGACCATGTTCTGGTCGAATTCCCGCGGAGACTCAAAAGCATGGCGTATGGCCTCGGCGGTGATCTCATGGAAATTGACCCGCTTTACCGCTTTATCCTTAAAGATCGCTTCCTTGATATGCCAGCCGATAGCTTCGCCTTCCCGGTCAGGGTCGGTTGCCATATAGATATTAGACACGCCTTTAGCGTCTTTTTTCAGTTGAGCCAGAAGCTTCTTGCGCCCGGCAAGGATCTTATAAGTCGGGACAAACCCCGCCTCAATATCGACTCCCATTTTCTTCTCGGGCAGATCGATCACATGGCCCATGGAAGGCACAACCGTAAAATTGCTGCCCAGTATCTTGCTAATTGTCCTGGCCTTGGTCGGAGACTCGACGATAACCAGATTTTTATCTGCCATTCTTAACCCTTTCAAAAAGTTTTCCCGCGAGAACGCGGATCTTCTTCTTTAATTGCAAACTTAAGAGATTTAAAGATATTTCACCTATTGCCAGCCCGGTTTTTTGCACAACTTCATCAACCGAAGAGGCTTGAGTAGATATTATATTATACAAAAGCTCCTCTGTGCAAGATAAACCTTGTTGGGGGGAAAGAGATCTTTTGCCCTCTTCCAAAGACTCCCGGTGATTTTGAACCGCAAAAAAGGGGAATTCTTCCAGGATATCCTCGATGCCGGAGACCAATTTTGCGCCTTGCTGGATCAAAGAGTTAGTGCCGAAAGAACTTACGGAATCGACTTTTCCGGGAATGGCAAAAACTTCCCTGCCCTGCTCCAAGGCGAAATGCGAGGTAATCAAAGCTCCGCTGTTACGGCAAGCCTCAACCACTAACACCCCTAAAGAGAGGCCGCTGATCAAGCGGTTCCTGCGAGGAAAATTCTGCTTCAGCGGTTGGGCCTCTACAGGGAACTCTGAAACTACTGCGCCGTTAGAAGCGATCTGTTCAGCTAACTTTTGGTTTTCCTGCGGATAGATGTTAAGTATTCCGCTGCCAATAACCGCGATAGTTCGGCCCCTGGCTTTTATCGCCCCCTTATGAGCCGCGGTATCTATGCCCCGGGCCATCCCGGAAATCACCGTAAAACCGTTAGCAACCAGATCTCCGGAGAATTTCTCGGCGCAGCTTAATCCGTAAAAAGAAGCCCGGCGTGAGCCCACTATGGCCAGCCCAAGATTATCCCTGGGCAAAAGCTGTCCTTTTAGATAAATTACGATCGGTGGATCGTAAATAAATTTGAGATTTCGCGGATAATCAAGATCGTTCCAGAAGAGGATCCTGACATTATTCTTCCTGGCCAAAGATAATTCCCGGTCTATAGCCTTTTTATCCAGAGATACGATCCGGGAAGCAATGATCTCTCCTATGCCGTCTACCCCCATCAGCTTATCCCTGGAAGCCGAGAGGATATTCTGCGGAGTACCAAAAGCCTCAAGCAGCCGCTTCAGCCGAATGCTACCAATATCCATTACCAGATTCAATCCTACTAATGCTTCGATTTCTGTCACAGCCACCTCCACATACAATAGACGCGGCGCCAGGACAAATCTAACATTTTTTTAATTGCTAAAATCACTTATTTATTAATGGAGGGAATTAAAGGACGGTTTACTTCGCGGCGTAAAGAGAAAATACGAAAAGATTTATCTTGCAACCACTTGTCTCTTAGGTAATTATGTAAAGCGTCTATAATGAATTGGGCAAGGAATTGAATGCTTTTGAGTTTTAGTAACAGCCGATTTGGATGATAGGCGTGGTAACAGTTACTCTCGTATCATCTGAGCGACAGGCACGGTCGTATCCGCAACACGGAACAGTGGAACAATAACCCCCGCAACTATCGCAACCCGATCCCCAAGGAGCCCGGGTACAGTGCACCGACTGGGTGCAAGTGCACGAGAGAGAACCCGGCAAATCCATCCAAGCTCTCGGGCCCACCGTGCAACTGTTCCCGCAACATGACTGCGCACAGGCGTTGCAGGTGGCCGAACCAAGAGCAGAGTACGCCCCATACCTCGTCCACCCGACCGGACAAGCAGGCAAATCAAACCGGCATTGCGATAATCCCGTACCAGTAGGAACGACCTCTCCCCTTGGAACATGATTAGTGCAATCTGACTGGGTATGTGCTGCATTGACAAGAGCGTCGCCGGATGATGCTGCACCGCCTAACGGCACCCATTTCGCAGTAGCATTTTTGTAAATAAGAATCTCTTCTCTTGACTTATTAAAATACATGACTCCCGGCTGCACCGCTGATCCTTGTGGCTCCTCACTGGGATTTAATCGCAAATTCCTATACACTCCGTACGGCGCAGGATAATAAGTAGTAATGGTCAGGGATTCAGTCTGGTTGGATTGGGCAAAGCAGATCGTATTTACAAATAAAAACAGAAAATAAAAAAGTAACGTTTTTTTCATGATCCACTCTTTCTTATTTTATCAAATATCTTACTTTCTAACATATTATAACAACTAGATTTAGATTACGCAAGTCTAAAATTAATCTTTTGGCAGGGAATTCAGAACACGGGTGGCTACTTCTTTAATCGAGATTTCCGAGGTATCGATAGTAATATCCGCCTGGGAGTAGAATTTCTGGCGGTCAGCCAGCAACGCCCTAATGGCTTCCTGAGGATCAGGAACATTCAACAGCGGCCGGTGATTGGACTTGCGGGTCCTTTCCATGATCACATCCGGTGAAGCAGTTAGGCAAACCATAGTTCCATTGCTTTTCATTAACTTGATATTATCCGGATCGATGACGATCCCCCCGCCGCAGGCAATGATCTGGTTTTTCTTAACCGCAACATCTTTGAGGAAATTTTTTTCTAAACCGCGAAAATAAGGCTCTCCTTTTTCCTTGAAAATATCCGAAATGGTTTTATTTTCCTGCTCCTCGATAAACTTATCCAAATCGATAAAATCACCTTTTATTTCCCGGGATATACGCAACCCTACCGAAGATTTACCGGTACCCATGAATCCGACTAGGTAGATATTATTCATTCTTTTTTTTGAAGGTTCCAGGCTGCAGGCAGGGTTATTCGCCTTTTGCCTGCAACCTGAAACCTTTACCTAAATTACTGCTGATATGCCTCTAGCACCAATTCAGTCAGGCTTTTCCTGGCCTCTTTGGTTACGGGAAAAACCGTATCGTACCATTTGCCGTCTTTGGATTTCTCCTGCGGCATGGAAAGGAACAAGCCGTTTTTCCCATCCAGGACTTTCAAGCCTTTGATGATGAAATTACCGATAGAAACATCGGCGAAGGCTTTGATTTTCGACTCACCGTCCAAGCGGTAAAGCCGGACCACCTGCACATCCTGATTCTCTGCCATCGCGATCACCCCCCTTCTACCTTAATAGACGTAAGGAGGGCGATTTTCTAACTTAATTATTTCTTTATTCTTTTCAAATAATGCTGATACGCGGCTCTAATATCCGCGAGGCTATCCCCGCCGAATTTCTCAAGTAAAGCATCCGCAAGCACATAAGCACAAACCGCCTCGGCGACCACTCCCGCGGACTCGACCACGCAGATATCCGAGCGCTCGGTCGCGGCCTTGGAAGAACGCTTGGTCTTGATATTCACCGAATCCAGCGGCTTCATCAACGTAGAAATCGGCTTCATACAGCCCGACAAGACTCTGTCTTCCCCGTTGGAAATGCCGCCTTCGATCCCCCCGGCATTATTAGTAGAGCGCGAATAACCTTTAGAGTTGGAATAATAGATGGCATCATGAACTTCCGAGCCGAATTTGTCCGCGTAACCAAAGCCCAGGCCGATCTCCACCCCTTTGATCCCGGGAATGGACATTATCCCCGCGGCCAGCCGCGAATCCAGCCTGCGGTCCGGCTGGACATAACTACCCAGACCGATGGGAACGTTCTTGGCGATCACGTCAAAATCACCGCCCAGAGTATCTTTATTGGCCATAGCCAGCTTGATTTTCTCGACCCTTTCTTCGTGCGCCACCGCGCCGCCGATGGAAACCACGTTGCTGGTGACGCTGATCCTGAATTCTTTCAAGAAAAGCTTACAGACCGCGCCGATACCCACGGTCGCGGCGGTAGAGCGGGCGGAAGCCCGCTCCAGGCATTCCCGGATATCGGAAAAACCGTATTTAAGGAATCCGGCCAAATCAGCGTGGCCGGGACGGGGACAAAGGACCGGATGAAGTTTATCAATGCTGAAATCCTTGTTCTTGATCAATATCGCCAGAGGGCTGCCCAGGGTTTTACTGCTTTTAAGCCCCGAGACCAGAAGCGCAGTGTCATGCTCGATCTGCATGCGTTTGCCCCGGCCAAAACCCATCTGCCGGCGCTTTAATTCGGCGTTGATGAACTTTTCCTCTACTTTGATCCCTGCCGGCAGCCCTTCTAAAATCGCCACCAGACCCCTGCCGTGTGATTCTCCTGCAGTCAAATATCTCAACATAATTACCTCCTATTATTCTTTCCAGAGACCACGGTTATTTTCCCGCGCTTGCTTATACAACTCTTTAAAAGTATCTACATGCTTGACGTTAGGCGGATAAGTCATTAAAGAAGCATAGCCCTGCTTAACGATCTCGGCGTTAACGAAAGTTCCGTCTTTTAAATAAACATAAGCCAAAAGCCTCTTGTATCTGTCGCGCTTTTCCACGTCGAACTCCAGGCGCACGCGTTTGCCCTCAACTAAATCCCGGGTAAAGCTATAGGCGCGCTTACCCAGAGCCTGAATGACTTTGACATCCTGGCCGCTTTTCTTGCTGTCCCGGTATAATTTATTTGATTCGTGCATCTCCGGAGTATCTATACCGATAAGCCTGACCCGTTCTCCGTTTTCCAGCTTCAAAGTATCGCCGTCAACTGCCCGCTCCACCAGGACATCGTCGTAATTATTAGACCTGCCAAAAGGCAAACTGACCTTAGCCTCTCCGCTAAGATCAGCCCGGGAACCGGCGAACCATCTGCCCAGCAAGATCACGGCCGTCGCCGCCAGAAATAAAAAACTTTTAGTTACTCTTCTTTTAGACATATTTAGCCACAAACCCGCTTAAAACCGCTACATCCTCGGTGCAAAAGATCTTAGCAATGCTCCGGTCAAAAAGTATATTCGCTTCCGCCTTGAACTCGTCATCGCCTTTCCAGATCTCGACCATAACCGGCACTCCGGTAAAGGCATCTTTAACTATCGCCGCATCCGCATTGCCGATCTTAGGGTTTGATTCCTTGATAATAGCTTCGGGATTAGACCCGTATTTGCGTAAAATCGGCTCGATCGCTCTTTTTCTAAAAGCCGGATAATACGCTTCCCCGCTTTCCAGCTCCTTAAAAGAGATCCATTCTTTGCTTAAAGCCGGCAGCCCCTTTAATTTTTGCTCCAGGTAATGCAAAAGCAAAATGGAGACGAAATCTTTAGCCAAGACATTACAGGACAAAGACATGATCTTGCGGGAAACCGCGTCCACGCTGTACTCTTCGCTAAAAAATTTGATCGCGAAACTTTTCTCCGCGCTAAGCCGCTCTATCTCTGTCCAGGCCTTCCCCAATGCCGCTTCATAACTCATGCTTCATTCTACTATTTATTATTAGATAAATCAACGAAATTAGCTTATAATATTGGCATGATCTACGACCGTTTTCAACAAGAGTCTATCGCCCATATCAATAATGGCCATTCCGTAATCGTTTCCGCTCCGACCGGAGCAGGAAAAACCGCTATCGCCGAACATGTCATCCAGACCTGCCTGGACCAGAACGTAGGCGTGATCTATACCGCTCCCATCAAAGCCTTGTCCAACCAGAAATTCCGCGATTTCCAGGGCAATTATTCGGAGAAGATCGGGATCCTTACCGGAGACGTTTCCATTAACGCCGACGCCCCGGTCCTGATCATGACCACCGAGATCTTCCGCAATAAAGTTTTGGATGAGCCGGAATCTTTGAAAAAATACTCCTGGATCATTTACGACGAGATCCACTATATCGATAATTACGAGCGCGGCACGGTCTGGGAGGAATCCCTGGTATTTTTACCCAAGCATATGAACCTCTTAGGCCTCTCGGCGACTATTCCTAACATCAAACAACTGGCTAACTGGATCTCGACCATCCACAATAAGCCGGTCCAGGTGGTCCTGGAGGAAAAACGGCCGGTGCCTTTGCATTTCTTTTTCCAGTGCAATAACCAGGTGGTGGACAAAATTACCCATTTAAGAAGAAGCCGGGAAGCTAAAGCCAATAAACTCCACGGCCTGATCGATTACATCCGCGAACGGGAAGGGCTGCCCTGCATTTATTTTGTTTTTGGAAGAAAAAGGACTGAGGACCTGGCTTTTGAGCTGTCCACCTATAATTTCCTGAATAAAGACGAACAGCAGCAGATCGAAAAAATGTTCGATGACCTCTGCCGCCGATTTGAATTGACGAACGAGTCCAGCGCGAGCCTGATCTATCCCCTAATCAAACGCGGCATCGCCTATCACCACGCCGGGATGCTCCCGACGCTCAAAGAAGTTATCGAGCGGCTTTTTACCAGCCGGCTGATCAAAGTGATCTTCACTACCGAAACCTTCGCTTTGGGGATCAACATGCCCAGCCGCACCGTGGTCTTCGACGAGCTGCGCAAATATTACGGCCGCTTTATCCGGCCCTTGAAAACCCGGGATTTTTACCAGATGGCCGGCCGGGCCGGGCGCAGGGGCATAGATGATGAAGGATTTGTCTATTGCCGGGTCAATCTTAACCGGATCAAGCCGGAAGAAGTAAAAGAGGTCATCTACAACATGCCGGAAAAAGTAAAAAGCCAGTTCAATACTTCTTATGCCACGGTTTTAAACCTCTACGAAAAATACAAAGACGATCTTTTTAATATCTACCCGCTAACCTTGCATTATTTCCAAACCAAGAAGAAGGAGCAGGACGAAGCTCTGAGGCTGATGAACGCGAAATTAAAACTACTCAAAGACTCAGGCCATATCCAGAATAACAGCCTGACCCCCAAAGGCAGATTCGCCAAAGCGGTCTACGGTTATGAGCTGATCTTGGCCGAACTTTACGAGCAGAATATTTTCGAGCAGTTGGACGAATTCGGGCTGGGGGTGATCGCGGTTTCCGCGGTGTTCGAACCGAGAAAAAACCAGGAACTGATCAACGTTTCCAAAAAAAGCCGACGGCTCAAGCAGCTCTGCGAGGAAATGCACGAGAAGATCAAAGGCCAGGAAGCGCGGCTGCGGATCTATCCTTTCAGCAAAGCCCCTTACTTTAACCTTTCCCTGGCCATGGAATATTGGCTGCAGGGAACGGCATTCTCCAAAATTTTGCAGTTTACCGATACTGATGAAGGGGAAGTAGTGCGCTATTTCAGGATGGCAATTCAGATATTGAGGGAAATCCGCGACAACCCGGTTTCTTCAAGCTTCCTTAAAGACCGGATCAAAGAAACAATCCGCATGATCAACCGCGACGTGGTCGACGCCGAAAAACAACTCCGCGAAAGCTGATTTACATTAGCACAGAATACCCTGCGTTACCGGAAACGATTATTGCTAAAAAAAGACTTAGGAAGTGGGTCAGTTGCAGCCGGAATTCTCGTGCCAGCGCTAACATTCCTTGGAGACGAGTTCATAGCTCCTTTTAGCTGATCAACGGACCGAAGCAGAGCCACAGGCATGTAAATATTTGCACCTATATCAGCCTTCCCCCCCCTTACCGGGTAGTTATTCTTTCCTATAGTAACCGTATTTGTATTTGTAGCAACATTAAAGATAACTGGGTTTTTATAACCTGCGGCAGGCGGCGTATTCACTTTGTTCGTGGCCGTCGGACCCATAAAAGGCACTGATCCTTCATCAATAACGTCATAACCTCCTACCTTATATTGACCGGGGCCGGTTTTGTAACTATTCGTCTTGCCCATAAAACCCGCGCCTTCATCAATAACGTCATAACCTCCTACCTTATACTGGCCGGGGCCTGTCTGCCTGTTGCCGGAGTATTTAGCTCGAAGCTGGCCGACAGCAGAGCCCAGGGCGTCACTGTGCCCTCTTCTACCACCAAAGTAGGAATCTTTTGAAGTATGATCCGTACGTGCCTGAGCTGCAGTAGCCCGCATGGCCTGGCCTGCGGCGGTATTACGGAAGCTGTCGCCGATATCTTTTCTAAGTTGATGGGCCGTGCGATCAACATTTACAGTCTGTCCGTTTTCATTGGTAGTGGTAAATCTCGCCAAGGGAGCGGCGTGGTTTGAGTTGCTTTGGGAAGGAGCAAATGTTCCTCCGGCCCTAGTTACCGCATGCATTTCCCCGGAGGTAAACAATCCTTGAGCGCCGAGCGATTCATTTTCATGGTTTCCGGCAAAAGCCGGATTGGAATACAATAATATCAATGCTAAAATAACCCCTAAACAAATGTTTACGTTTCTCATCGTTTCCTCCGTGGCTTTGAAGTTTTAGATTCTTCAGGAAACTATCCTTCCTTTGATATAAGTATGCCTTACAAATAACAAGCTTTCAAGGCATAAAAAAAAGATATTGTAAGCGCTTTCTTTTGAAAATTATTTATTCTTCAGGCTGGCAAGATAGTCCCTAAGGATCAAGCGGTGGTCAAACGCGAACTCCAACCCCTTGATTTCGGCTGGAGAGACCACCTTGGCTTCAGCGGCGTCATCCCCGGCCCGGGGTTCGCCTTTAGCTTGGCAAACAAAAACCGTGCCCACGGTGTGAAAACGAGGATCGCGCCGAGGATCGGAATAAGTGTGGAATTGCTTCAAATCCGTGATCTCTAAACCGGTCTCTTCCTTGGCTTCCCTGGTTACTGCCTGTTCCAAGGATTCTCCGTAATCCACAAAACCTCCGGGAAGCGCAAAGCCAAAAGGAGGATTGCTGCGTTTAATGATCACGATCCCTCCTTCTACCTCGATGATCGCATCCACGGTTAAAAACGGGGTTTTGAGCTTATTAACGATATAATCCAGGTACCCCAGGGAATTTTTCTCGAATACCTCATAATCTGCGCGGTTATCCAGGCAAAAAATAATTTCTTTGAGGCTGGTCTCGGTTTCCCGGATATGCCTCAACACTTCCTGGGCCATGATCTTGGCTGAAGCGACAGCCGAGAATGCCCCTGTCCCGCAACCTAAGGCAGGCAAAGCTATGGAACTGATCTTCTTGTCACTGGCCTCTTCCAGGACTTTGCGGCAGTTGGAACGGATCTGGCCCTCATCAAGCGGGCAAAACTTCTTTTCTCTTTCCCAGACAGCTTGCAGATCTTCAGACATGACTAATTCGCCGTCAGCGGGATTGACTAAGGCCTGCGCCCGGACTTCAAAAATTGGACCCTGGATGATCTTTATTTCGGTTTCATTAATGCGCATACTTAACCTTCTACGAGGAAAGCATTCCCTTGTCTTTGAGCGTTTTTCTCAACCTGTCGAATGCAGCGGCCAGCTCCTTGAATTCATCGTAAGAACGGAAGTGGAAAGGAGGAATATCTTTGCCCTGGCTGAGCATATCCAGCGATTTAGTCAGCCTTAAAAGAGGGCCGGCAACCCGGTGCGAAAAAAGGAGCGCTATTGTCCCGGCCAGAACCAGGATCACCGAAAGCAGGAAGATAATCGACATTTTGGTTTTGGCCCATTTTTCCATGGTCTTGAAATATTCGATCTTCAGGTTCTCGCCGAGTATGGACAGCCTTTTTTGCAATACTTCCACTTTGTTGATCGCTTCAGGAGGATAATTAGCGCTCTTAAGCTGCCGTACGGTGGCGTCAATCGAAGAAACCTCAATATTGACCTGGTTTTTCTCCCGGGCCAGAAATATCTCTCCGCTATAAATCAAAAAATAGGTGCAGAAAACACTCATCAACAGCGCCGGCAGAATAGTCATCCCGATATATTTAAACTGGCTGGACGGGTGAATTAAATACTTCTTTCTATGGGTTAATTTATTCATCCTTGCCTCCTCCTTAATAGGATAAGGTTATAACCATATCCTGGTAATCCTTGTCACCGCCGCCATAGGTGTCTTCCAAGGCGAAAGTAATCTTACTAAGAGCTGTATTTTCGTAAACTTTGAAGTGCGGAATTCCGTCGGCATTCGACGAATTCTGGGAATAATAAGTGTGTCCGCTGCCCTGAGGGGTAGTGAAATAAAAACCCACCACCGAGCCGGAACCCATGCTTAAATCAGCGCTGGCACCGGTAGTGTCAGCACCCTTGAATATCTGGTGCAATACTTTATTTCCGGAGGCGTCGAGAGTGTAATAACCGAAAGTTATCTGCGCGGCCCAGCCCGCGTTCTCACTGGTTATCTGGGCATTGACTGTTCCGCTGAGAGGGAAAGTCTGCTGTTTGGTATCAACTCCGGTCACGCTCGGCTCACCGCCGGACTTCGGGGTCAATACGGCGCTGCCTCCGATAAGCTGCTGGCCGTTGGCGAAAGTTATGATATTTTGAGAAATAAGCTTGTTGATCAAGTCTATAGTAATATCATCGGCGCTCAAATGGAGCAGGCTGAGAAGCTCTGAACTGATGATCTCTTTTTCTTCAAACGAACCGGTTGCCGGGTTGTAAAAATAAAAAAGCCCGCTGGAGCCCTGATAAACCGCGGAAGACAATTTGCGCCAGCGCGGCTTGCTGACCCCGGGGCTGTTTACAACCAAACCAAAAAAAGGATTCTGGTCTGAAGAATAAGTATTGCTTGCCTGATCTAAAGTGGCGGGATACTGAGGCACCCGGCCGCTGGTAACCGACTGGATATAATAAGAATTGACCCCGACCATGACGCTGGCGGCCTGTTGCTTTTCAACCGCCAGTTCCGCTTCCTTACGAAAGCTGATAAACTTAGGGACAGCTATGGCTGCCAAAATACCGGAAATAAGGATTATTATAACTAATTCTAAAAATGTAAATCCTTTTATTCTATCCTCAGCCATAACTAATAATATAGCACAATTTGAATTATTGGGAAATATTATTCACCTAATATCTTTATCAGGACCCTTTTCTTGCGCCGGCCGTCGAACTCACCGTAAAATATCTGCTCCCACGGCCCGAAATCAAGCTTACCCTTGGTTATCGCCGCTACCACTTCCCTGCCCATGATCGTTCTTTTTAGATGGGCGTCGGCATTATCTTCTCCGGTTAAATTATGCTGGTACTTATCCTTGCCGAATGGCGCAAGTTTCTCCAGCCAAGCCGCGAAATCACGGTGTAGCCCGCCTTCATCGTCGTTGATAAAAACACTGGAGGTAATGTGCATGGCATTGACCAGGCACAAACCTTCTTTTATACCGCTTTCCTGGACCGCGCTTTCCACCTGCCCGGTTATATTGAGGAATACCTGCCGTTCTGGTGTATTAAACCACAAATAAGAGGTATATGATCTCATCTAGAATTTCTCCAAAGTCAGCTTTTTATTCCTTTGGTCGATCTTGAAACTAAAATTCTTCAGGTAAGCCATCCCCAAGAGTCCGTCTTTTAAAGAGGGATCCTGGACGTCCGCGGCTAATATGGCCGCATCGACGTTTTGCGCTTCCACTCCCTGCACGCTAACGCTGGCCAGGACTGCGTGTTTGGCAATAGACTCCCGGCCATCGGCAAGTTTGATCTTTAAATCCTGTTTTATATCCGCCGCTTCTAATCCCAGCTGTTTGGCTATACTATCTTTGATCACCACCAATGACGCTCCGGTATCCAGGATAAAGGTAGCTTTTACTTTTTGGTTTAAAAGAGCCTCCACCACCAGCTGGCCCCGGTCATCAGTAATAGTCGCATGTTTAGGAGCGAGTTCTTCTTTAAGTTTTTCCTCTTTTGCCCGTTCTTCGCTCGCAGTTTTCTGTCTGGACCATTTATCGCGCAACCGCACAGCTTCATTATCATCGGAGCGGGAAACACTCTCTATTTCGCTGCGTTTAAGGCCGACCTTTCCGAAACCAACATCCACCAGGATGCTTTCCGGCTTCTCCTCAGTTATAAACCCTTCGATAGTCCGGCCGTTCTTGAGATAAATCGTATCCGCCTGCAGGGGAAAAACAGCAAAAATTATCCCCAGGAATGTAAATAAGCTGCTCTTTAAAAACATTTTGCCCTTTCTTGAATTTTTTAAAATCAAGTCTTATTCTGGTAGATCCCGTTATATCCACTTTCGGTTTCGGTTATTTTGGTAAAAAGCAATTGCGCAACTCTGGCATTTTGTTTAAGTTTCATTCCCAAAGGATTAGTCACAACTATAACAAATTCGCTGATCCCTTCGAATCCGGCATCCCAGACCCCGGTTTGGGTAAACGCGCCCATGCGCAGCAGCGAACTCCGGGGAAAAGCCACTGCGATCAGGTCCAAAGGCAACTTCACCTTTTCATTGGTGACCACTTTGTAAATTCCCGGGCCAAGCGGCCACCAGCCGAATTTATCTTGCGGCTTTTCCTTTTTAACCGCCAGTTCACGGGACTCCGGAATTTTTCTTTCTTTATTGGAAAAATCCAGTGTTCCCGCCTGGCTGAACTGGAAAATTTTGGCCGCGGTGAGATCAAAGCCATTGGGAGTAAGCTGGGTATCCAGATCGCAGTAATTGCTGACCAGATCGTTTTTTTCGATCAATCTTTTGATCTCTTCACGGTTAAGCATGAGTTTTAAGCTTTCTCGATCCTTTCGCGCATTTCCTTCGGAATCGGTTTAGGCCGGAAATCCCGGTTGACAAAAGCCAGGGTGGTCTTGGCCTGGGCAACTAAAATCCCGTCTGTTTTTTTTATTTTATGCTCCAGGTTGATCCGCACTCCGGAGACTTCCTTGACCTGAGTAGTAATATCCAGAATATCACCGTAGGCTGCAGGAGCTTTATAATCAAGCTCCTGATGGCTGACCACGAAGAATGCACCCTGGGCGATAAGCTCTTTAATATTGACCCCGCGAACAGCCAGAAATTCAGTGCGCGCCTCTTCTAAAAAATGCAGGTAATTGGCGTAATAGACCACTCCACCGCAATCAGTATGATGATAATAAATTTTTACTTTCATCTTTTTTACTTCGATAGTTTCGCCAGGATGTTTCTTTTTTCGTAAAAAGGCAATTTAGTTTTCTGCACAATCCGGCTGAAGAACTCTATTGAGGCGTCATAAGTTTGCCGGTCGACCGGATAAGGGGTGGCGTCTTTGCCTCCATGGGCAAAAGAATACCGAGCCGGGTCCTCGTAAGAAGGCTTGGCTCCGTAGACCACTTCCGACACCAGGCTCAAGGCCCGCATGGTCTTGGGGCCGACGCCTTCCAGGGAAAGAAGCTTTTCGTAATTCTTGGGCTTTTGATCACAGACTTTAACCAGGATCCTTTCCAGATACTTGCTCTTTGAAAAATCTTCTCCTAGAACTGGATGAGTTTTGAATTCCCTGTTTTCCAGATGCAAAAAAGTAGCTTCGGCATCTCCGGATTTCAAAGAAACCATCCGGGAAAGCGGGGATGAATGCTTGCGGATAATCTGAATATCTTTCATCAGGCTTACATAACTGCCCTGGACCAGTTCCGTGCTGACCTTGCGGGTATTATCGCTGGTTTTGGCGGTAAGGTTTAAAGCCGGCACCCGCACTTGGCTGATGATCCCCGAATGCGGCTCGCAGACCAAATCGGTAATTTTCTGAGAATACCAGTGATACCTGCGTGCGGTAAGATTTTCGGTATTCATCCCCTGCTGGACCACCGCCCAGCTGCCGGTCTTGGAAAACATAAAACTGTGGTGGTAGATTTGAAATCCATCCTGGACCAGCGCGCTGTCGACTTTGGCCGCCATTTTGGAATTATAAACTAAATTTTCAACTTTTTGTCCGGGTAAAGCCAGCGCTGTGCCCCAATCTTTAATCTCGTCGGGAGTCTTACGGGAAGTCTTACCTTTTCCGCCGCAGATGAATATACCCAATTGCTTCTCCCGGCCGCGGATCGCTTCTTTGAGGGCAGCGGTGAGAATAGTTGTAAGCCCCGAGGCGTTCCAATCAAAAGCCAAAACCGTGCCTAATGACTGAAACCAAACCGGATCGGCGATCCTCTTGACGAATTCATCCGGGCCGTATTCATCGATAATGACATAAACCATTTCCCGGCCCAGGCGAACCATCCGCTCGTATAGCCACCTGGGGCATTTCCCGGAATCCAAGGTAAATGTGGCGACACCTTTTTGGATCATGGTTTTATGTTAACACAAGAGCCTGAACCAGGCAATAAATTTTGCAGCCTTTAATCCCGGCGATAATCAAAACGGCTTCTTATTAGCTCTTTTTTCCAAAATTGGAATGGCCTGTTCGGAAAGCAACAATTCAATGATCCTTTGTTTTCTATTCATCAGTGGAGGCGTATCGATCATCTTTTCCTGTAACTTTCGGCCTAATTCCTCTTTTTTTAGTTCAAATAATACCTTATCCATCTTGCGGACCTCTTCAGCCGCCCTCAATATATCTTTTTTACTGCCGCGCGAATTATAATGTTGGCAATTATAATTTCTGTAACCGGCTTTTATCCTGTCCAGCTCTTGTTGAGCGAAGCGTTTTTTCTCAGCGGCATATACCGATTCAGGCATAGCCTTAATGTTTTCCAGAATATACTCAAAAGAAGAACTTTTTGGGGATTGACCGATAAAACCTTCATTGTAACTAGGCATAATACAATCGGAAAATCCGTCCAAGGCCTGGAGCTGGAAATCTTCGAGCTGGCTTTCAACTTTTTTGACAGACTCTTCAATCGCATCTTGCATCAAAGCAGAAAGATCATCTATTTTCCCGGTATAATGGTCCCATTGAAAATGTAACGGCGTGTTCCATACCAACTTGCCCACTTCCAACTGCTCTTTGATTTTGGCGTAAACAACCAGCAAGTCCTGCTTAACCTCCAGACTTTTAATATAACACTGCCCGTAAAGCGCCTTAAGATTCTTCGCCTCCTCCAGAATGAATGCTGCCTGTTGCGGCTTCAAACTCAAGCTATTAACCAGATTGATCGAAAGAATCTCGCTCTCGATGTTTTTTATCTGATTATCCTTGATCTCGATATTCTCGCTCAGTTTCAGAAAAGAATTCTCCTGGCTGAACACACGGGTTAGATTACATCCTAAAAATATAGAAAACAAAATTATTATCCTTAAAAAATTCATCTTGGTCCTCCAATCTTAGGATTTAATTCTTTATACCTGCTTATCACCTGTGCCGCGCGACACCTATTTTTTTGCAATAGTCTCCTATATGGCATTTGCCGCAATACGGGGAAACCGGCAGGCAGATATTTTGGCCGAAAGTAACTAAAGCTGTGTTAAGTTCTATCCAATAATCTTTAGGGATTATTTTTCCCAATTCGATCTCGGTCTGCTCGGGATTTTTAGTCTTGACCCAACCCAGCCGGTTGGAAGCTTCCACTGTGGTCTTGTCTTTTGTCCGCAGGCTTAAGAGGCAGGAAATGAGCACCAGGTAGGGGTTTTGGGACCGCGCGAATACCGTAACTACCGGAACCACAAAATCCTTGATCTGTTTTTGAATCTTGTTTATTACCCGGGTTTTTTCATTCACGGTTTGATAGCTTGTTTGTAAGCGCAAAACTGGTCGTGATCCCAGCTCATATGGATGATATCCCTGATCGGCATGCAGCGGAATTTTTTTCCGCCTACGGTTTCATGAGCCCCGTATCTGCGGAAATAAACCCCGCAGGAATATTTCCCGTCCGGGCCTTTTTTAAGGTCCCGGCACGGGTCCTCATAGGCCCCGCAGCAGGCGCCGCAGCGCAGGCATTGATTTTCCCATTCCCGCTCTTTGTCGGCCAAATGATTCTGGTAAACCTCCTGTTGGCGGTCATTTTCCATATTTTCCTCGATTAAAAAAGGCAACCTTCAATTATTTTAAAGATTGCCTCAAAAAGAATTTATTTCACAAATTAACTACCTGGCGCTTCCTTTTTCTTCCAGAAGCTGTTTAACCAAGATATCGATCTCTTGCTGGCTCAATTTCCTGCTGTCTTCATAAGGATTAAGGCCTTGAGAATAGTTCTGGGATTTGCCCATCACAAAAACCCGGATAGCCTCGCCGGCATTTATTTCTCTCAACTCACCCGGAGTAGCCAGGGTATGGCCGATGACTACAACCGGGCTAGCCGGGACGGGCTTGTCCGTCTTGCTGGCTTCAGTCCGGCCAAAAAAAACGCAAATACACTTACCTTGCGGCCAATAAGCCACATCCCCGACCTGGACATCCATGGTTTGTCCATCTGCAGGCGCGGAAATATCGGTTTCAAAATAGATCTCATCTCCCCATCTACTGGCCGCTCCTTCCACCGGCAAGCGACAAGAAATTTCCGCAGCGGCAGGGCTATCGTTTAATTTGACGTAGAACCCGATGTTTTTGGCTTTGAAAACTATTAACATAAAATATTCCTCTTCTTCAAAAAAAAGGCAACGCTTCCTGTATTCTTAAGCGCTGCCTTAATATCTTTAATGTCTATGTTGCCTCATTTTTTTATCTTTTAATTATTTGTTAATATTTTACTACTACCCCCGAATAAATCAATACAATTCTTTCTAAATCTTATCAATTTAACACTATCATAGAACCGAAAATTGACCCCGAGGCCAAGCCGCTTCTATATTCCGGCCTGCGCTTTTAAAGTCTCCAACCCCTTATCTTTGATGACGTTAATAAAAACGTCCACGATCTTGGGATCGAGCTGTTCTCCGCTTATCTGGCGCAGAACTTTGATCGCTTCGCTGATCGGAAAAGCCTTGCGGTAGGGCCGGTCAGCGGTAAGAGCCTCAAAGGTATCTGCCACCGATAAAATCCTGGCGCCCAAAGGAATCTCTTCGCCTTTAATCCCCTTTGGATATCCGCCTCCGGAGTATTTCTCATGGTGATGATAGATCATCAGCTTTACTTCCGAAGAAAGATCAGCGCCCTCAAAAAGATTCAGGGTCAGCTCGGGCGGAGCCTCGGGAAGATGTTCTTCGGTGGCGAAATGAGGAAATTCCACCGGCCCCAAGATCTTCAAGGCGATATCCGGATGAGTCTTGACTATCCCGTATTCGTTATCGGTTAACTTGCCTTTTTTAACCAGAATATCTTCCGGAACCCCGATCTTTCCCAGGTCATGCAGGATCCCGGCGATCTGAATGGACTCGATTATGGAAGCTGACAGTCCCATTTCCGCGGCAATCGAAGCTGAATACTTTGAAACCAGCACCGAATGGCCCTGGGTATACTCGTCTTTGGCTTCGATCGCCGAAGTGAGCGCTCTGATAATGCTGAAATACGTCCGGCGCAGGTCTTGATAAAGCATTGCGTTCTCAAAAGCCACGGCCCCATGGGAAACCAGGCTGGAGATATTCTGCGCGTCGCGGGCGGAAAAGTTTTCTTTATCAAAACTACAAAGGTTCAACACCCCCACGAATTTCCCCTTAGTGATCAGCGGCGCATCCAGATGCGAGTTTATCTTACGGACGGACGCTTTCCCCTTGGGGACGTCCATTATTTGGTTTATCTTATTCTTGTCCAGGGTTTTCTTGGTCAGGTTCTCGGTCAACTTCAGCAAATTAGTCTTGACCCCGTCGGCAACACTCCCGGATATAGCCACACGGGACTTAATAAATAATTTCCGGGACTGCTTGCCCAGAACCAGGAGCCCGGCGATATCGAAATTTATGATCCCGGCTAGCCCCTCCAGAAGGATCTTAACGATCTCTTCTTCGCGGATAGTGGGGTTTAAAGCCCGGCTTAAAACATTAAACCGGAACATATCCTGGGTGCGGATCTCAGATTCCATAAAAAGCCGGGTATTGGCCAGGGCCACCGCCATAAATCCGGCCAGTTCCAACACTTTTTCTTTATGAGCAAGAAACACCTTTTTTCCCGAAAGTTCCAAAAGGCCGGCCGACTCTTCTTGCCGCCGTAAAGGGATAAGCACTCTTGATTTCACGAATAACGGCTCCTTGGACGCGATGGCCTGCAGCATTTCCTTGCCGGCCGAGAAATTCCGCGCAGACTGAGATTTTTCGCTGGAAGCCGCCAGGATCAGCCGGCGCTTAGCCTTGTCCCAAAGAAAAAGCCTGATCTTCTTGGCCGGGATCTCTTTCTTGAACCGCCTGACGATCTCCGCACTCACATTTCCTAAATCCAGATGTGCCCCCATTGTCCGGGAGGCCCAATCAAGACTTAAAATATCCAAATCGGGCTTCGTAATCATGCTCAGCTCCCCTTTTCATTAACCATACTTTTGGCCTTTTTTAAGATATCTGCGATCGATTCCGCGTCGAAAATAATGAAAAATTTCCCCTTTAAATCCCTTTTTCTTTCGCTAAAACAGGCTTCGACCAGAATTATTTGCTGGCACTCTTCTTTTCTTAAGCCCGAAAAAGCCAGATTGACCAAAGATTTAGCTGATCCGCTGGTCAAGGTCACCGTCGAAGGAAATGCCGAAATTCCGGTAAAAGCGCTTAAGGCCGAAAGATAAGAACTTACTACGATATTGCCGACTTCTTTTAAAGCGGAGATCCCGATCTCGGTAAGGGTGCTGGCTCTTTCTTCATGCGCTCCGATCAAAAGGTCGATCAGCAGGTGCGAATCGCTGGTGGGAAAAACCATCAGGGCATTGCCGTGAGCTCCTCCCCAAATCTGCAGGTGTATGCCGATAACCGACTCTTCCGGATCAACCTTGAGGTAATAGGGCAATTTCTGGGGATCGACTACATGGACCGCAGGAAGCTCTAATTCAATCCTCTTACCCAGGATCTGGGCCAGGGCCGTAGTGGCGTTCCCGGCGCACATATTTCCTATTTCACAAAGGATGTCTTTTTCAGCTGCAGTAAACTTGACCTTGCTGGCCTTACCCATAGATTACCTCCCTGTTGGCTTCTTTTTAGAATATTATATTATTTTTGCCGTAAAATACTAAGTATTTTTTATAATTACTTTGGCGGCGTTGTAAGCTTGTTCTTTAGTCTTAATCTTCTTGATCGCCCGCAATTCTTCCAATTCCCTTAAAACTTTTCCGATCAAAGGCGAAGGAGGCAGCTTAAAACGCTTCATGATATCATTACCGTCCACCAGGCGCGCTTGTGGAATGTTTTTTTGTTTATTAAAATATTCTTTTAAAAGGCGCGGGATCAGTTTTTCGTAAATCTTGCGGGACTTATCCAGAAGCAAATATCCTTTAGTCGAACGTTCGTCAGCCAAAGCCAAAATCAAAACTGCTCCGGCCTCCTCTCCAGCATCGCGGAAAAACCTGAATTTGGCTTTTGCGGTCAGCACGGGATTAGTCACCAGATATCCCGGCCGCAAATGCATAAATACTATCCTTTTAAGCAATCTCAATTCCTCGTTGGAAGGCCGTGGAATTGCACTTTGCCTTTTTCGATCCTAAAAGTCGCAGGCTTTCCCACATCATGCAAAAGTGCGGCCAGCTTCAATAATTGAGCCCTGCTTCTTCCCGAAGAAATTTCCTTGTTCAGATAATCCCATATCTGCGGATCACGCTTAAAACTTTTAATCAATGCCTCAACATTCTTAAAAGTAAGCAGAGTGTGACCCCAGACATTTAAACGGCCAAGTGTGCGCTTTTTATTTTCTTTCATTTTCTTGATCTCGGGAAAAATCAGTTCCAGGATCTTGTAATTGTCCAATCCCTCAACGATCTCAAGGCTTTTGGGGCTGGAAAGAATCTTGAACAATTCATCCCGGATACGCTCGCAAGAAACCGTGCTCAACTTTTTCTTTTTCAGAAATATCTGACGGTAAGTCGCGGAATCTATTTTAAATCCGAATATCGCCGCCAGGCTGAATGCCCGCATGATCCGCAAAGGGTCATCATCAAAACTTTTAGCGTAAACCCGCCTGATCAAGCCCTTAACCAGATCTTTGCGGCCGCCGTAAAGATCGATAAGCGTTTCATCAAAACTCTTTTGGCTTAAAATATCCTCTAAAGAAGCGGCCATACTGTTAATGGTAAAATCCCGGTAGAGAAGGTCAAGCTCGAGGGTCTTGCCGCGGAAATCCGAGAAATCCAGGGTGATAAGCTTGCCGCGTGACTTTTTGACCACCCGGGCGCAACCGTGGACGCAGTCCAAGACCACAAAACCGGCTTTCATTTCCGCGGCGAGCCGGCGGGCAAAATCTATGGCTTTCGACTTAAGGCAAAAATCAAAATCCGGGTTATCTTTATCTCTGCCTAAAATTATGTCGCGCAGCGCACCCCCGACCAGATAAACTCTCGTTCTTCTCTTGGCCGAGAGATCTTGGACCGGCTTCAGCAATTCCCGGTTAATTTTGCTCCAGCGCAGGTAAAATTGATCCATGGTTTATACTTTATATATTTTGGCTTCCAGGGTTTGCAGATCAACCACAGCAACGCTCGCGTTTCCCGAAAGCCACCCCGAACACTCTCCGGGGTTAAGAATAAGCCTGCCTTTAAGCCGGAATATCTCAACTTTGTGAGAATGGCCGAATATGATCAAATCCGCTTTTTCTTTTTCGAAATCCAGGGTAAGACGGTCATGGACAACAGTGATCTTCCTGCCGTCCAGCCGGATGCGCAGAGGCGCCTTCCTGATCCGGCTTTCTGACTTCTCGGCCAAGCCCTTCTTTTCTCCGTCGTTATTCCCAAAAACTCCCAGCCATTCGCAGGAGAGTTTTCTCAATTTGTCTATCGTAAAAGGAGCGACAAAATCACCGGCATGCAAAACAAAACCGGCTTTTTTCTGATTGAATAACTTTACTGCTTTTTCGATCCTGGGAAGGTTATCGTGGGTATCGGAAAGTACACCTATTCTCATTTTCCTTTATTGAAGGCTTCCATCTGTTTCAAAACATCTTCTTCGACGAATATGGGCGCCTTAGCCCGGACACAAAGAGCGATGCTGTCCGATGGCCTGGCGTCGGCGATCTTTGTTTCCCCGGATTTTGTTTTAAAGACGACTTTAGCGTAAAAAATATTGTTCTCGAGTTTATCGATAATGATCTTTTCGACCCGGGCTTCGAGGACATTGATAACGGAAAATAAAAGGTCGTGAGTTATCGGCCGCGGCGGATTGACGCCGGAAATTTTGGATTTGATGGCGGCGATCTCGTTCAAGCCTATCACGATAGGCATAACCCTTTCCCCGTCTTTCTCTTTCAAAACTATCAGCTGCTCATGCCTGTTTTCGTCTATGACGATCTTGTTCAACTCCATCTCGACCATAGCCAGCGCTCCTTATTTTTTTCTTTGCCGGGCTTTGCGTTTTTCTTTATTCAGCATGTCTTTTAATTCCACCATGAACTGCTCAACGTCCCGGAACTGCCGGTACACCGAGGCAAAACGCACATAGGCGACGTCGTCAAGCCCTTTAAGCCTCTCCATGACCAGCTCGCCGATGCGTGTCGATGCCACCTCGCGCGCCGGCTTTTTCTGGAGCACGCGTTCCACCTGAATGACGATCTCCTCCATCTTATCCATGCTCACCGGCCTTTTTTCGCAGGCTTTGATGATCCCGGAAAGGATCTTCTTGCGGTCAAAAGGCTGCCTGCGCCCGTCTTTTTTGATCACCATTAAAGACGGCTCTTCGATATATTCGTAGGTGGTAAAACGCTTGCCGCATTTAAGACACTCCCGCCTGCGCCGGATCGCCCGTTCTTCCTGAATGGAGCGGGAATCAACCACTTTATCTTCCTTATAGCCGCAGAATGAGCATCTCATCTGTTTATCCCCCCAGCTAAATTTTTCTCAATTCCAATTTTCTGACTTTTATTTTTGCTTCCTTGAGCATTTTCCCGGACATTTCATCCGGATATCCTTCGGCGATTACGATCTCGGTAACTCCGGCATTGATCAGCATTTTTGCGCAGATAATACAGGGCTGATTAGTAATATAGATAGTACTGTCCTTAACGCTTATCCCGTAGAGCGATGCCTGGATGATCGCATTCTGCTCCCCATGCAGGCCGCGGCATAATTCATGGCGCTGGCCGGAAGGAATCTTGAGCTTGTCGCGCACGCAGCCGGTTTCCAGACAATGTTTAAGCCCCCGGGGCGCGCCGTTATAGCCGGTAGCGAGCATGCGTTTATCTTTAACGATCACCGCGCCCACGTTGCGGCGGATGCAAGTCGAGCGCTGGGAAACCAAATGCGCGATCTGCATGAAATATTCGTCCCAGCTTATTCTCTTATGTTTTTTATTTTTTTCAACCTGTGACTTTGTGACCCTGTGACCTTGTGACATGTATGACCTTTCTACTCGATCATCCCTTTCAACTCCGGATACAACGGGAATTTCTCGGTTAATTCCAATACCCCTGCCTTTATCTCCTTCAATTTCTTGGGATCACTGCGGAATTTTATTGCCTCGTCTATAAAGCCGGCGATCAACTCGATCTGCGGCTCTTTGATCCCGCGGGTAGTGATTGCCGGAGTCCCGATGCGCACTCCGCTGGCCTGCTGCGGCGGCATAGGATCATAGGGGATCAGATTCTTGTTTAAAGTAATATTGACGCTCTCCAGCAAAACCTGGGCATCGCGGCCGGAGATCATCTTTCCGGTAAGATCCACCAGGAACATGTGATTGTCCGTTCCGCCGGAGACAATGCGGAATCCTTTTTGCTCTAAGGCCTGGGCGAACTTGCGGCTGTTTTTGACGATCTGTTTCTGGTACTCTTTGAATTTATCCGACTTGGCTTCCAGGAAGGCCACGGCTTTTGCGGCGATGACATGCATTAGCGGCCCTCCCTGCATGCCGGGAAAAACGTAGGAATCCAAAGCTTTGGCGTATTTTTCTTTAGCCAGGATAAAACCTCCGCGCGGGCCGCGCAAAGTCTTGTGGGTAGTGGAACTGACGAAATCCGCATAAGGGACCGGCGAAGGATGGACTCCTGCGGCGACAAGCCCGGCGATATGGGCCATATCCACGAACATCAAAGCCTCGACCTTATCACAGATGCTCTTTAGCTTCTTGAAATCTATTTCCCGCGAGTAAGCCGAAGCCCCGGCCAGGATCATTTTCGGCTTGACTTTCAGCGCCGAAACTTCTAGCGCGTCGTAATCTATGCATTCGGTCTTTTTATCCACTCCGTAAGGCACTGCTTTATAGAACATCCCGGAAAAATTATGCGGATGGCCATGAGAAAGATGTCCTCCGCAGGCCAGATCCATGGCCATATAGGTATCCCCAGGTTTTAAAGCCGCCAGGAAAACAGCCAGGTTGGCTTGAGTCCCGGAATGCGGCTGGACATTAGCGCATTCGGCGCCGAAAAGTTCTTTGGCGCGCTGGATCGCCAGATCCTCCACCACATCCACATACTCGCATCCTCCGTACCAGCGGCGGCCGGGGTAACCTTCGGCGTACTTGTTGGTCAAAACCGATCCCTGGGCTTCCAACACCGCTAGAGAAGTAAAATTCTCCGAGGCGATCAGTTCCAGGTTATCCTGCTGCCTTTTGATCTCATTCTTGATTGCTTTGTAAATTTCCGGGTCAATATTCTTTAAATGTTTCATGTTTACCGCCTTATTTTACCTTTCTTTGGCGATCTCGATCTCTATCTTCCGGATCTGGTTTATCCTTCTTTTGTGCCTTCCTCCGGCGAACGGCTCGACCAGCCAGACGCTGGTAATTTTGCGGGCGAGTTTTTCATCCACGAAACTCGCGCCCATTACCAGCATGTTGCTGTCGTTGTGCTGCCGGGACAACTTGGCAGCCTTAACATTATAGCACAGCGCCGCGCGCACTCGAGGCAGTTTATTGGCGACGATCGAATTGCCTATGCCGGTTTTACAGATCAAAATCCCTCTTTTGAATTTTCCGATGGAAACTTCTTTGGCTGCCGCGTAAGCGAATTCGGGGTAATCGCAGCGCTGGGCGGAATACGGACCGACATCCTTGACCTTCAGACCTTTTTTCTCGAGGAAGATCTTTAATTTTTCCTTGAGGGCGAATCCGCCGTGATCGGAACCTATTATTATTTTTTCCATTTCCTTAAATCCTTTCCGTTCTATTTATTATATCAACAGGCTGACTTTGTCTACCGCATCCCTGATAATCCCCAGGGTTACAGAATAAAATTCCGCCGACTTTCCGATGGGGTCGGGAATATTAAGATTATTGTCGTTGACCCCGGCAAATTCCTTTAAAAGAAAAAGACGCTTGACCACCCAGGGAGCCATCTGAATGATCCTGTCCTCGTGGACCTTCTCCATCACCAAGATCAGGTCCGCTTTATTAAGCTTATCCATGGTCAACCTCCGGGAAACATGCCCGGTTACGTCCATGCCTTCGCGCCTTAAAAGTTCGATAGTTTCATAACTGGCGCCTAATCCGTCGGCCATCATGATCCCCGCCGACGATACTTCGATACCCCGGCGGTTTGTGTCCTTTAATTTTTTCTTTAAAAGTGCCTCAGCCATGACCGAGCGGCAGGAATTGCCCGTGCAAACAAAAAGCACGATCTTGGTTTTAGCGACACTTAAGACCCCTTCTTTTTTTAATGCTCCTTCCCGCAGCACTTGCGGCGGATCGACGGTAAGGTCGACTACGGTAGATTCTACGCCCAGATGAGTATCTCCGGCATCGATCGCCAGATCCACCAGGCCGTTTAAGTCTTTGAGCGCCGCAGCAAAAGTAGTCGGCGCCGGTTTTCCCGAGATATTCGCAGACGGGCAAACAATCGGCACATCCGCCAGAGTTATTATCCGGCGCAGTATCTGGCTATCCGCAAGCCTTATGCGTATAGTAGTATTATCTACAGCCCGAAAGATCATCGTCAACGGCCCCGGCCAAAATTTATCCATGAGCTTAAAAGCGGCTATGGGAATGTCCTTGGCGACCTCCACAACTTTCTCCTGCTCTCCGATATGCAGGGAATAAGGTTTGTTCGCAGGCCGGCCCTTTATCTTTGACAATCTCTCCAGCGTCTTTTGATTAAGATTATTGGCGGCGATCCCGTAAACCGTCTCCGTGGGCACGATAACCAAGCCGCCATCCTTGATCACATCCGCAGCCTGCAAAAGCATTTTTTCTTCGGGCTTTTCAGGATTTATTTTTATAACTCTGGTTGAACTCATAACTTGATCCTTATCTTGGTGACCTTGGCTTTCATATCCTGACGGTAACGGCCGAGCTGTGAACCGATCTTTTTATCGTTTGAACCCAGGATCTCCAGGGCGAAAATGGCCGCGTTCTTAGCTCCGGCGCTGCCGATAGCCATGGAAGCCACCGGGATGCCTGCAGGCATTTGCACGGTAGATAATAACGAATCCAGCCCTTTAAGGCTGGAGCTTTCAATAGGGATCCCGATAACCGGAAAGGTGGTATGGGCGGCGATCACTCCGGCCAAAGCCGCTGCTCCGCCGGCCGCGGCAATAAAAACCTTGGCTCCGTTCTTAGAGCAAGCTTCAACGTATTTAGTCAGTTCTTTGGGGGTCCGGTGAGCCGACAAAACTCTTACCTCAAATTCAGCTTTAAATTCTTTTAAGATATCGATCCCGCCCCTGACAGCCTCTAGATCCGACTTGCTGCCCATGACGACGCAAATTTTCTTGCTCATAGATCCTCCGGATTTTTTTGATTCATTATTTGATCGCTTTCGCCCCGATATCTTTGCGAAAGTGCATGCCTTCAAAATGAATTTTATCTACCGCGAGGTATGCCTTATTGACCGCATCCTTAATGGTCCGGCCCAAACCGGTAACCCCGAGCACCCTGCCTCCCGCGGTCAAGAATTTGCCGGCCACCAGCCTGGTCCCGGCGTGAAAAACCATCGTATCATTGATCTTAGCCGCATCCTCAAGCCCCGAAATTTCCTTATCCTTCTGGTAATCTCCGGGGTACCCGCCGGAAGCGCAGACCACGCAGGCACAAGCCCGGTTATCCCATTTTAGCCCGCCGGACTTGACAATCTGACTCAGGTTTTGGTTGGAGGTAGCCATCATCACTTCCAAAAGGTCCGATTTCAAACGCGGCAGGATAGCCTGGGTTTCCGGGTCGCCGAAACGAACGTTAAACTCCAAAGCTTTAGGCCCTTGCGGAGTAAGCATCACTCCGGCATATAAAACTCCTTTATAGGTTATTCCTTCTTTCATTAAACCTTCAATAGTCCGGTAAACTATTTTCTCCAGAATTTCCTGGAATATCGGCCGGGTCACTATTGGTGCCGGAGAATAAGCGCCCATCCCGCCGGTATTCGGGCCACGGTCATTGTCAAAAACCCTTTTATGATCCTGGCTGGAAGCCAAGGGAATGACTTCCCGGGAATCAGTAAAAACCAGGATCGACGCTTCCTGGCCTTGCAAACAATCTTCAATAATTATTCTGTCTCCTGCTGCTCCGAATATCCGCTCTTCCATCATCGCCACCACTGCTTGCTTGGCTTCATCGGGATTCTGGGCGACTACCACCCCTTTGCCCGCAGCCAGGCCGTCGGCTTTGACTACGCAGGGGGCATTGATCCTATCAATATACTTCTTGGCTTTGTCGGGATCGTCAAAGATCTCAAAAGCGGCTGTCGGAACTTTATACTTGGCCATGATCTGCTTGGAGAAAACCTTGCTGCCTTCCATCTGGGCCGCGGCTTTATTCGGGCCAAAAACATCCAGGCCGCATTTGGAAAGCTCATCAACAATACCCGCACATAACGGGACCTCCGGGCCGACAACTGTAAAGTCGATTCTTTCTTTAATGCAAAATTCCGCCAGAGCCGGGATATCGTCAGCCTTAAAAGGAATGCATTCCGCCAATTTAGAGATCCCGCCGTTACCCGGAGCGCAAAAGATCTTCTTGACATTCTGGGATTGGCTCAATTTCCAGACCAGCGCGTGTTCCCTTCCTCCTGAACCGATAACTAATATTTTCATAGTATCTTCTTTATCAACGACCCGGCGAGTGCCGCTAGATCAAGGATTAAATTCATCTGCACCACTCTTAAACGGATGCTCTTTTAAAACGTTGTCAAAGGTAGCTGTATCGGAAAATCTGATACACAATTCCCTGGCTTGCTTTTTTATATTATTTTTAGTTGTTTTTGCGTTTTCTATAAATTTTAAATATTTTTCGTGCTCATCTTTAAGCCAATCCACAGTTTCAAATTTTTCCTCTTTCGCAGATAGCAATAAGCCCTTGATCTGCCCATCCATCTTTTTAATATACTCATCCACTGATTCCAGGCACGTGTTTACTCTATCGATATGAGTGATTAAATGGTCTTCGCTACGCAAAGCTCCGCGCTTATTAAAATCTATAGTTAACCTTCCCTTTTCCCTGCTGTTGGATATTATACGTTCTTGTAACCAGGCATTGGCATCTTCTAAAATTTTATTAACTTCAACTTTAATAACTTCTCCGCTCTTCTGATTAACCTCTTTAATTGGGGTTGCTTTATCCTCTTTAATCGGCGCTACATTATTTTCTCTTTTACTAAACTTGGCCGAATAACCGGAAAATATATTAAACTTTAAGCAAAATATCAAAATAATCCCGGCAAATAAAACAAACCCAAGCAAAAAGTACTTTCTGAGAAAAGCGGTAACTGCCGATAAAAAATTCATGTCTTCCTCTGGCTGTTTTAAAAAGCAGATTTGTTAAACTATTTGAACCTGCTTCTTGCCTTTGCAGCAGGCTCCGATGATCCAGGATTTCAGTTTCATCTTCGCCAGTTCATTCTGGATCTCTACGGCGTCCGAAACCTCGACGATCAAAACCATACCTATGCCCATATTCAAGGTATGGTAAATTTCTTTATCCGGGATGTTGCCCTTGTTCTGGATCAATTTAAAGATCGTCTGGAACGGCCAGGAACCTTTATTAATCCTGGCATCCACATTCTTGGGAAGAATACGGACGATCTTATCGTAAAACGCACCGCCGGTAATATGCGAGATCCCCCGGATCGGCTGTTTTCCTGCGCGATTGAATTTTTCCAAAAGAGCCATAACCGGCTTAACATAGATCCGGGTCGGCCGAAGAAGTTCCTTGCTCATCCTCTTCTGCTCGGACTCGGAGAAAACTTTTCGCACCAGCGAATACCCGTTGGAATGGATGCCATTCGACTCTATCCCAATGACCAAATTCCCTGATTCGATCTTTGAACCATCCAGGATTTGTTTCTTCTCTACGATCCCTACGCAAAATCCGGCCAAATCATATTCCCCGGGTTTATACATATCCGGCATCTGGGCGGTCTCGCCTCCGATCAAGGCACATCCGGCTTGCAGGCAGCCGTCATTCAAACCTTTGACGATATCCAGCAAAGTTGCTTCCGGCAATTTACTGTAAGCGATATAATCCAGAAAAAATAGAGTTCTCGCTCCCACGCAGAGGATATCATTGACATTCATAGCCACCGCGTCAATACCCACGGTATCATGCTTGCCGGCCAGGGCCGCGATCTTAAGCTTGGTCCCTACCCCGTCCGAAGAAGCGACCAGTACCGGATCCCGGAACTTTTCCTTGGCCAGGCTGAAAAAACTTCCGAATCCGCCGATCCCTTTAAGGACTTGAGGGCCCTGCGACTTTTTGACCAGCCCCTGGAGTTTGGCCTTGAATAAATTGGCGCTCTGAATATCCACGCCGGATCTTTTGTAAGTAATATTCTTCATCCCATTATCCTATGGTTGTTTTCCTGTCCAGCAATACTGGCAAAGTTTTTCTTTTTGCAATCCTATGGCCTCGATCATATCGTCGAGCTTCTGATACTGCAGAGAATCCACGTCCAGGTCTTTTCTGATCCATTCTACCATTTTCTTGTGCTTGGAGGAATTTTCGTCGATATACTCACTGACGTCTTTGATGTCTTTACCTTCCAGGGCCTTGATCGCCTTGCGGGCTGCCAGCTCATGGATGCTCCGGGTAGAAAAATTGAATTTGCAAGGGAACATCAGCGGCGGGCAAGCGATACGCAGATGAATCCCCTTGACCCCGCATTCCTTGAGTTTCTTGATGGTGTAATTCTTGAATTGTGTTCCCCGGACAATGGAGTCATCGCAAATGACCACCCGCTTGCCTTTAATAATTTCTTGAATGGGAATAAGTTTCATTTTCGCCACCAGGTCGCGGGTCTCCTGCGACGGAGGAGTATAGCTGCGGCCGTAGCCGGGAGTATATTTTACCAAAGCCCGGCGGTAAGGCAGGCCGGATTCCATGGCGTAACCGATGGCGTGGGCGATACCGGAATCGGGAATACCGCAGACCAAATCCGCGTTGACCTTGTCCCTTTTAGCTAAAGCCCGGCCGGAATTTTCCCGGACCACTTCAGTATTGACCCCTTCATAGGAAGACGCCGGAAAACCGGTGTAGATCCACAAGAAGCTACAGGTCTGATTAATCCCGGAGCCTTTTTCCTTGATTGTAACCCCGGATTTATCGATAAAAATTTTCTCCCAGCACCAATGGGTAATAGCCGTAGCGGTCCGGAGCGGCATAGATCCCTTTTTCAGTAAGGATCAATAACGAACATGACCCCTGGATCTTCTCAAACATCTTCTTGATCCCGTCGGGAATATCTTTGCCCCGGATGATCAATTTTGCCGCCAGCTCGCTCATGTTTACGCTGCCGTCGGCTACTTCGCTGAAAGACTGTCCTTCCTTATACAGAAAATCCACCAGCTCATCGGTGTTCTCGATAAAACCGTTGGTAGCTATAGCGAACGGGCCAAAGCGGGATTTGATGTAAACCGGCTGTTCATCCTTGGCGCTGATGACCCCGATACCTTTATCCCCGGGCATATTTTTGTACTCGGCGAAAAACTTAGCCTTGAACTGGGTGCCGCTGATGTCGTGGATCTTCCGGATTAATTCCTTCCCCCAGACTGCCAGGCCGGCAAACTGGGTGCCCAGATGAGAATGATAATCCGTCCCGTAAAACAAATCCTGCATGCAGCTTTCTTTTGATACTACCCCGAAAATCCCGCTCATTTAGCAACCTCTTTCTGTGATTATTTTTTAAGTTCACACTTTGGTTTTCCCGACTGTCCGCAGCAGCCCAGTTCTAAAGCGAATTTATCCACATCCTTGGCGTGCAGCGGGTATTTTCCGGTCCAGCAGGCCGCGCAGTAATTCTCATTCTCGTATTTCAGGCAGCCAAGCATCCCTTCCAGAGTTAAATACCCCAGACTGTCCACTTCAAGGTACTGCTGAATTTTAACCAGCGATTCATATTTATTGGCGATGAGTTCCGTCGGTTTGTGAAAATCTATTCCGTAAAAACAGGGAAAACGGTGGGCCGGGCAGGAGATCCGCAAATGCACTTCTTTACACCCTGCTCTGCGCAGGTTGCGCACGCGGATCTTGGAAGTCGTGCCCCGGACAATGGAATCGTCGACCACGATTATCCGTTTTCCTTTGATCACGTCTTTAAGCAAATTGAATTTAATCCGCACTCCCAGGTCGCGGGCATCCTGTGCCGGCTGGATAAATGTCCTGCCCACGTAATGGTTGCGGATGATCCCTAACTCCAACGGTATTCCCGACTCGTGGGAATAACCCATAGCTGCCGAAAATCCCGAATCCGGGACCGGGATGACATAATCAGCTTTAACCGGGTGTTCTCTGGCTAATTGCGCGCCCAACTTGCGCCTGACCGTATGCACCGTCTCGCCGAATACCACTGAATCCGGGCGGGAAAAATAAACGTGTTCGAAGGTGCAGAAGGAATGCTTGCCCTTTAATTGCAGCGATTCCGGTTTAATGGATTTAATCCCGTTAACATCGATAAAAACTATTTCTCCCGGCTCGATCTCCCGGATGTATTTAGCGCCGACGAGATCAAAAGCGCAGGTCTCCGAGGCCAGGCAAAAAGCGCCGCCCAGTTTTCCCAGGACCAGCGGCCTGAACCCAAGGGGGTCGCGTACTCCGATCAAGTGTTTATTATCCATCATCACCAGCGAATAAGCACCCTTGACCCTTTCCAAGGCAAAAACCAGGCTCTCCAGAAGATCGCGGGATTTGGCCCGGGCCATCAAATGGATGATTATTTCCGAATCCGTGGTAGTCTGAAAGATCGAACCTCTTTCTTCAAGTTCCTGGCTGAGTTCCAGGGAATTGACCAGGTTGCCGTTATGAGCGATACAGATCGACCCCTTGGCGTAATCGATCAATAACGGCTGGGCGTTCTTTAAAACGCTCGAGCCGGTAGTAGAATAGCGCACGTGGCCCACCGCGGCCGTGCCTTTTAGCTTGTCTAAAACTTCCGGGGTAAAAACATCGCTGACCAGCCCCATGTGCTTATAGACCGAAAGATTCTCTTTTTTGTTAACCACGATCCCGCAGGCTTCCTGGCCGCGGTGCTGCTGGGCGAACAATCCCAGATAAGTCAGCCAGCTGGCCTGCTTATGGCCGAATATCCCGAAAAGGCCGCAGAATTCTTTTGGGGTATCGTTATCCTCGTAAATTATTTTTTGCATATTCCACACCATTCTTTATGATTAAAAACCCGTGCCCCAGGCTGGCGCCGCTGGTTTTCTCCCAGCGCGGGTGCTGTCGGATATCGATATGCCTTTCCGGATGAGGCATTAAACCCAGGATCCTTCCCGTATCGTCACAGATCCCGGCGATGTCTTCCAGCGAACCGTTAGGATTATCGCTGTATTTAAAAACTATCTGGTTATTCTTTTTCAAACGCGCCAGAACTTGCTTATCCCGGACCACGAATTTACCTTCGCCGTGGGCGATCGGCAAATAGATCTCTTCGGGCAGATCTTTTGCCCACACGCATTTCACCTGCGACTTGTGACTTTGCGACCTTGTGACTTTAAGATAAACCCATTCATCGAGAAAAGATCCGCAGTCGTTAATGATCAGGCTGGTTTCCTGCTCCAAGGTATCATTGCCGGGCAGAAGCCCGCTTTTAACCAGGATCTGAAAACCGTTGCAGATGCCGATAATCAGTTTTCCCGCGGCGATAAATCTCTTGAGCCCCTGGTTTAATTTACAGCGCAGCTCGTTAGCCAGGATCTTGCCGGCGGCAATATCATCACCGTAAGAAAATCCTCCGGGCAATACCAGTATATGGTAATTATCCAAAGATTTCTCTGAGGAAATAAGCCTGTTCACGTGCACCAATTCCGGATCGCCTCCGGCAGCCTCGAATGCAAAAGCAGTTTCCTTGTCGCAATTAGTGCCTGCCGTCCTTAATATACAAACTCTGGGTTTCATGTTTTCCCTAACACAATGATTTATGGCTCTTATAGAAGTCCTTGATTATTTTGACTACTTCTTTTGGTTTATCCACGGCCTTAAAAAGACAAAGGTCTTCTTCGCTGATACAGCCGGTTTTCAGGACGGTGTTTTTCAACCAGTCCATCAATCCTTTCCAGTATTCTTTTCCCACCACAATTACCGGGAATTTAGGGATCCTGTCGGTAGAGATCAAATTAATAGCCTCCATGAATTCATCCAGCGTTCCGTATCCTCCGGGCATGATCACGAAAGCCTTGGCGTATTTGACGAACATGACCTTGCGAATGAAAAAATAGCGGAAATCCAGGAGCGTATCCACATAAGGATTGGGATTCTGCTGAAGCGGAAGCTGGATATTCAATCCTACGGAATAACCTTTGGCCCGCTTGGCGCCCTTGTTCGCCGCTTCCATCAGGCTCGGCCCGGATCCGGTAATGATCGCGTACTTTTCTTTAGCCAGAAGATAAGCCACCTCTTCGGCTAACTTGTAATATTTGTGCGAGGACGACAACCTGGCGGAACCGAAGATGGAAACCGCTTTTCCGATAGAAGAAAGTACTTCAAAACCTTCCACAAACTCGGACATGATCCGAAAAATACGCCAGGGGTCTTCAGTATCAAATTCGTGTTTGTCGATAAAACTCTTTTTCTCCCGCACCATTTTAACCTCTTTCTTACCAGCGCAAAGGCTTTTGCCATGATTCTTTCAGATCGTTGATGTTGGAGTCCACGCAAATTTCCCCATCCAAGCCAAAAACCTTGAAATCTTTGCCCTGGGAAACGCAGCCGATCAATCCAAAAACTGTCCCTTTAAGCAATTTTTCGAACTTTTTCTGATCTTTCTTTTCGATCTCGACTATAAAACGGGAATTAGATTCGGAGAACAAAACAAAATCATTTCGATCAATTTTCTTTTTTCCGCCGCAGCTCATCCCGGAATAAGGAACTTCCGCCAGAAACAGCTCCATTCCCAAGCCTCCGGCAAAAGCCATTTCGCTGGCAGCAACTCCCAGCCCGCCCTCGGAACAATCATGCATCGCAGAGATCAATCCCTTCGACGATGCCCGGCTTAAGGCCTGGAAAGTTTTGTTGGCCTGAACCGGATATACCCGGGGAACGTTATTTCCCATCGCCTTGAACAAACCGTAATAATGCGAGCCGCCCAGCTCTTCCCGGGTGAGGCCTACGATATAGATCAAATTCCCAGGCTTTTTGGCATACATGGAAATCGCTTTACCCGCGTCCTTCATCACCGCGATCGCCGAGATCAGGATCGTCCCGGGAATAGCCTGGGATTTACCGTGGACCGCATACTCGTTATACAAACTGTCTTTCCCGGAAATAAAAGGCACCCCAAAAGCTTTGGCAATATCATAGCATCCGTAGGACGTGCGCACTAAAGACCCCAGCCTGTCCGGTTTATCGGGATTTCCCCAGCAGAAATTATCCAGCAGCGCCACTTCTTCCAGCGAGCCGCCTACGGAAATGATCTGACGCAGGGCCTCGTCAATACAGGAAGCAGCCATCCAGTAAGGATCGATAAAACCGTAGCGAAAATTGATGCCGTTAGAAACTATCACTGCCCGCTGGGAATCCAGCACAGGCTTGACGATCGCGGCGTCCGAAGGTCCGTCATTGACGATCCCCACCAGCGGCTTAAGCACAGTTCCGCCCTGAACCTCATGGTCGTATTGCCTGACCACCCATTCCTTGGAACAAATATCGTAATCGCCCAGCAACCTGGACAGATACAAAGTAAGGTCTTTTTTAACAGCGATAGCCGGCTCTTTATGTTTGGGGCTTACGTAGCAGGCTTTCTTCTCGGTCCTGGGCAGCCCCTCGTGAAGAAATTGCATATCTAAGTCGCAGACCAGATGGTTATGATAAAAAAGCTGCAATCTTTTGGTATCAGTGAACTCTCCGATCACCGTGGCCTCGACGTTCTCCCCGGAAAATACTTCAAGAGCTGTTCTAACTTCTCTTTTTTCACCGAGATGGTCATCCTCTCCTGGGATTCGGAAATCCAAATCTCGGTGTAAGACAGCCCCCTGTATTTTAAAGGCACTTTTTCCAGATCGACCCGGCAGCCCAATTCCTGAGCCATCTCTCCTACGGCCGAAGACAAACCGCCGGCGCCGCAGTCGGTGATCGCGGTATAAAGGCCTCGGTCGCGGGCCACAAGCAAAGTATCGAGCATTTTCTTTTCCTGAATAGGATTACCAATCTGCACCGCGCCGCTGGAGATGGTTTCGGATTCGTGGGTCAATTCTCCGGAAGAAAAAGTCGCGCCGTGGATACCGTCCCTGCCGGTCCGGCCGCCAACCACTACCACCAACTCGCCGGTTGAAGTCTTTTTAGAAGATTTGTCTTTAGGCATTATCCCGGCGGTTCCGCAGTAAACCAGGGGGTTGCCCACAAAGCCTTCGTGAAACAATACCGAGCCGTTGACCGTGGGAATACCCATTTTGTTGCCGTAATCGCGCACTCCGGAAACTACGCCTTTGGCGATCCGTTTAGGGTGCAGTGTTCCCTTGGGAAGTTTGCTGAAAGGATAATCTGGAGGAGCAAAACAAAAGACGTCGGTATTTAAAAACGGTTTGGCTCCCAGTCCCGTGCCCATGGGGTCGCGGATAACTCCACCGATACCGGTATTAGCCCCGCCGAAAGGCTCTAAGGCCGAGGGATGATTGTGAGTTTCCACCTTAAAACAAACATTGTATTTATCGTCAAACTCGATCACCCCGGAATTATCCTTGAATACCGAAACACACCAGGGCTTATTCAATTCCCTGGTGACCTTCATGATCGTCGACTTCAAAAGATTATTTATCTTTAAGGTTTTTCCCTGTGACTTTGCGACCTTGTGAACTTGTTGCCCTATAATTTCTTTATACTCGATCTTGCCGCGGAAAGTCTTGTGGCCGCAGTGCTCGGACCAGGTCTGGGCAATAGTCTCCAGCTCGCAGTCAGTGGGATTGCGCCCCAATTTCTTGAAATAATCCCGGATCAGGCGCATCTCAATAAGATTAAGAAAAAGCTGGCCCTGGGAACTGATCTCCTGGAGCCTCTTATCCGTTGCTTGCAAAAGATCCACGATAACCAGGCCAAACTTGTACCCGGTTTCCCCGGCAACTAGTGGTTTATACCCGCAGGATTGATCCTTAACGACATGTTGAATCAGTTTATTGTAAAGAAGTTTTTCGGAAATAGTCTTTAATTGCGGCTCGGTAAGCTTGCCTGTAAGGAGGTATTTTCTGGCGGTCTTGATCGAAGTCACTCCTCCAATACCTAAGTCCCGGATACCTTTGAGAGTGGAATCCTCAACCGGATCCATAACCCCCGGGTTATGAGCGACCTCGACGATATGAACATTCCCGCGGACAGATCGTTTTTGTCCTGCTACGATCCGGTAATCCTGAGAAACTTTATCCGCAAGTAACTCCGCGCAGATCCTCTCTAGCTCTTGACGGGAAATTAAGCCTTCAATGTTATAAACCTGGACGAACCTGACGTCTTTGACCGAATCGATCCCCAGGTCCAAAACATCTTTTTTGACGCCGACACCCACAGCGTCAAAAATTCCGGGTTTGTCAATTACTTCTATTTTCCAAAACATGGAAACTCCGCTTTGGGCAGGAATAAGTGAGAATAAAAATTATTGTTAAGTTATTGAGTAGGCGTAAGAAATTATTTACCCAGGCCTGCTTTTCTAAAGATCAAGTTCACGTGGCGAAGATAAAAATTCAAGTCGAAAACCCGGTCCAGATCTTTAGCGCTCAGGTAATTCTTAACCTCCGGGTCTTCCAAAAGATTGGTCTTGAAATCCTTACAGCCTTTCCAAGTCAGCATTGCCGCCCGCTGCACCAGATCATAAGCTTTAGGCCGGCTTAAACCTTTGTCCATCAAAGCCAGAAGCGTGCGCTGGGAAAATATCAGCCCTTTTGTTTTTAAAAGGTTAACCATCATATTCTGCGGATAAACCAAAAGACCGTCTACGACCTTGATGAATTTATTGAGCATGTAATCCAGAAGTATGGTCGAATCGGGCAAGATCACCCTCTCCACCGACGAATGGCTGATGTCCCTTTCGTGCCAGAGGGCCACGTTCTCCATCCCGGCTAAAGAGTTCGCCCTTAATACCCGGGCCAAACCGCAGATCCGCTCGCAGACTACGGGATTTCTCTTATGGGGCATAGCTGAAGAGCCCTTCTGGCCCTTTGCAAACGGTTCTTCGGCTTCCAGGACTTCTGTCCTCTGGAGATGCCTGATCTCTAAAGCGAATTTTTCCAGGGAAGCCGCGATTATGGCCAAGGTGGATAAATACTGAGCGTAAATATCCCTCTGGATGACCTGGGTGGCCACATTGACCGGCTTAAGAGAAAGCTTTTTGCAAATATAATTCTCGACTTGAGGATCGATATTGGAATATGTTCCTACCGCCCCGGAAAGTTTTCCGCAGGATATGGCTTCTTGGGCAGTACGCATCCGCTCAATATTCCTTCTGGTCTCGTCGAACCAAAGAGCGAGTTTCAGGCCGAAAGTCATGGGCTCGGCGTGCACGCCGTGGGTCCGGCCGATACAGACAGTGTCTTTATATTTTTTGGCCGCTACAGAGAGGGTTTTCTCCAGCTTAAGAAGGTCAGCTAACAAAATATCCGAAGCCTGCTTGAGCTGCACATCCAGGGTGGTATCCAGAAGATCGGACGAAGTCAGGCCGATATGCAGATATTGGGCGTCAGAGCCGATATACTGCGAGACATTAGTGACAAACGCCACTATGTCGTGCTGGGTCTTTTCTTCGATCTTTAAGATCTGCTTGACGTTGAATCTGGCTTTTTTACGGATCCTTGAGGCTGCGGCTTTGGGAATGCGGCCGAGCCGGGCATGCGCTTCGCAAGCCAGGATCTCGATCTCAAGCATGATACGGAATTTATTCTCATCCTGCCAGATGCCAGACATTTCGGGAAGGCTGTATCTATCTATCATTAGTTCCCCCTCTTTTTAGCTTTAGCAAAGGCTATATTATAACAAAAATAGCTATCCGCTGCAAACAAAATAAGGTAAGTATCTCGTCCTCGGCTAACGCTCGTGGATTTCGTTAAAATCCACTCGCTGCCTCGGACTTAATTCGGCCCCATAACTTATGTCGCACTGCGTGCTCCATAAGTTATGGCCTCATTAAATAAATATTGACAAAAAAGCCTAAAATGTTATACTTAATGTGAAATTTGATAATAATGGATTTGGGACTCAAGGAGTAAAGTAATTGATGTATTTATCACGAACCGTAAAGCTTAGATGAAAATTTTAAAGCTTTGCGGTTTTTTTTTGAAGGGAGGTGACAAGAAACAAATGGCAAAAGGAAAAGTAAAATGGTTCAGCAATCAAAAAGGTTATGGCTTTATCACAGCTGAGGACGGTAAAGATGTTTTCGTTCACTATAGCGCCGTTAAAGGTGATGGCTATAAGACTATTAGCACAAATACGTCAAAAAGCAAGTTTTTCAACTTCCCTTATTCGCTTCCTCTATGATCTTGATAAACACTTCCTGGGCCAGGTCTATATTGGGCAGCTTGTATTTTCGCGCGGATACCCTGATCTTGGTCGCCGTGGTAGTGACCCGGACAAACTGGATCCAGATCTTGTTAGGCTTGGCGTTTACTTCAATATAGCCGCGGTTGAAATCTTCCTGTAGAACCGTACCCCTTATCCGGGCTACTTTCAAAGCTGAATCCCATATCGCTTCGTAGGGAGTATCTGTATCTCCCTGGATCGTGTCTTTACTTACGGCGTAAACCCCGACCCCGCCCACCGCCATCAAGAACACAGGTATGCAGCCGGAAAGCCCGGTGACCAGAAAAGGTATAAGTACGAACAGCGTCAGCAACTTCTTCATTTCATCTCCTTTTTTGTTAACAATTCGAAAAACCGGAAACCCGCTCTTGCCAATAATTAAACTTTGTTTATATTATATTAGCCCATCGCCATCTAGTCAATAGCTTCGCTCCGGCGTTTCCATTTATTTTTCCAGGCCGGAAAAGATCTTCCCGGAGATAATCTCCTTGGCGAATTTACTGGGGGATGATATTGAAACTCGGGTCTTGTTATTATCTAACCCCTTGAAGAATATGCCTACCGGAGTGGTATCTTCCTCGGTCACGTAGATAGCGATGAGATTCTTGGACTTATCAACCGCGTAAACATAAGCCCCGATTTCTTTGACGATCTTCTGGACCTGGGAATAAACGGCATCATAAGCCAGATCGAATTCTTTAGAGTCCGCGCCGGAAAGATTATCCTCAAGAACTTTAGTTGAAACCCCGGCAACTCCCCGCAAAGATTCTTTCATCCCCACCCCGCATCCCGAAACGAAAACCATGATGAGTCCCAAACCAATTAATTTACAGCGCCCCATCGTTCCTCCCATTATTCCTCGATAAGTTTTTTGATCTTATCCAGATTCTTCCTGGCTTCTTCCTCGCCTCTCTTGGCGAATTCTTCCGCCTTATAAAACTCCATCCAGTGCAGCCCCGAGGTGTCCGGGTGCAAAACTACGTCCGCCAGCTGCGCTTCCTTAAGCGCCACTTCCGACTGCATGATCTCGAAACTGCTGAAAATAAAATCCAGGATATTGACTTTTAATTTTTTGCGCAGGTACTCCCTGAGATTGAACCAATCGTTTGTTTTTATCTGTTTTACCTCAACGGAAAGATCCTGTTTGATCCGGTCGTACTGCCTGATCAGGTCTTCGCGCGAAGGGGTAAGGTTGACGGCAATGATCTTTTTGGCGCCCATCTCCAACAACGGTTCGGTAGGCAAAGGATTGATCACCCCGCCGTCAAAAAACATCTGGCCTTTTTGGGTAAAAGGAGCGAATACCCCGGGCATGGCGCAGCTGGCCATAAGCGCGTCGATGATCAGCCCTTTTTCGAAAACGATCGACTTCTTTCCCTTCAAATCGCTGGCAATGATCTTTAAAGGGACTTTTACGTCGTAGAAAGTCTTATCTCCCAGGTAAAGTTTAAACATATTGTAAAGTTTATTGCCCTTGATAAAACCCAGCAACGGGAAGGTAAAATCCAGGAGGTTCCAGATATGCTTTGGCTCTTTAAATTCCTTGGCTATGGACAGGATTTCCGAACTCGATTTTCCGATCGCCCAGAGGCTGGCGATAAACGCCCCCATGCTGGATCCGGAGATGACATCGATAGGGATTTTTTCTTCTTCAATCACTTTTAGGATCCCGATATGGCAAAAGCCGTAAGCCACCCCCACCCCCAGAGCCAGCCCCACCAAACAATTACCTTCATGGCGGGAAATTCTCCGGATTACCAGGGAATAATCCGCATCGGGTTTTTCGATCACCAGTCTTCCGGAAACCCTGGTGTCTATTTTAGGCAGACTCGCGAAAATCTCGCCTCCCAACAACTGCTGTTTTTCTTCAAAGCTCAGTTTGGAAGGTTTGCTTTCGTTGACGATCACTTTTACCTTGGATTCGGAAAAACCAAAATCCTTTTCCAGCTTTTTGATCAATCTCAGGGTACTTTTTAAATCCGAAGCCTTGGGGCTGGTCAGGATATGAATAAGATCCGACTGGTTTAGAATAGTCAGGATCGTCTTTTCCCGGCGACAGGGCAGATCCAGGACCACGAAATGATAATCATTGACGAGATTGCTCAATAATTCGGTGACTTTCTTCGGCCACAGCTCGTCTTGATTGGAATAACTCAAGTATATGACATCTATGCCGTATCTGTCCTTTAAGATCTGAGATTTCAGCGAATCGATGCGAAAAGAACGGGAAGAAATATTAGTTACCCGGTAGTCTTTTCCGGTTTTCAACAACCTGGGCATGCGGTGGCATTTATCATGGCGGCAAATATCCACGATGATCGATTTTTTCCGCGCTTCTTTACTCAAGCTGAAAGCCAGGTTAGAGGCATAAACGGTTTTTCCGGCCTGGGGGTATGAACTTAAAACCGCGATGATCGTGCTTTCGAAGATAGTCTTAGGATGGATGTCTTTACGTTTAAGCCTGCGGGAAAGAGTTTTGCTCAGGTCGATAGCCAGCTGCGGGATCTTCTTTAAAAGCCCGTCGAAAGCGGGCTTGGGGATAACCAGAAGCAAGCAATCATTCAAAGCCTTGGCGGTCACCGAATGCGGCTCTCCGGTCAAGGCCGAGATTATCCCGAAGTACTGGCCGCGGTGCATGTATTCCAGGACCTGCTGCTTGCCGGCATGGTCCAACACGGAAAGCACCGCCCTGCCCCGGATTATGCAATAAAAGAAAGACGGCGCCGAACCTTCCTTGTAAATTACCTGGCCTTTTTTGAATTCAGTGAAGCTGGATTTCTTTTTGATATAATTCAATTCATCGGACGATAAGCCGGAAAAAAGAGGAATTTCTCTGAGAATGTAACTGTTATTATTGATTTTCATTCTTCCAGTAAACCGGTTGATGCGACTTGCGCCAGCTTCCTGGCGCTATCCCTGGGCGTTCTTTTATAATCCGAGTAATCGATTGCGCAGAGCCCGAAACGCGGGGCAAAACCCTTGTCCCATTCAAAATTATCCAGTAACGACCAGTATAAGTAGCCGATCACATTAACCCCGTTAGCCATGGCCGCATGGACCTTCTTAAGGTGCTCCCGGATATAATCCCATCTCTGATTGTCATCCTGGCAACAAATACCGTTTTCTAATATAAAAACCGGGAGACGATATTTCTTTAAACCCATCAACAGGTAATAGAGCCCCTGGGGATAAATTTCCCAACCCAGCGAATTCTTAGGGAGCGTATCATGCTTTTTAGCGCAGGTGTTACCGAGCAATTCCCATAAAGACCATCTCCGGGTATCAACCAAATGACGGGTATAATAGTTCATCCCGATGAAATCCAGGCATCTTTTCCTATATAATAGATTGATCAGCCTAAAATTGAACAGCCTGTTCCTTAAATATACCGCGAGATTATTACGCAAGCTTTTCTGGCAAGCTATGAAAGCGATCATATTTTGGGCAATACTAACCATTGGCGGAGAAAGTTTATTCTCTTTATAAAATGAGTGGATCAGGCGGTAAGAGCGAATGTGCGCATCAACGAGGTTATTGGCCACTTTATTAGCCGTTACCGGGGATTTTTTCTGGGGAGGCCACTCTCCAACCAGATAAGAATAATAGGTATAAACCATGGGCTCGTTGACAGTCACCCAGTATTTCACCCTGCCCGAAAATGATTTGACAATTTTCCCGGCGTACTCCAAGAAATACTGTATCGCCTGGGGGTTCTCCCATCCGCCGATCTTGGATAACCAAAGCGGATTGGTAAAATGGTGCAAAGTCACTATCGGTTCGATCCCCAGGCTGCGCAGATGATCGATGACCTGGATATAATGGTCTATCTCTGACTGGGAAAACTTATCGGGTTCGGGCTGGATACGGGCCCATTCCAAAGAAAGGCGATGAGAGTTATGGCCCAAACTCTTGGCCAGGTTAAAATCCTCCCGGAAAAGCTGATAATGACGGCAAGCCGCTCCCGAAGAGGCGATCCCTGGTTTTGTCTTTTCCCACTCCCACCAGTCGGAATTAGAATTATCCCCTTCCACCTGATAAGCGGCAGTGGTTGAGCCCCATAAGAAATCTTTAGGAAATTCGATCATGGGCTTTATTATAACACGTGACGCATTAATGGGCAAGGCTGCGGTAAACAAAAAATCCCAACATTTCTGTTGGGATTATTGTGCAAAAAAAAGCCGATAAAGGCAAGTACTGCCTTTACTTTCGGTAACCCAGCCACCATATTAACCCGCTCTAAGACTATTCCGCACTCACTGGTACGGAACTTTCGCTTCAGCGGATAACTTAGGTCTGTGGCTTTGCCCCGCGCGCAACATCCGCACCCGAACGCCGCGACGGGGTCCCGACAAAAAACTCACAGGAGTAGATCGCCGGAACGCCCCCCGATTTCTCGAGGTTTGCCTTTATCGGCCGTAAAAAGTATAGCACATCCAGCCTATTTTGCAAGGCCGGGAGAACTTTTTTATTCGCCGGCTGCCGGTGCTGTTGCAGAAGCGTGAAAATACCTGCTTAATGCTGTCCAGGTCTTTGGGCCGACTTTGCCGTCAACCTTTAAACCGTTAGCTTTCTGAAAAGCTTCGATAGCACTCTCGCTTTTAGGGCCGAGTTTACCATCTATTGATCCAACATAGAAACCGGAGTTCTTTAAGGCTGTCTGGATCTCTTTTGCGCTGGGTTGATACGGACCCGAAGGCGGCAAAGGTTCCAAATTAGCTTCTGTAGCAGATACAACTGTTGCCTGGCCGGAGACGCTTGCTGTTGCTTTCGCATCAGGAGCCACCTGAGTCTCGGTTTTTATCCTGTTCAGATCTTCCGGAGACATCGGCTGCTGCATCTCTTCCAGAGTTTCTTGTTTCTTGGAACAGCTGATCAAAGTTATACCTAAAACTAAAACGAGCACAAATAAGGAAACTCTTTTCATTTTATTTTTATTCCTCCTTTCTGAATTTTTATTGTAATACTACACTAAAAAAAATCAAGATAAATTACTCAGCTGCGGGAACAAGCCGCAGCTTTACCATTTCGCTGACCATTTTTCCGCCGGCAGACCCGCCGGCCTTAGCCATGACTTCTTTGATCACTTTCCCCATATCCCTCAATCCTGCGGCACCCGTGGAAGCTATTACTTCATCAACGATATCTTTGAGCGCTTCTTTGGACATCTCCGGAGGAACATAGGACTTAAGGATCTCCAGTTCCTTGGCTTCCTTATCCGCCAGGTCCTGGCGGGATCCGGCTTTGAACTGCTCGATGGAATCCTGGTGCTGTTTGATCAATTTCTTGATCGCAAAAATGCAATCTGCATCATCAAGAGATTTCTTTTTTTTCTCCAGGCCAAGATAATTGAATTGCGCTCTTAAGAAACTTAAAGTAGAAACCTTGATCTGATCTTTAGCTTTCATCGCCTCTTTGAAATCATTGAGTATTTTTTCTTCAAGTGTCATAGCTTCTCCTCTCTAAAATAAAACGATCTTAAATGAGGCCATAACTTATGGAGCACGAAGTGCGACATAAGTTATTGGGCCGAATTTAGTCCGAGGCATGAGCGGATTTTAACGAAATCCGCGAATGTTTGCCGAGGACGAGATGCTCACTCAAAATAGAACTATTTTTTTGAACTCTTCCAGCCTTGCCCGCAGGTCTTTTAATGAAAGCTTAGAAGTCCTTTCCATACCGAACGCCTCTACATTGAACGATGCCGCTATAGTCCCTAAAACAACTGCTTTCTTGATAGCTTTTAAATCTAATTTCTTTTGCGTGCTCAAATAACCCATAAAACCGCCGGCGAAAGTATCTCCGGCTCCGGTGGGATCAATCACGGTATCCGTCGGGTAAGCGGGAAGGCAAAATTTAAATTTATCGCAGTAAAAAATTACTCCATGCTCGCCTTTTTTTATTAAAACCATTTTTGGTCCGAGGCTGCGCAGAGTTTTTGCAGCTTTGATCAGGTTGTTCTCTCCGGAAAGATCCCGGGCTTCGCGGTCATTAGCCACAAAAATATCCACCTTTTTAAACACCTTGAGAAGAAATTTACGCTTATTGTGGATCCAGAAATTCATGCTGTCTAATCCTACCAGCCTTGGCGCTTGCACGCACTCTAAAAGCTTCAACTGAAGTTCCGGGTCAACATTGGCCAAAAAGACATTTTTTATTTTTTGCTGGTGTTTGGCAACCCGGGGGCAGAACTCTAAAAGCACACCCAGCTCGGTCTTCTTAGTAAGGGCGGAGTTCAAATCCCCTTTATACTCGCCTTCCCACTTAAAAGTCTTTCCGTTGGTCTTAATCAGTGAATCCAGGACTACGCTTTTGTTCTTCAAAAAGTTTATATACTTGCGAGGAAAATCTTTTCCGACTATGGCCACCAGGTGCACGTCGGTAAATATCCGGGCGGACATGGAAAAATGCGCGGCTGATCCGCCGAGCATCTCAATTCTTTTTCCGTAAGGGGTTTTAACCGTATCTAAAGCCACGGTACCCAGAACAATAATGCTCATATACTTTCCTCCGCTTTACTTGACGATAAGCCAGAACGCCAGGGCGACGATCATCCGGTATATTCCGAAAGAAATAAAATTATGCCGCTTGATAAAAGCGAGGAGGAACTTGATCGCAATAATAGCCACCGCGAACGAAACAAGAAACCCCTCCCCCAGCAAGACGAACTGTTCAGGTTTAAAAACGTTGGCGCTTTTAAACAAGTCCAACGCGGTAGCGGCAAGCATGGTCGGGATCGCCAGAAGGAAGGAAAACTCGACAATAGTTTTCCTCTTAAGCCCGACTACAAGCCCTCCGATAATCGTTGCCGCGGCCCGGGAGACGCCCGGGATCATGGCCATAGACTGGAATAAACCGATAATTAACGCCTGGGGATAGGAAATTCCCATGAGATCTTTGGCAGCTCCTTCTTTTTCGCGATAAATCAGCTCGAAGACGATCAAAAACAGCCCGCCGAGAAAAAGCGCCCAGAGCACCACGTTATTGCTGCCCATAAGATGCCTCTTGATCGTCTTATACAATACCGCGCCGATTACCGCCGCGGGGATAAAAGCGACAAAGAGGCGCTTCCAGATTTCATAACCCCTGACCAGCCTCTGCCAGTATAAAACTACCACCGAAAGAATAGCCCCCAGCTGAATCGCTATTTCAAAACTTTTAACAAATTCAGACTGGCTTATTTGAAGGATCTTCGCGGTCAGCATCAGATGCCCGGTAGAAGAAATAGGAAGGAATTCGGTGATCCCCTCGACAATGCCGAATATAAGGGCATGAAGCACATTCATCGCCACTCCTTTTTTATCGCCAGATCAACCAGAACATAGTCCCAACCGTATTTAATCAGCTGCTCTTTTAGTTCACGATGATCCAGCCCTTGCGATTTCTTTTGGGATACAAAAGCACTCAATACTTCAAGATTATACTCCTGGATGCTGCTAAGGGACATTTTTATTTCTTTTTCCCTCTCCGTTAGGTTAAGGAAAAATACAAAAATGCCAAATCCCAGCGGCAGCACCATTATAGCCAGTGCGCTTATGAACAAATATGGAGTGCTTGTCCCGAGTATATAGGCGGCTACACCCCAGAATACGTCAAAAAGATAGTGGGCCACGATCAAAGGAATAAGACCGTATCTGACAAAAATAAAACCCAGAAAAATGCCGAGCATTGTTACCTCAATGCCTCTGAACCAGATCGGAAATATCGCATACTCCGTGTGGCCGAATCCCCAGATCAAAGCGCTCAAGACGATCGCCAAGGCCGTATTCTTCAAATATTTCCGGAACCAGCATATACTGAAAACCCGGAATACGACCTCTTCAGTGAGGCTCGCGGTAGCCCCAATCACAAAAGCGCTTAAAAAAGGAATATAGGCCGAGGAACATTGGGTAAGTTTAAACCATTGCTTCCAGACTCCCAGGTATTTTTGCCCGAGATAAAATATAACTGCCTGAAAGCCCAGCATGATAAAGAATAAAATGTAACCTAAGAAAATCGACCTGGCCATATTTCGCCCCAGGAACGTGGATCTAAGAAATAGCGTAAAAGCCCTTGGCCAACGCTTAAAAGGAGCTTCTTCCAGAAGAGATTCTCCGGCGAGACCCGGCAGGGTAAAAGTCACGCTTATAAACAAAACGTACGTCAATGTACTCAAAACATATAGCCCGATATAGGAGTAAAGCGCTGCGCTGGTGAAATAATTATCCAGGACCTGCTGAAGGTCATTAAATACCACCAGCGTGTTCAATAAGCCTAAAAATACAGCCAGATACAAGTACCACTTTTTGGAGATCTGAAGTACTACCGACTGCCTGATCCTGATCACCAGGATAATCGAAAGAATTACCAGAATTATGAATAAAATCCGGGAAAAATTAGCTACGAATTCTCCCAGGACAAATTGTTTTTCGATATATCTGCGGAAATGCTCGGGGATATCCAGCTCTCCTTGATAAAATTCCCGCATCTCAGCCCCGGAAACAGTGACCCCGGAAAGAAGCTTGGCCCCGCCTAAGCCTTTTTTCCAGGGCACAAACACTCCCTTTTTCTCCCAGGAGAAATAGTAATCCGTCCTCCTGTCGTAACGTTTTACTTTTTCTTCATGGAAATCATAATCACCAAGGTTGATCCCGCAGGCTGCGGTCAAGAAATCCTCGGCTTTTTTCTTGGCAACATCCTTGGGAAAAGTCTCCCTGGCGGCTATATCCTCAATAAGGTGGCTAAAATACAGGATCTTGCCGGATTTAGGGCTTATCTCCAACAAATACTCTTCTTTCTGAAATTCTTTGAAGAACCTTACCCGCCAGGAAAAAAATTCGTAATCCTGCTGTTTTATAAATCCCTCTTGCCCTTTTTGGCCAAGGGTCTTTTGAAGATAGGTATCCGCCAGGTTGTCCGACTTAAAAACTATGGACCTTAAATATCCTTCGGTCTTGACTCCGCAAGATTCCAAATATCCCTGGGCTTTTTCCAAGGCTTGCCCCTTATCCAGCCTAAATTCGACAAAGGAAAACTGCGGGTATCCGAATTTATACCATAGCCCCAATCCCAAAAGGGCTACGAGAATAAAACTGATCCATTCTTTAAAAGATAGTTTCATGTTTTAGAGGGATCCAAATGGTCTTCTAAGAACTTTTGCATATCCCTGGCCAAGGGAGATTCAATCGCTACCACCTTTGAAGTCCAGGGGTGGATGAACTCCAGATGGGTAGCGTGCAAACAAACCCTTTTGGAGCGCAGAGCAAAATCCCTGCGGAAGGCAAACTTGCTTTCTCCGACCAGCGGATGGCCGATGGCCTTAAAATGAATACGGATCTGATTGGTCCGGCCCGTTTCCGGGCTTAATTTGACCACGGAAAAATCCCGGCGGCGCTCGAGGACTTCAAAGCGGGTAGAAGCCGACTGCCCTTCGATCGGCCGATTGATCGAACCTTTATCCTGCCCAACTTGTCCGTGCACGAAAGCGATATAGGTCTTGGATATCTTGCGGCTCTTGAAAAGCTGCATCAACTGATCTTGAGCGGACTTGCCCTTGGCGTAGAGTATAAGCCCGGAAGTCTCTTTGTCCAGGCGGTGACAGGGATGCAGCCGAAAAGAAACGCCTTGTTTTTCCAGATCTTCATTGAGGATCTGGGTGAGGCTGCGGGATGTATTTCCCGGAGCCGGGACGGTCAAAAGCCCCGGAGGTTTATTAAAAATCGCCATCCACTCATCTTCGTAAAATGCCGGGATATTGCTTAACATTTAAATTATCTCCAGCATCCGGTTGATCGCCTTTTGGGCCCGGCAACGGATATCATCGGAAACCCGGACTTCCTCGCGCAGCTCCTGCAG
>JAPLLS010000126.1 GCA_026387435.1 Candidatus Omnitrophota bacterium
GGTACGGCCAGAGAGATTCCGGGCAAACCCCGTATTTGAGAAGCATCTTCATGGCCACCCGGGGATAAGTCCCTTCCTCTTCGGGAAAACCATCGTGCTCTTTACAGAGGGAATAAAGGTAGCGGGGGGATAATTCGACCAGTTTGCCAGATTCTTTTTGGTCTTCGTATTCTTTGACTCCCACAACCGAAGCAAAGGCCACGCAAGTTCCTTCGTCGCCTTGGTCGCGGACCGGGGTCATCTTTGAGGTATAATCGACTTTCAGGGGTACGGTGATCTCGGGCAAAACCATCCCCATTGGGATATCCCGAAGGTCGCGGGGATCTTTTTTACAGCCGAGCGCGTAGCGGGAATGTAGCGGCACAAACAGCTCCTTCCGTTTCAGAGCATTTTGCGTGGCTTTAGTTTTTTCCGGGCTTAGGGCTGTATTTAACAAACAGGACTAAAGCCACAAAGAGGATGACTAAAGTCACGCTATTTCCCAAAATTATTGCGGTATCTTTGAGGTGGATCCCATATAGCAACCAAAGAATGATCCCTACCACAAACTGCAGGACTGCCCAGAGGCTGATGTCCCCCACGGATTTAGTGCGCTGCATCTTGATCACCTGGGGCAGGAATCCGAACATGGTCAGAACCGCCGCGGACAAACCGATAATTTTCCAGAACATGATTTCCTTTCTCTTACTTATACAGCGGGGCGATCTTTTTCCATTTTCCCAACAGCCAGTCCTTATTGGATGCGCACCATTCCACAGTCTTTTCCAGCCCCTGTTCAAATTTAACTTTAGCTTCCCAGCCCAATTCAACGCGAATTTTTTGGGAATTAAGCTTGTAACGGATATCATGGCCCGGGCGGTCTTTGACAAATTCGATCCTCGACTCATCGGCTTTAAGGATCTCCAGAATACCTTTAACTACCTCAATATTCTGTTTTTCCTGTCCGCTGCCCAGGTTATAAACCTCTCCTATTTTTCCTTTTTCCAGAATCTCGAATATTCCGGCGGCGGAATCTTCGACATAAAGCCATTCCCTGACGTTCTTTCCCTGGGCGTACACCGGGATCTTTTCACCGCGCAAAATCTTTAAAACTGCGAGGGGAATAAGTTTTTCCGGATATTGCCATAACCCGTAATTATTGCTCGGCCGGACAATGATCGCCGGAAATTTAAATGTGCGCTGGTAGGCTTTAACCAGTAGATCAGCCGCGGCTTTGCTGGCCGAATAAGGAGAACTGGGATTTAAGGGCGTTGTCTCAAGGAATTCTCCATGTTCAATGTCGCCATATACTTCATCCGTAGAAATATGCACAAATCTCTCCAAACTATACTTCTTGCTGACTTCCAGAAGAACTTGCACTCCTCTGATATTGGTATCGGTAAAAATAAAGGGCTCTTTGATGCTCCGGTCAACATGGCTTTGGGCGGCGAAATTGACCACCGCAGAGGGTTTTTCCTTTTTAAAAACAGCCTCGATCTTTTTCTGGTCGCGGATATCCGCTTTGTAAAATTTAAAAAACCCTTTGGCGGCTTCCAACCTTTTCAGATCAGCGGCGTAGTCCAGATTATCGACGATAACCAGTTTAATTCCTTTTTGAGCCATCAACCGGACAAAAGCGCTGCCGATAAAACCCGCTGAACCGGTAGTCAGGATTTTCATTGTCGACTCCTTTAAAAGCTGGGGAAGCGTCCCCTAGTTTTTTCCCAGGTAAGTACGTACGCATTCCTCAAGAATGTCGTCGATCTTACGGATCTTAAAGCCGGATTTTTCCAGTTTTCTGGTGGACATCAACAGGTTAGTCCGGACTAAACCGAGCTTACGGTAATCGATAACTTCAAAATTAAAATCCGGGACGTATTTTTTATATATCTCCATCAGCTTAGGGTATCTCAATCCGCCTTCATTGACCACGTTATAGATACCTTTAGCGTCGATCTTGATCAAATGACGCACAGCCTGGACAAAATCGGGAATATAGGTGACCGAGTTAGGAACATCGATGACTTTTCCGTACTTGACCAGTTTGTTAATAATGTTCTTCGGGTGCGGGCGGTCGTCCAGGGGGATACGAATACGCGTAATAAGTATATTATAGGTCATGCTCAAAACTTCAAGGGCTCTCTCAGAATAGATCTTGGAACGGGAATAAAATAGATCAAAGTAATACGGAATTTCATCTTCAGTGACAGGTTTAGATTTTTTATAATCATAGTGATAAATGCAGCCGCTGGAAATGTGCACCAGCTTTATTTTATTGCGCAAAGCAACTTCAGCCAGGATGATGGGGACAAAAGTGTTGGCCGTAAGGGTCATGTCTTTTTCCAGCTCACAGTCATCGACATTATTTTTACCGGTATAGCCGATGCAATTGATGATAATATCCGGTTTATACTTATTGTATTCTTCCTGGGCATCATTCAATGTTTGGATCATCCGTTCGGTTGTCGCGGCGTTGAATTCCCTGGCCAGCCGCTCTCCGTTGAACCCTTTTCCGAAGATCAAGATCCTTGGTTC
>JAPLLS010000013.1 GCA_026387435.1 Candidatus Omnitrophota bacterium
GGCTTTGACGTGTACGCGGAGAATATAAAAACTACGGGCTTTCGGATCAAGGGATCCAGCGGCGTCAACTATTGGTCCAGATGCGAACAGGGAGGCGGAGGTCCCAAGTTATGCGGGGGCCAATATTGCGGCGGTATGCAGGCCCGCATAGAAGTGGGATGGATCGCTATCGGCAAATGAAGGGGATAAAACGATTTTATAAACAGGAATTAAATATGAGCAGAACGCTTGCCTTTTGTCTGTGTATGCTATCTGTAACTACGGTCTGTTTTGCCCAATTTAACCGGACTGAATCCGTCTCTTTTACTACTTACTACCCTGCGCCGTATGGGGTTTACAAAAATGTCAGGTTAACTCCAAGCGTAAAGCCTGACAAAACGGAACTGAATCAGGCGGGGACGATGTATTTCAACGATTCAGAGTTCAAACCTTACATTCATAACGGCACTGAATTTGTTAAAATCGGGTCCGGCTCTAACTTGTATTACGGATACGGTGTCTCTCCGTATCAATGCAGCGGTACAATAAGTACTGAGACGTTCAACAATCAGCAACTTTGCAGCGGCCCCTGGTACATGGATGTAAATTTTACCGTGCCTTTCACTAATAAAGTCCATGTGATCGTGACGTTGTTATCGACTCCGGATAACGCTTTTTCTCCCTGCGCCCACAATGTTACCGACCGGTATATCGGTTATCCTTCAAATATCACTTCTACCGGTTTCCGGCTCTGGGCCAGCGGTTCTCCTCTTAGCTATAATGAGACTTCTCGCGTCACCTGCTATACCAATAGTGCCAACAAATTTTATGATAGTTGGTATACGCGGGCAGTAGCCAGCTGGTTCGCCATCAGTGAATAGAGATGAATTATGAGAATAATGATCTTGTTTTTTATCTTCGCTCTATCGATAAGCTGTATCTGCTTTGCTCAATCCGACCAATCTGAGTCTCTAACCATTACCACCTATTACCCCTCGCCGTACGGGGTTTATAAGACTCTCAGGTTAAATCCCAGCCCAAAGCCTCTTTCTGGATCTTCGGCTACTCAGCCGGGCACGATGTATTTCAACAAGACAGAAAATCTGACTTATGTTTTTAACGGGTCAGATTGGGAACTAATGGGTGCCGGCGGTTCTGTTAGCTCTAAATTGATAGTTGATTCCGGCTCTCATGTTTATCCGGAAGTATGTTCGGGTATTTCTCGCGAGCTTACCCTGGCTGATATACATGCAGTTTATCCTTCAGTAACAAAGAGGGATGTTACAGGGGATCTGACAAATTACTGGATTTGTTCTGCCCCATGGTATGTTAATGTCTCCTTCCACAAAAGCTTCAAAAATCCTCCCCAGGTGTTTGTGCAGAATGACCGGGGCGCCGGCAGAGAGGGCCATGAGTGGGAGAATTATACCTGTGCCAGGCATGGAACCGATATAACCGTAGCTTATGCCACGAATATTAATCTCACGGGTTTCCGGCTCTGGTCAAGCGGCGAACAGTCCTATCAAGGCGAATGCTTGACTGATCCTCTATCCGGTGAGAGGGCTTTTGTAAAAGCAGAAGCTGCGTGGATGGCGATCGGCGAATGATGCGAAGAAGCGGAGGTATGCGGGTGCGCTTATTTTTCGTAATTAATCTTTTCATTTTTATTATTTTAACCTGTTTTTGTTCGGCGCAGAATAACCGAACCGAGTCTCTGACTATTACTACCTACTATCCTGCGCCGTACGGAGTATACAAGAATCTTAGGTTAGTTCCCATCCCTACTCCAATTGAACCGGCGGACCAGCAGGGGGGGACTTTGTTTTTTAACGAATCCGACAAGAAACTTTACTTCCACAACGGCACAACTTGGCAAAAATTCGGCTCCGGCGCGTCCGCAGGCTCCGGGCTGAAGATCGAATCCGGCCATCTTGTTTCTCCGGAGGTGTGCGGGTCTACATTGGTTACTATCGACGGGAAAAAACAAGTATGTGATTACTATGGCTGGTTTAAGGACATAGTATTCACAAAAACTTTCTCCAATCCTCCTGAAGTAATAGTGGCCTTAGAACGGGCTCCGGATGCGGACAATTCTCCTTGTACTGACGATATGACCAACGGGTATAAAGTTTATGCGGAAAATATCAAAACTACGGGGTTTCGGGTCCAGGCCGCGGCCGGGATCAAGGGGGCCAGTACTTGTGGGGCCTATAGCGGTTGGATTTCACGCGCAAAAGTCGGATGGATCGCTATCGGTGGGTAACTTTAATAACCGGAGTTAAAAAGAAGAGCAAGAATGGCAAGAGTGCTACCTTTTTTTATCTTTTGTGTGCTTTCCGTGACTGCCGTTTGTTTTGGGCAATTTAACCAGACTGAGTCTCTGACTGTCACTACATATTACCTTGCTCCGTACAGCGTTTTCAGAAACCTCCAGTTAAGTCCCAGCACGAAGCCTTTTGATGGGCCGAACTTAGAGAAAGCCGGCACGATGTATTTCAATTCCTCGGAGAATAAACCCTACATTTTTGACGGAAACGTTTGGGAGAAGATCGGCTCCGGCTCCGCGCACTTTGAATCCGGCAGCGAATTCCCGGGTCAGTGTAATGGTACTGTTAGCGATAAAGTTTACAATCATGATCAACTTTGCAGCGGCTCATGGTATAAAGATATAGTTTTTAATCAGCCTTTCGCGGGCCTGGTTCATGTAATGGTGGTGCTCTCACGAGTCCCTGACAATGCCCATTCCCCCTGTGCCGGTAATGTTACTGACCGGTGGATCGGTTATCCGGAAAACATCACTAATACGGGTTTCCGGCTCTGGGCCAGCGGTTCAGTCATGCATCATGCGACAACTTCTCTTGATACCTGCAACGACGCAACAGGCACTTATGATAATTGGTCTACCCGGGCAGCAGTTAACTGGTTTGCCGTCAGCGAATAGAGCAAAACTAAAGGATGTTTTAAGGAGAAGTTGTATGAAGCTAAGAGATTTAAAAACGATATTAATAGTATTCCTTCTTTTCGGTATTAGTACTGTTTTTGCCCAGAGTTCAGATGAAGAAACGTTCAATAAAGGGAAAGAATATCTTGAAAATAAAATGTTTGATGAGGCAATCAATGAATTTACCAAAAGTATTGAACTTGATCCTCAATCCAAGGAGTTTTACAATTGCCGGGGGTCGGCATATGAGCAGCGGGGAGATTACGACTTGGCAATAGCAGATTACACCAAGGCTATAGAGCTCGATCCTCAATCTGCCGATTACTACTATCGACGCGCTGTTTCTTATTCTTTAAAGAATGATTGTAAAAATAGCCGGGCAGATGTGCATAAGGCGAAAGAATTGGGATATCAAGTCGATCCTCAATTTATTGCCGATTTAGACGAAAAATGCGGAATCGGGGGAAGTGATAATCTTGACGAATCAGTGAGTTCGGCAATCAACAAGGGCTTGAGGTATTATTGGAAACTAATGTATGATGAAGCAATTGCCGAGTTTAACAAAGCTATAGATATGGATCCTGAATCCGGATTCGCCTACAGCAATCGAGGGCTTGTTTATGCGGATAAAGGAGATCTTGACCAGGCCATCTCCGACCACAATAAAGCAATAGAAATCAGTCCTGATGATCCCGGATGTTACTACAGCCGGGGCGGTGCTTATTATTTGAAAGGGGATTTTGATCACGCCATCGTTGATTTTGATAAAACTATAGAACTTAACCCCAAATTTGTCGATGCCTACTGTGCCCGCGGCCTTGTCTATGAAAAGCAAGGCAATTACGACCAAGCTATCTCCGACTACAGTAAAGCGATAGAAATAGATCCTAAATATTCCAAAGCTTACAATAACAGGGCAGTTGCATATTGCGCCAAAGAAGAATACGATAAAAGCTTAACCGATGTGGAAACTGCAGAAAAGTCAGGATACAAGGTTGACCCCAACTTTATTAAAGAACTCAAGAATAAAATCGAGCAGCGAGTAGAACAGTAAACGTTTTTCATACAAAAAGGAGGATCGCAATGACCATGCCAGTACAGTTAACTATCGGGGTTGCCGCTGTTATTGTCGCTTATCTAGGCCGGCATATTTTAGGCGGCGCGTTCGGGCTGTATAAGATCGTTCCTGTCAATGAGGCGCACATCCGGATCTTGCAGAATTCCAAGATGATATTCTCTTCAAGACATGGTAAGAGCGCGTACTGGGTGGTCCCTTTTATCACTAAATTGCATAAGTTGCCGCTTTGCAACCTGGCTATACCCGTTAATGACATCAAGCTTAACGACAAAAATATGGCTAAGTTCGTTTCGGATATAATGTGCTTCATCAACATAAATAATATCGATCTGGCCGTCGAGCGTTTGATCCTTACCGATACGGAAAAAGAATTAGGTTTTGATTTTGTTAAACTTTCCGAGGATTTGCGGGCGATCATGGAAAGCGTCGGCAGGACCGTGACCACGAAGCAGACCATTTTGGATATTTACATGAACAGGCAATTGCTCGATCAGGCAATCACTAAAGAAGTCGAAGTTGTTTTTCCGAAGTGGGGTATTGAGCTTGTCGATCTGGAATTGAAGGATATCAAGGATGCCCCCGGGAGCACGATCATCGCCGACATCGAAAGAAAAGTCGCGTCGGAGATCAGGCGGGACGCCGAGATCAGGGTCGCTACCACCACCAAAGAAGCCGAGCTTATTAAAGCCGAGGCGGAAGAGATCTATCGCAAAAGACAAATAGAAAAAGATAAACAGATAGGTATGGCCGAACAGTTCAAGAACCATGAGATCTCTATCAAAGAAGCCGAGGCGAATTTTCAGAAGATAGAAGCAATGAGGAAGTTCGAAGTCGGACAAGCCGAAATCGAAAAACAAAGGATGGAACAGCTGGCTATGGGGCAGAAATTAAAATATTCCATTGAAGCCGAAGGCCAGGCTAACCAAATACAAAATGTAGGCAAGGCCGAGGCAAATATCATCCAGATCAAGAAGGAAGCGGATGCCGCGGGTACCTTGAAGCTGGCCGAAGCTTTGAAACAGTTCAATGATGTAGCTATAAATGTCAAGATCCTGGATGTCCAGAAAGAAATCATGATCGCCAAATTCAACGCTCTTGGCCAAGCGATCCAAAAGGCGGATGTAAAATGGATCATGAGCGGAACAAATGCCCAGAAATTCTTCGGGATCAACCTTGACGCGGAAGGCGGGGCGAACATCAAGCAGTTTATAGAAGAGAGCGGCCTGGATATAGAAAAATTAAAAGAGATGTTAACCCTCAATAGAAAAGAAGGCGGGAAAGTTTAAGCGACAGCTGCTAGCTTAGTTAGGAGAGAGCGGGTGGGGTTATTAATAATTTCCCTTTCTGAGCATAGGAGCTGTTTTTAACTGCCCGGAAGCAAAAGACTTACCTTGCCCAGAGACTGCTAGTGAAGCATTGTTTGCTGTAGTTTTTGGGGCGCTGGTGTTTTCAATAGATCTATTTATTAAACTTAGCTTTTGATTGTTCCAGGCATCGAGTATGGTATTTCCTGCAACTTCTCGAAAAGCTTTTTTCTGGGAAATCATTAACTCTTTAGAAGCGGGTTTTCCAATACCCGCACTAGTAATCAAATCACCAACGATATTGCCGGCGTTTTTAATAGATCTTTCTTCTAATTTCATCTTTGGCTGATTGTCCCAGGCACGCCGGACTTCGTTTATGGAAGTTCCTATAGCTTCTCGTACAGCTTGTATTTTGTCAGGAGTAAAAACCTTAGAAGCGGGTCTTCCAATACCCGATTTTTTACCTAGGTCATTCAGACTAGTTACATACGGCATTACAGCTTGTCCCACAGAAACTCCCGCCTGATAGGGTTTGACCACTATAGTATCATAAGCTGCTTTTTGTATGCCCCCCAAAGAACTTTTTATATCACCAACGAGATCGCCGCCGGCAAAAGCATTGGCGGTAAGTGCGATGAAAAATACTCCCAGAATTACTATCGTGATCTTTTTCATTATTTTCTCCTTTTTAAATTTTTTAAGCGATTAAGTCTTTCCGGTGTGTGTTATTTTAAGTTTAACCTCGGATTAGGACAAAAACAAGCCCATTTAGGCGGTTTGAAGAAACCGTTTTCATTAAATTGCTTACAATTTTAAGGTGGAAGTGGTAAAATATAACATCATTTTGCTTATTCTTAACCTGGGAGCGGGGAATGACAGAAAAAGAACTTAATGGTTATCTTGACGCGCTGAAATCCGAACTAAAGGACCGGTCTGATGAAGCTAAAGAAGAAAAATTAAAAGCTTTAACTTCGGTTTTAACTGTTAAGGAACATGAGCAAATAATTTCCGCTCTTAAAGCTGATGAGGTTATATCAGTACAACAGTATGAGATGTTGAAGAAGAATTACATGGTTTCCAATAAGTATTTGATGTTTTACGGGATCAGTTCGCGGATTTTTGGCGAGGTTTGGGCAATACAGCAATTAAAAGGTTTAGATAGCGGGTTTATAGAGCCCAATAAGACTTTAGATCCTTCATTTTGCGGAGAGTATGACCTGTTATTTGAGGGAGTAAAAATACAGGCCAGAGCTTGCCGGGCTATAAATGTCAGGGAAGAGGGTGATCGTTTTGCCCTGGACATGCATTATGATCTCCAAAAATTCTTCGTCATGCATTTTCGCCAGATCA
>JAPLLS010000089.1 GCA_026387435.1 Candidatus Omnitrophota bacterium
CGGTGATAAATAAATTCCATGAAGACGTTTCTTACGCCAAGATCGGCAAGTATATCCGGGTTTTTTTTATAGATAACGAGTATTTTTTCGGCCGGGACCAGCTTTACGGGGAAAAAACCGGGGATTACAAGGATAACCTGGACCGCTTCTCTTATTTTGCCAAGAAGTCGCTTGAGCTTTTGAAGGTAATTAAATTCAAGCCGGACATTATCCATTGCCACGACTGGCAGTCGGCGCTGGTGCTGGTGTATTTGAAGACCACTCTGGCGGAAGATCCGTTCTTCACGGGGACAAAAACTATTTTTACTATTCATAATATCGGTTACCAGGGATTGTTCCCTAAAGACCAGCTGATTAAGACCGGGCTGGATTGGGGGGTATTCAACAGCGAAATGCTGGAATATTACGGGCAGATCAATTTGTTGAAAGGCGGGATTGTTTTTTCGGATGTCATCAATACCGTCAGCGATACTTACAGCAAGGAGATCCAGACCAAGGAATTCGGGTTCGGGATGGAAGGGATCCTGAATAAACGCAAAGACGATCTTTACGGGATCATTAACGGCCTGGATTACGCTATCTGGGACCCGTTAACCGACAACAAGATCTCCGAGAATTTCTCGGCTAAGGACCTGGCGGGAAAGGTTGCGGATAAAACTGATCTGCAGAAACTCAGTAAGCTTCCGGTTAAAGTTACTGTTCCGCTACTGGGGATCGTTTCCCGGCTGGCCCAGCAGAAAGGCTTTGATATTTTAGCTGAAGGTATAGACGCCATCTGCAAGATGGACCTCCAGCTGGTCATCCTGGGAACAGGAGATCAGAAATACCACGATATCCTGGAAGCGATGGTCAAGAAATACCCGAAGGTGATCTCGCTGCACATCAAATTCGACGACGCCCTGGCCCACAAGATCTACGCCGGGTCGGATATATTTTTAATGCCTTCGAAATACGAACCTTGCGGCCTGGGCCAGATGACCAGCCTGCGCTACGGGACCGTGCCCCTGGTTTTCAAGACCGGAGGGCTGGCGGATACCGTCAACGACACAAACGGCTATGTTTTCGACAAGTATTCCAAAGACGAACTGATCAAAACCATCAAGAAGGCGGTCAAGGATTTCAAGGCCAGAAAAGCCTGGCAGGATCTGATGCTGCGGGGGATGAAATGCAATTTTTCCTGGAGCGCGCAATCCAAGAAATACATTGAGCTTTATGAAAAAGCGAAAGCAAAATAAGAAGCTGATAGTCGGGCTTACCGGGAGTTTCGGGACCGGCAAGTCCACGGTGGCCGGGATGTTGAGAACGTCGGCGACCAGGGTCATTGACGCCGACAGGATCAGCCACGACCTTATTAAGCCTCATGGAAAAGTTTACAAGAATATTATCCGGCTTCTCGGCAAGGGGATCGCGGGTAAAAACGGGGTTATTAACCGCCGCGATCTTGGGAAAAAAGTTTTTAGCAGTAGAAATTATTTGGTTAAATTCAACAAGATCATGCATCCGGCGATAATCAGCAAGATCCAGCTCCGGATCAAAAAAGCCAAAGAAGAAGTAGTGATTTTGGACGCGCCTTTGCTTTTTGAGACCGGGTTAGTGAGGATAGCCGATAAAGTGGTAGTGGTCAAGGCCAGCCTCGATAATCAGATACGCCGGGTCCAGAAAAAGTCCGGGCTTTCCAAAGCCGAGATAATCTTGCGGATAAAATCCCAGATCCCGTTAAAAGAAAAGCTGCGCTTAGCGGATTTTGTCATAGATAACAATGGAACGGTCGCAAACACGAGAAAACAGGCGGTATTAATAAGGAGGTCGTGGTGGAGAAGTTAGATATCAAAGTAATGAAAGAAATGAAGATCACGGAACTCAACAAGCTGGCCAAGGACCTGAATGTCAACGGTTTCAGCGGCCTGAAAAAACAGGACTTGATCTTCAAGATCCTCCAGGCTCAGGCGGAAAAAGAGGGCTTGATGTTCGGCGAGGGAATTTTAGAGATCCTCCCCGAAGGTTTCGGTTTTTTGCGCAGCCCGAATTACAATTACCTGCCTTGCCCCGATGATATTTACATATCGCCTTCGCAGATCAGGAAATTCGATCTGCGCACCGGTGATACGGTGTCCGGCCAGATCCGCCCTCCGAAAGAAGGGGAGAAATATTTCGCCCTGCTTAAAGTCGAAGGGGTTAATTTCGAGAATCCCGAAGACGCCAAAGAGAAGATACTTTTCGACAATCTGACCCCGGTCTATCCCCGGCAGAGGTTCGACATGGAAACGGCTCCGGATGATATAACCATGCGGGTCATGGGGCTTTTGACTCCGATAGTACGCGGCCAGCGCGGTTTGATCGTGGCCCAGCCGTACAGCGGCAAGACGGTTCTATTGCAGAAGATCGCCAACGCCATTACTACCAATGCTCCGGATTCGATTTTGATCGTTTTGCTGATCGACGAGCGTCCGGAAGAAGTCACGGACATGCAACGCCATGTCAAGGGCGAGGTCATCTCTTCCACTTTCGACGAGCCGCCGGAAAGGCACGTCCAAGTCGCCGAGATCGTTCTGGAAAAAGCCAAGCGTTTAGTCGAGCATAAAAAAGACGTGATCATTCTTTTAGACAGCATTACCAGGCTGGCGAGAGCTTATAACTCGGTGGTCCCGCACAGCGGCAAGGTTCTCTCAGGTGGTATTGATTCCAACGCTTTGCAAAAACCGAAGAGATTTTTCGGCGCGGCCCGCGATATCGAGGAGGGCGGATCCTTGACGATCATCGCTACCGCTTTAGTGGATACCGGATCCCGGATGGACGAAGTTATTTTCGAAGAGTTCAAAGGCACCGGCAACATGGAACTGCAGCTGGACCGCAACCTTTTCCAGCGCAGGATCTACCCGGCCATCGATATCAAGCGTTCCAACACCCGCCATGAAGAGCTGCTTTTGACTCCGGAAGAGTTGACCAAAGTCTGGATCTTAAGGAAAGTTTTGAACGAGCTGAACAACGTGGAAGCTATGGAGCTTCTGATCGAGAAATTAGCCAAAACCAAGAACAATAAAGAGTTCTTGAATTCAATGAACCAGTAAGACACCCGGCGCTAACCGGATTTGCGCCGGTGTGTTCTTGCGAACAAGGAGAGAAAAATGAAAGAGAAGATCCATCCTAAATACGTGGAAAGCACCATTGTTTGCGCCTGCGGAGAGACGATCCACACGCATTCGACCAAGCCGAATATCCGCGTAGAAATTTGTTCCAAATGCCATCCTTTTTTCAGCGGTAAAAAGAAGCTGGTGGATTCCGCCGGCCGCGTGGACAAGTTTATGAAGAAATACGCCAAGAAGGGCGCCTAATTCGAGAAAATCTGGGGACGGTTCCGTATTTTTTCTGAGTCCTCAGTAGGATTAAAAAATAGGAACCGTCCCCCGTTTTTACTACCATGTTAGATAAACTTGCGAGATTAGAAAAGCGTTACGAGGAGCTGGAACAGCTTCTGGCTGACCATGCCGTTATCGCTGATTCCGAGCGATGCAATAAGCTGGCTAAAGAGCTTTCCGATTTGAAGGATCCGGTTTTCCTTTTCCGGGATTATAAAAAGCTTTCCCAGGAGAGCGACGATCTGGAAGGGATGCTTAAGGAAAAGCATGACAAGGAACTCCTGGAAATGGCCAAGACTGAATTGCCGGAATTGAAATCCCGCAAAGAGGCTCTTTTGGCCAAACTCAAGGAAGTTTTGAAAGGTGAAGATAAGGACGCCGGAAAAGACGTCCTGGTGGAAATCCGCCAGGGCACCGGAGGGGCGGAGGCAGCTGTATTCGCGGCGGATCTTTACCGGATGTATACCCGCTATGCCGAAAGAAAAGGCTGGAAAGCGGAAGTGATGTCGTCTCACTCTACCGATGAAGGGGGTTTCAAGGAAATCGTATTCGAAATCCGCGGCCGGGACGCTTATCGCCGGCTTAAGTTCGAGAGCGGGGTCCACCGGGTGCAGCGGGTTCCCTCGACCGAAGCCCAGGGCCGGATCCATACCTCTACGGCGACCGTAGCGGTGATGATCGAGCCGGAAGACGTGGAGCTGGTGATCAATCCCAATGATCTGAAGATTGAGACTTACCGGGCATCTTCGGCCGGAGGCCAGCATATGCAGAAAACCGATTCCGCGGTCAGGATCACCCATATTCCCACGGGAACCGTGGTCAGCTGCCAGGATGAGCGTTCCCAGGGGAAGAACAAAAGTAAGGCTATGAAGGTTCTGCGTACCCGGGTCCTGGACGCTAAACAGCAGGCGGAAGCCAAGAAGATCGGAGACGAGCGCCGGTCGCAGATCGGATCCGGAGACCGCAGCGAAAAGATCCGCACCTATAATTATCCTGACCGCAGGGTTACCGATCACCGGATCAATTTTACTTCGTTCCAACTGGAATCGATCATGGAAGGCGAGTTTGACGAATTCACCGAAGCGCTCCTGAAAGCGGCCGAAGAAAAAGCCGCGCAAACAGAAAAATTGAATTCCGCTTAAACTATCGATAGGGATAATGAACGAGACGGAATTATTATTTACCGAAGTGCTGGGCTGCACCAGGGCTGAGTTGTATCTGGAAAAGAAGAGGATTTTATCCCGGGAAATTTGTTCGCAGATCTCCCGGGTTTTGAAAAGAAGGCTAAAAGGCGAACCCCTGGAGTATATACTCGGCCATGCCGAATTCATGGGGTTGGAATTCGCGGTCAACTCCGACGTTTTGATCCCCCGAGCGGACACCGAGGTGCTGGTTGAAACCGTGCTGAATTACTTTACTAATTTCCCGGATTACCGGTTCCAAAACCCGCGGATCCTGGAATTAGGAACAGGCTCGGGATGCATCGCGATATCCCTGGCCAAACGGCTTTCCGAAGCTGATATCGTCGCTACCGATGTTTCCCAGGCGGCTCTGGATGTTGCCGAAGCCAACGCCCGGAAAAACTCGGTGGAGGGCAGTATCAGTTTTTTTCTTTCCGACCTCTTCGCCTCGCCGCGAATAGCTATAGAAAAATACGACCTCATAATCAGTAATCCTCCGTACATAAAGAGAGATGTTATACCCACTTTGGCTTGCGAAGTTCAACACGAGCCGCGCCTGGCGCTCGACGGCGGAGCAGACGGGTTGGATTTTTACCGCCGGATCTTCCGGGAAGCGCCGAAGCACTTGAAGGCAGGAGGCTTAATGATCCTGGAAATCGGTTTTGACCAGAAAGACGAGCTGGAAAAAATTTTAAGTTCTTTGCAAATTTTTGAGGTAAAAGAGATAATTAAGGATTATAATAATATAAATAGGGTTTTGGTTTTAAAAATAAAGGAATGAAATGGACAAGTTAGTCATCCAGGGCGGGACAAGATTAAAAGGGGAAGTTGAGATCTCGGGCTCCAAAAATTCGCTTTTGCCGATACTCGCAGGGACACTGCTTACCGATGAACCATGCGTCATCAGACATTCTCCCAATCTGCGCGATACCAACACCATGCTTAAGATCCTGCGCTCTTTAGGCAAGAACGCGGAATTCGAAAAAGGGGTTATCAAGATAGAATCGAACGGCAACGCCAATAGTTTTGCGGATTATAAACTGGTCTCGACCATGCGGGCGTCTTTTTGCGTGCTGGGGCCGCTGCTGGCTAAATTCAAGGCTGCCAAAGTTTCCTTGCCCGGAGGCTGCATCATCGGGGTCAGGCCGGTCGACCTGCACCTTAAAGGGTTAAAAGCTTTAGGTGCGGTTATAAATATCGACGGCGGATACGTGGTGGCTGAAACCAAACGGCTGCGCGGAGCGCATATCTATTTAGGCGGAGAATACGGCTCGTCCGTGCTGGCGACGGATAACGTGATGATGGCGGCAGTCCTGGCTCAGGGCAAGACTATCATCGAATCGGCGGCCTGCGAGCCGGAAGTGGCGGACTTGGCGGAATTTTTGATCAAGATGGGAGCTAAGATCAAGGGCCATGGGACACCGACTATCGAGATCGAAGGAGTGAAAGTTTTAAAAGGGGTGGAGCACACGGTGATCCCGGACCGGATCGAGGCCGGGACTTTTATTTTAGCCTCTTTGATCACCCGCGGGGATATCCTGATCAAGAATATTTTTCCCAGTCATTTGGGTGCGGTGATCGACAAATTGCAGGAATCAGGAGTTTCTTTCAAGACCAGCGGCAACACGATGCGCGTAAGTATGAAAAGCCATATCAAACCCATCAATATCGCGACTTTGCCGTATCCCGGATTTCCGACGGATATGCAGGCTCAGGTCATGGCTTTGATGTGCATCACTCCCGGGATAAGTGTCATCACCGAGAAGATCTACCCCGACCGGTTCATGCACGTGGCTGAGCTTAACCGTATGGGCGCGCACATCCAGAGAGAAGGCCCGCACGCGATAGTGGCGGGAGTAAAACATCTTTCCGGGGCGCCGGTAATGGCTTCGGATTTGAGGGCCTCGGCTT
>JAPLLS010000108.1 GCA_026387435.1 Candidatus Omnitrophota bacterium
ATAATCACCAGGATGTCTGGGAAAGCATTAAGGAAGGGTTTGTTTATACTTTCAGTTGCGCTCCGATGCGTTTTATTCTTGTGCTTATGGGATTAGTCAGCCTGGTGGTTATGCCTTACGCTGTGCTTCTTCCGGTATTCGCCAAAGATATCCTGGGAGGCAATTCCCGGACTTTGGGGTTTTTGATGGGCGCGTCCGGAATGGGCGCTTTAGCCGGAGCGGTATTTATGGCTTCTAAAAAGGCGCTGCACGGACTGGGCCGGGATATTTCCTGGGCGTGTTTTATGTTCGGGTTTGGATTGGTGGCTTTGTCGTTCGCCAATTCGGTCTGGTTGTCTTTAGTTTTGATGGTTTTTATCGGTTTCGGCCTTATGGTGCATATGTCCGCCAGCAATACCGTCCTGCAAACAATAGTCGACGACGATAAGCGCGGCAGGGTAATGGGTTTTTATGTTATGGCTTTTATCGGCCTGACCCCCATCGGCAGCCTTTTTGCCGGAACCCTGGCTGGCCATATCGGGACCCCGGCCACGCTTTTAGTGGCGGGGATTTCTTGCGTTATCGGCGCGTTTGTTTTTTTGTCTAAATTGCAGGTGTTTAATGCGATCGTCGACCAGGCGGAATCACGGAAAGTTTAAAAAGCTGGTTTGAATGCGGCTGATCCGAAATAAAGGCTAAAGCTTATAAGAGCCGCGGCGCAGGTTAGAATGATCCCCCGGTAGATCCTCTCTGAGATGAATTCCCTTCCTTTTGATATTCCCCAGGAAACCAGGCTGTACCACACCAGGTCCGCGGTAATGTGGCCCGCGAAAAAAATAAGAACCGCAAGCAACCCTTGTTTTTGCGCGGCCAAGACCAGGCCAAGTCCGATGGTCAGCCACCAGAAGCTCCAATAGGGATTAGATATGCTTACGGTCACACCTAAGAAGATGAGGTTTGAGCTTTTCGGAGATTTGCCCTTTGTCTTGAGCGACAGCTTGGGCAGGGAGTAAAGCATGCTGAATCCGAAATACAGCAAGACCAAAGAGCCGATGATGGCGATCGAACGCATGACCGCAGGGTTGGAGGCCAAACCGGCAAGCCCCAGAATGAGCAGACCTACCATCAGGGCTTCCAGCAGCGCATGCCCCAGGATCATGAACGGTCCGGATTTAAAACCGAGTTTTGCTGTTTCGGCGATGACCGCGGTCAAGAGAGGCCCCGGCATCAGTGCTCCGGAGAGAGCTATGGTAAATGACATCATAAAAACGGAGAAGTAATCCATAATTTTATTGTATCAAATAGCTTATGATTGCGCTATAATAATTATCAGATTATAATAGTCACAGATTTAGAAATGCTTTACGATAAATCAAAAATGCCGGAGAAAATTAAAAGAATTCTCATCATTTCCTCTGACGAGAACCTCAAAAAGGTCCTTAATTTTTGTTTTGACGGCTGGGGCTATGAAGTTTTCCTGCACGACTCTCCTGTAAACGATATAAATCAGATCAAGAAGATCTCTCCGGACGCCATTGTGGTCGACGTCTATTCCGCCAGTAAGACCCATTTACAGATCGTAAGCACGATCAAAGAGGACCTAATTACTGCTTTTATCCCGATCATCACGCTCATCAATAAACGCCAGTTAAGAGAACAGCTTTTGCACCTCAAGCAAGGAGTGGATGATTATCTGATCAAGCCTCCTGATCCTCTGGATCTGAGGGTCAGGATCGAAATGGCCATTAAAAGGGCGCAGTACAGTTTCTACACCACTCCGCTTACCGGGCTTCCCGGAGGCAGGCTGATCGAAGAGGCGCTTAAAGACCGCCTGAGCAAAAATTCCACTTTTTCTTTCGGCTACATCGACATCGACAATTTCAAATACTTTAATGATGTTTACGGTTATGTCAAGGGCGACAGGATTATCATGCAGACCGCCTATATACTTTATACTATTATCCGGAAGTTCGGCAACAAAGATGATTTTATCGGCCATATCGGAGGAGACGATTTTGTTTTTATCACTTCTTTGGACAAAAACGTCGCACTCTGCCAGAACTTCATTTGTATGTTCGATAATATCGTTCCTTTTCATTATACTTTAGCTGACCGGGCAAGAGGTTTTATCGTGGCCAGGGACAGGAACAAGAAAGTGCGGAAAACCGACCTGGTGAGTGTTTCTGTGGCTGTAATTAACAAGCGTAATCCCGGGGAATTTAGGTCCATTGTTGAGATAAACGAAAAGGTGGCTGAGATCAAGCATTATCTTAAGGGAATTCCCGGAAGCAAGTTCATGGCCGACCGGCGCGAGAACCCCGGCCTGGAGTTACAAGATCCCAGCATTTATCAGAAAAAAGAGGTGATCCTCCAGGCTTACCGGCCTCTCGGCCAGATATTGCTCGAGGATAATAGTATCACTTCGGAACAACTGGATGAGGCTTTGAAGATACACTGGCGCAGGGATATACGCCTCGGGGAAACTCTGCTGGAACTGGGTTTTATCAATGAGCCCAGGCTTAAAACTGCGCTGAATTTGCAAAAAGATTTGATCAGCCATTTGATCGAGAGTTAATTTCAAGCAAAGGAGGGTGGATGCCGGATAAATTGCTTCTGGTCGATGATGACCGCGAGTTCCGCGAGGAATTCGCCGAGAGCCTTTCTGATTACGAGGTTATCCAGGCCGATAGCGGTCAGGAAGCTTTGAAAATATTGGCCAGGCCGAATGAGATCGACCTGGTGATCATGGATGTGTTCATGCCGGGCTTAAGCGGGACCGAAGTTTTAAAGCAGCTTCACGATAATTTTCCGGGTCTGGGCATTATTATTTTGACCGGTTACAGTTCAAAGGATATCGCGATTGAAGCCCTTAAAGGCCACGCAGACGATTATCTTGAAAAGCCGGTGGATGTCGAAAAGGCCAAAGAGATCATCGAGAATATTTTGGCGGCCAAGAGAACTCCGGGAGATCAATCTTCGCAGGGAATAAAAGGAAAGATCGAGAAAGTAAAACATTTTGTGGAAAGGAACTGTTTTAAAAAAGTCTGCCTTGAGGATGCCGCGCGCTCGGTTTGCTTAAGCCCCAAGTATTTAAGCCGGATATTCGAAGAGATCACCGGAACGAGGTTTACCGAATACCGGCTTAAAGTCAAGATCTCCCGGGCCGTGGAGCTTTTGAAGAAAAGCGGCTACAACATCGATCAGATCGCCGACAAACTGGGGTATAAGAATACCGAGTCTTTTATCCGTCAGTTCAAGAAGATCACCGGTTTAACGCCTACAGAATACCGCAAGGCGGACAAGAAGAAAATTAGAAAATGAGCAAGAAGATCAAGAGGCTGCGTAATTTTAACGCCCAATTGCGCTCGGTAAACGAAAAACTCAAAACCGAGATCCTGCACCGCCAGGAGGCCGAAGATAATCTCAAGGCCGCCTACCATCGTCTGTCGGATATCATTGAATTTCTTCCCGACGCGACATTTGTCATCGATAAGGATAAGAAGGTTATCGCCTGGAATAAAGCCATCGAGGAAATGACCGGAGTCAAAAAAGAGGAGATGATTGGAAAAGGCGATTACGCTTACTCCGTGCCGTTTTACGGCAAGCTGAGGCCGCTGTTATTGGACCTGTTGACCGTGCCGCAAGAAGAAATCGAAGCCCAATACAGTTATGTCAAGAGAGAAAAAGACGGCCTTTACGCCGAGGTGTTCGTGCCCAGGATTTACGGCGGCAAGGGAGCGTTTGTTTGGGCTAAAGCCGCGCCTTTATTCGATAATTACGGCCAGATTATGGGAGTTGTGGAGTCGATTCGGGATATTACCGATCGCAAGGAAGCTGAAGCTATCCTGCGCCAGGATAAGGAAAGTTTCGAAGCCATGAATAAAATAAAAACCGAACAGCTTCTCCTGGTTCAAAAGGAGCTGACTGACGCCAAGCATCTTTCGGAGATCGGCTCGCTTGCCGCTACCGTGGCCCACGAGCTGCGTAATCCCCTGGCCGCGATCCGTACCGCCGCTTATAATATAGGGAAGAAAAGCCGCAACTCTTGTCTGGTAAGCCATCTGAATAATATCGAAAAGAAAGTCATAGAATGCGACCAGACCATCAATAATCTTTTAAGCTATTCCCGGGTCAAGGTTTCCCGTTTCGAAGAAGTCAAGATCCACGCGATCCTTAAGGAGTGTATCACTTCCGCCCAGGACAGGTATTATAAATGGAAAGTCCGGGTGATCAAGAAGTGTAATTGCGCTAAATCAGATAATATCTACGCCGACCCCTTCCAGATGAGGGAGCTTTTTAATAATCTCTTAAACAACGCTTTCGAATCTTTTCCGGAAAAGAAAGGCAAACTGGTCATTCAAGTCGACGGTCTTGGAAATCCGGACAGTATCGTAATTTCTTTTATTGATAACGGCATGGGAATAAACCCCAATGACCTGGAAAAATTGTCCCATCCTTTTTTCACCACTAAGTCCAAAGGCACCGGGCTGGGATTGACGATATGCCGTCAGCTGGTAAATCTTCATGAAGGCTCGATGAATTTTAAAAGCGAGATCGGCCGTGGCACCGAGGTTAAAGTGACATTGCCCAGAGAAAGAAAACTGAAATGAAAAAGAAGATCTTGATCGTAGACGATGATGAGGAGATCTGTGAGGAATTTTCCGAGATCTTAAGAGGTGAGCATTATTTGGTCGAAACTGCCTACGACGGGTTAAAGGCCGGCCTGATGATCGGAAAAGGCGGATATGATCTGATCATTCTGGACCTTAAGCTTCCGGGTTTAAGCGGGTTTGAGCTTCTCAAGATGATCCGGGAAAATAAAATATTGTCCCGGGTCTTGATTTTGACCGGAAGGCCCTTATTGAATAAGAAAGCTTTAAAAGAATTGCCCGGCACGAACAAAGAGGAAGAAAAAATTTTAAAACTCGCCGATGGAATAGTCAATAAACCCTTCGACATAAAATACCTGCTGAATAAAATAAAAGAGTTGATTTCTTAGCTTTAATTTCCGCTCCGATCAGTTAAATTTATCCAGGAAAACGAAAAGTTTGCCTGGATTTTTTATTTTTTCGATGGTGGAAAAAAGTCCAAAGAAAGTGGATTCAAGCAGTTTACTTAATCAGGAAAATATGCAATAGTATTTTCGGGGGTAAGATTATTAACGAAAGATATTTATAGCTTATAAAAGGGCAGATATGTCTCAGAAAAAGATCATGGTTGTTGACGATGATAAGGAATTTCTGGATGAACTCCAGGAAACGCTGGTTTTAAGCGGCTATGAGGTTAAAGCTGTCAATGAAGCAGCGGAAGCATTTCCCATTGCCACAAAAATTAAACCGGACCTCATCCTTTTGGACCTTAAGATGAAAGGAATGACCGGTTTTGAAGTGGCCAACAAACTCAAGAATTTCGACAACACCATGGAAATCCCCATAATTGCTATGAGCGGTTTCTTTACCGCCGAAGAAGATGATACTTTATTGAGCTTTTTTGAAATACATGATTATCTTCGCAAACCTTTCAATCCGCTGGATATAATTACCAAGATCGAGGCGGTTCTAAAGGAAAATAGAAGGATCAATAATCATCGACTGCAAGGATAGCTATGCAAGACTGTAAGATCTTTCTTGACTCCAAAAATTACGAGATATCAAAAAGTTTTCTAAACGGCACGCTTAAGGAGATGATGAAGCTTCTTAAAGCGGAATGCGGTTCGTTATTTTTATTTGACGATGAGACCAATGAGCTGGTCTTGAACAATTTTTATAATTCCCAGCCCCTGGCGATAAAAGGTTTGAGGCGTAAGGCTGGCCAGGGGATCTGCGGAAAGGTCTTCAGGCTCAGGCAGCCGGTATTGGTCAAGGATATTGACCGGGATATCCGATTTCATAGCAACGGTTTTAAACATTACCGGACAGGCTCATTCATGGCTATTCCGCTTTTTGTCTACGGCAATCCTTTCGGCCTGATCAATATCGGAGATAAAGTCAACGGGAAGCCTTTCAGCGGGCAGGATCTGGATTTTTGCGTTGCTTTAGCGAAGTTTGGTTGCAGGATCATTGAAAATCTGTTGTTTTCTTCCAAGATCAGACAGGAGAACGAGCGGCTTTTCCAGGAAAAATCGCTGCTGGAGAAATACGCTTCGGTAGGCAAAATGGCTTCCGGGATAGTCCATGAGATCGCCAATCCTCTTGATGGGGTGATCAGATTCGCCAATATGCTTACCGGTCAGATGGAGCGTGACCCCAGGTTCAGCGGTTATTTATCCGGTATCAAGGAAGGCTTAGCCAGAATAAGGGATATAACCATGAGCTTGTGTAATTTCGGCCGCCAGTTTAAAAACGCGCCCAGCCAGGAACAAATTGAAGCGGATGTGAATAAATTACTGGAAGATTCTCTGGCTATTTTTCAGGACAGGATAAGCGGCCGGATCAGGCTAAAGAGAGCTTACCGGAAAAAGCTTCCGAAAGTAGCGGACCGGGGACTGCAGCAGGTATTCATTAACCTGATAAAAAACGCCCTGGATGCGATGCCCGGAACAGGGGAACTGGAAATCCGCACCGGTTTAAGCAAGGGGTGTTTGCTCATTGTTATTAAAGACAGCGGCCACGGGATACTGCCTGAGGTCAGAGAACATATTTTTGAGCCGTTCTTTACCACCAAGGGCCAGGAAAAAGGAGCCGGACTTGGTCTTTCCATTTGCAAGGAAATAGTTAATGGTTACCTTGGGCAAATAATTGTTCAAAGCAAACCGGGGAAAGGTGCGGAATTTTGCGTGTCGATTCCCATCCTAGAAAGGGAGGAGAAACGCAAATGCGAAGAAAAAAAGTGATGATCGTCGATGATGACAAGGAATTCCTGGAAGAGCTCCGGGAAACGCTTTTTCTTAACGGTTACGAAGTCATTAAGGTTGACGATCCTCACCGGGTTTTGGATTTGGCCGGCAATAACAAGCCCGACATAATTCTTCTGGACCTTAAAATTGACCATTCCAGCGGATTTGAGATAGCCGACGAGTTGAGCCGATTTACGCGGACCATTGATATTCCGGTTGTGGCTATGACCGGATTTTTCACGGAAAATGAGCATATTTCTTTGATGGGGCTCTGCGGCATAAATAAGTGTATTACTAAGCCTTTCAGCGCAGAACAAATAGTTACCGCGATCGAGTCGGAACTGAGAAAAAAAGTTTAAAATAAACAGTTCAGTTTAAAAACGGGCGGGCCTTGAAGCTTGAGGCCCGCTCTTATTTTTTATTGTTTAAGAAAAAAGATTTAATGGTATAATATGTTCGGTAAATCATAGAAAGGAAGAGAGCTATGAAAAAATTGGCGATTGCCATTGCGATTATCATGGTCATTATAGGAGGACTGATTATTTTTAAGAATATTATTGCCGGGAATCTTGTTGTTCAAGGGGTTAAAAAGGTCACCGGGCTGACTCTGGAGATCGGCAGTCTTGATATCGGGGTTTTTAAGCCGGTTGTTGCGGTTTCTGATCTGAAGCTTTTTAATCCTTCGGGTTATCCGGATAAATTAATGGCGGATCTTCCCGCTTTCTACGCGGATTATGACCTGGCAGCATTTCTGAAAGGCAAAGTGCATTTCCGCCAGCTTAAAATTAATCTCAAAAGCCTGGAAGTGGCCAAAAACGAGAAGAGCAAGGTCAATCTTGAGTTTTTAGAGGCGTTAAAACCCAAAGGCTCGGGCCCGGCTCCCGATATTAAAATAGATAAACTGGTTTTAGACATCGGCAAGGTCAGCTATAAGGATTATTCGATGTCAACCAAACCGACAATTTCGGAGTATAACATTAATATCCATGAGACTTACGAAAATATCGATAATCCCCAGTCTTTAGTCAAGATAATTCTGGCTAAGGCTTTGCTCAATACCAGAATAGGGGATTTGGCAAAAATCGATCTGTCTGCCTTAAAGAATGAATTAAACAATGTTGCAGCACCTGTTTCTAAAATTTTAAAAGGGTCAGCGGGCACTGTCGAGCAGTCCGCCCAGGAAATAAAAGATGTTCTCAAGGGGCTGATCCCCGCGCAAAAGTAAGGTTGCAGGATTCACTTCGTTAAATTGATTTTTTCCCGGGCTGTGCTATAATGCCTTCAAACAAGGCAAGTTTGATGAAATTAAGGAGTAGAAACAACTCATGGCTAAACATAATCTAACCCACCCCGACGCGAAGAATATGCTCCAGGGCAGTTCAATAGCCCATTTTGTGATCAATAAAGATCATACGATCATGGAATGGAACCGCGCCTGCGAAGTTTTAACCGGACATTCCGCTGTACGGATGCTTGGCACCAAAAACCATTGGATGCCTTTTTATTCCTCTCAGAGGCCTTGTCTGGCCGACCTGCTGATTGACCTCGCTCCCCGGTCCGAAATCAATAAGCAGTACAAAAACATGGTTATCAAGAAATGGGATTTGGTAGAAGGGGCTTATGAAATCGAAGGTTTTTTTGCGCCTTTAGGAAAAAGAGGCAAATGGCTGCGTTTTACCGCAGCGCCCCTGGTGGGCTCAAACGGCAAAATTACGGCGTCAATCGAAACTATCGAGGATATCAGCTCCCGCAAAGAAGCCGAGCAGGAAAAGGAAAAATTAAATAAAGAGCTTTTAAAATCGAATCACAGGTTAAAATCTCTTGTTCTGCGTGATTATGAGACAGGCTTGTTCAACCGGCGTTTCCTGGATGAGGTCATGGAGGCGGAATTAACCCGCGCTAAAAGGTATAACCAGTCTTTATCCCTGATCATGCTGGACATTGATTATTTCAAATCCATAAATAATATGTACGGCCATCAGTTCGGCAACCTTTGCCTGCAGCAATTGGCCAAGCTTTTGCAAAAATCCGTGCGCAGGTATGATATCGTGGTCAGGTCGGCAGGAGAGGAATTTATCATCATTTCGCCGGGCATCGACAGGTTGCAGACTTTGGTTTTGGCCCAGAGGATCCTGGATGAGATCAATGTCTATAATTTCGGAGAGCGTGACAGTACGGTGAAATTGAAAGTCAGCATTGCGGTAGTTTCTTATCCGGAAGAGAAGGTCTTTAAAAGCGAAAACCTGGTGGAACTGGCCGAACAGGTCTTGATCCGGGCCAAAGAATGCGGCGGCAACCGGGTTTATACCTCTGGCGACGGGAAGAAATCAAAAACTAAATTTCTTCTGCAGAAAACCAATAAGCAGGAGAATATCCTGGGTTTAAGGCATAAATTAGACAGGATAACCTTGCGGGCCAATCAGAATTTGATCGAAGCGATCTTTGCTTTTGCCAAAGCCATCGAGCTAAGGGATCATTATACCGGCGAACACGTAGAGAAAACAGTGCTTTACGCCACCCAACTGGGAAGGAGCCTTAAATTGAACACCGAGGAGATCGAGGATCTCCGGCAAGCGGCTATACTTCACGATTTGGGCAAGCTAGGCATCAGCGATAAGATCCTTTTGAAGAACTCCAAACTTACTGACAGCGAATATACCCAGATCAAAAAGCATCCTCAGATCGCAGCTGACATATTAAGGCCGATCCATTTTTTGCGTTCGGTCATTCCGTATATTCTTTATCACCATGAAAGATGGGACGGAAGGGGATACCCCAGCGGGCTGCAAGGAGAACTTATTCCTGTCGGCGCACGGATTATCGCCATTGCCGACGTTTTTCAGGCTCTGACTTCCAACCGGCCTTACCGCAAGGCATTCACGAAGGATGAGGCGGTGAGGATCATGAAGGAAGGCGCAGGCTCGCAATTTGACCCCAAGATAGTCAAAGTATTCCTTAAACTTATTAAAGAGAAAAAAATAAGCTGATTGGTAAAACTTTATACTGCGCTCATAACCTGAGGAGGACTTGAGTGGTTTCTTTTTTTGCTCACCCCGGATATTTCTACGCTTTGATCGCGGCATTGCTCGTGGTTTCGTTATTTGCGATATTCTCGATGGGAGAAGAGGAGAGAAAGGCGCGCAAGAAAACAGAAGATCAGCTTTTGGAAGAGCGCAGCCGTCGAGTTGAGCTGGAGAAAAATATTGAAGAAAAAGCTCTCGAGTATAAAGAGAGCGTGGAAAGTCTCGCCAAGACTTTGCAGGAAAAAGAAGCCGAATTTTCCGGACGGATTTCCGAGCTGGAAGCAAAACTCGCGGCTGCAGAGCAAATAAAGTCGCGGATAGCCGGCCTTGAACCGGAGCTGGCCCAGAAGCGGGAATCTCTGGATAAAGCGAATAAGGAGTTGGCATTATCTAACCAGATGTATAACGGCCTTAAAGAGCAGTACGACGAACTGGAAGAAAAATTTTCGCAATTATTCGAGGAATTCTTGAAAGAGCAGAAAAAGAACCTGACCGGGCAAACACCCAAAGTAATCCCGGAAGCGCCTCAGGCTCAGATTAAGCTTCCCAAGATCCCTAATTTACGTTCTGAGGTCCAGCAGGAAAGCCCAGAGCTTAATCCGCCTCCAAAAGAAGCCTGACCCGAATGGGACATCTCAAATTAAAATCAATCGAACAGTTAGAAGAGAAAATTCGGCATTCCTTGGATGATCCTTTGCGCTGCGCCGTCCTGGAATCCGCCAAACTTTTCAAGACCTCCTGGATCGAGCTCGGGCGGAGTTTATACACGGTCTACAAAGACAAGAAATACAAAGAATGGGGTTTTAATGAATTCGAAATTTATACCTCTAAGGAGATCGGTATCCGCAAAGAAACTTCCATGAAACTCTTGCGGTCGTATTTTTTCCTGGAAAAAGAAGAGCCGGACTACCTGCGTTCTCAACAGCGCAAAGACGCTGCCGCCGGGAATATCCCTACTTATGAAGCGGTGGATGTTCTGCGCCAGGCGAAGTCTAAGAAGATTCTCGGAGACAAAGAGTATCAGGATCTTAAAAGCCGGATCTTTGAAAAAGGCAAAGATGCCCGGGAGGTCAAGAAAGATTTGACCGCCATGATCCGCTCCCGCGAGGAACTTGAGCCGGAAGAAGCCTGGGAGAAAAAAAGAGAAGCTATCTTAAAGAGGATGCTTGGCGTTTTGAGATCGCTTAAGGATGAAGCCAAAAGTTCCAAGCTGGTTTCAGCTCAGATCATCAAGGAGACGGAAAGCCTGATTTATAAACTGGAATCGGAAATCCCATCGTATAAAAAAGAGCAAAAATGATCTCTAAAAAAATCGGGGGCTGAGAATGGATGCCATCAAGAACGAAAAAATCCTGGGATACGTCTTGCTGAGCGCGGGGTTATTGTTCATACTCTTTACAGCTCACAATGTTTACACCGTGTTTACCGGCTCAGCCGCCGCGCCGGAAATCTTCAAGATGGATTCCATCGAGATCCCGGCTACGAACAATTCCCCTGCGGTGCCTTTAATGTCGGACAAAAACTTCAGCAAGCTGATGAACCTGGTCTGCTGGTATATTCTGATGTTCTTTTTTGCCCAGGCCGGCAGCAAGATAGCCGGCCTAGGTATTCAGTTGATCAAGGAAATCAAGGTTACCGTCAAGAGTAAAGACGGTTTGACCACTATTCCCAGCGAATAACCAAAGAGAATATTCTATATGGTCGGTTTCATTATCAGGTGGTTCGCCAATATCGTTTCGCTTCTGGCTGTAGTCAGGTTCGTGCCGGGCATCAATGTGGACAGCAGCCGGACCCTGGTCCTGGCGGCTTTGGCCCTAGGCTTCGTCAATGCCGTCCTGAGGCCGTTTATCCTTTTATTGACCTTACCGCTCAATGTTATTTCTTTGGGGGTTTTGACTTTTTTCGTCAATGGCTTACTTTTTTATTCGGTCTCCAAGGTCGTCAAAGGTTTTTACGTTTCTGATTTCTGGAGCGCTTTCTGGGGGGCGATGGCCTTCAGCCTGATGAGTTTCTTGCTGAATTTACTGATCAATCCCAAAGGCAAGATTAATGTGCGCTATCAATCCGGAAGTCCCCGCGGGCAAAAGCGCAGGGAGAACGTGATCGACGTGGAAGCGCACCATGAAAAAAAGTCCGGCGGAAAGTTGGAAAGAAAGAATGAATAATTTCAAAAAGTATCTGATTACCGGCCTGGTAGTCGTCATTCCGTTCTCCCTGACGATATATCTTCTAGTGGCTATTTTCCAGTTCCTCGATAATATCCTGGGGATCTTTTTAGTGGATTACCTCAAAAAAAGCTGGGGTTTTTATGTGCCGGGGATCGGTTTTCTTCTCTTTGCATTATTGATACTCTTGGTGGGGATGCTGGCCACGAAATTTTTAAAGC
>JAPLLS010000028.1 GCA_026387435.1 Candidatus Omnitrophota bacterium
TTGGTCGCTTCTTCGATCATTTCCAGGGATTCCCGGTCCAGCTCATTATCAGAGAGAAGCATCTGGACATTGGTCAGGATCGCGGTTAGGGGGTTGTTTATTTCGTGAGCCACCCCTCCGGCCAGGGTGCCTACTGTGGCCAGTTTTTCGGCGTGGACTAGTTCTTTCTGGACGGCGATCAATTCCTCGGTTTTAGCCCTTACTTCGTTCTCGATCTTTTCGTATAACAAAGCGTTTTCGGTAGCTAACGATACTTCTTCGGCTAAAGTTGAAAAGTTGTCGATGTCTTCCTGGGTATAAGATTTTCCGGAAAGTTTTTGTCCCAGGACAATAATATTAAGCAGCCGGTTTTCCAAAAAACACGGCACAATAACCGCGGCACGCAATTTTTCCATCTGCTTAATGATCTCGAATGTAGCCTTGTTTTTATCCATATCCGCTTCTTGTTTGGTTTCTTCCAGGACGATCGATTCCTGCTTAACAAGCAACGCTGGGATCAGCGGATCGCTATCTTCGATACTCTCCGGATGTCCGTTGCCAGCGGGAACAAGGGATTTTAAATTAAATTTACCTGTTTTTGTATCCAGGAAATATATAGCGGTAAAAGATATCTTTACGGATTCAGTAATGGTCTGGGAGATAAAATCAAAGATCTTTTGCGGGTTGCGGATCCTGGTCAGGTCCACCGCAGCGTTTTTAAGCGTTGTTTGATAAACATGTTGTTCACGTAAAAGTATCCCTTCTGCCTTATTTTTAAGAAAAAGATACACGAACGGCCCGGTCGCTCCCAGTGCTGCCATGAGAACTAACGGCCCTAACCACCAATACGAACCGAATTTTTCGATAAGCAGGGTTTTGCCGTGTATAGCGAATAAAAACGGCAGCCCGAGAACCAGGGTATAGACGGCAGAGGATAATTCGTCGCTCCGCCGATAAACCCGATCACTGAAGCGACAAAAACATATTTTATCTGGTTTTGTTTGGATTCAGTAAGCGCCCGGTAGTTTTTTATTATCTGATACCAGGGGTACAATACGCATCCCGACCAGAATATAAGATAAAGATGGTAGGTGGGGCCGGGATTGGCCCAGTATTTAAAGGATAATTTCGGGGACATGCTTTTTATAAACAAGGGCGTAAAATCGGAAATTACCAGCAGCGCTCCTATAATGAAAGCGGAAAGTATCAGCGGCCTTTTTTGTTTGTGCAGGTTCAACAAGGATAAGATAAATAACATGAATGACGGGCCGATAAAAATCGCACCAATGTGCAGGATTTGAAATGATAATAAAACGGCGGGTAAGCTGTTTTGAGATAGGGGGTAAAAGAAATACGCGTATCCCCAGACGGCGATGCATAAGCTCAATAATGCGTAAGTCCGGTTGATTATTCCCCGGGGATTTTTAAGCAGGACAAAAAGCCCGAAACAGGTCGCTATTATGCCGCTTACGATCCCGCTGAGAGCAAGAAAAAGCATCATGAGCGTTTCCCCATTTTAGGAATGAATGCGCCGGTCCGGTTTTTATAAATTTGGTAAGCGCCGCCGAATTTATCGAACAATATCTTCTCTTCAGCGGCCGCCCGGATCAGTAAAAGCGGCAAACCCACGAAAGCGGAAAATAAAAGGGAAAAATACGCGTTACAGACGAGCGGGATGCCGCATAGCTCCAGCATTGTCCCCGCGTACATTGGATGCCGGAAATAACGGTACGGGCCGCGCCGTATAAACCTGATCTTTGTGTTTTTCCTGAGCACCTTCCTGGAAATGACCGAATTCCATTTCAAGCCGAGCGATTTTATCGCCCACCAGCGCAGCAAAAGCGCGAAAGAGAAAAATATCAATCCTAGAACGGAAATTACCGGTGATCTCTCATATTTAAACTTAAATATTTCAATTATCGATCCGTACATGATCATCAGATAACAGAAAGTAATCAGGAAAAACAGCCAGTCGAACTTCGAGTTTTTCTGCAGGATATTCTGTTTGCTGGTAAAAAATGTTTCCAGGAACCGTTCGGACGCGGCCAGGACGAGGAAGATAACAATAAACAGGTGATCCCGGTGTTGGTTAAAGAACAGAACAGCTATAGCCAGCCATCCGAGCATTAAAGACAACAGTACAAATTTAGTTAATTGCTGTTTGTTCATAGTGAAATAGGTTTGCCGAAACTGGTAAATTTGATCTCAAAACCGTGCTTATCGGCCAGGGCTTTGATCTCGGCTACCTTATTTAGATCCGGTTTAAAGCCGGTTGAGAAATCTTCCTGGGTTTTTCCTTCGAAAGCCAGGATCATGGTTTCCGCCATGCAGGCGAATATAAAACCGTTCTTTAATGGTAATTTCAATCCGACTTTGGCTGTTTTTGGCGGTTCGATGATCGCTCCATCAACGATCAGGATATCTTTACGCTTCTCGCAGAGTTCCCGGGATATATTGCGCGGGGAAGGAATATCACAGACGATCGCGTCTTTTTTGAGGCTGTTGACCGTGGTTGTAAAAGGCACCTCTATGGCCGAGGTCGTAAAGATCACGATATCCGCGTCTTTAATCACGGTTTCCAGGGCTAATCCTTTATCAATGATGTTTGTCGTCGATTTTTGAGCGGCAAGGAAATTTTTAAGCTCGGTCAGCCTTTCAGCATTTTTGGCGACCAGAAAAACCGTGTCCACCCTGTTCAGGAAACCTAAAGCGCAGTTCTGGCCGATCGCGTTTGTCGCACCCACGATCACGATTTTCGCTTTTGCAAGGTCGACTTTGCGCAAATCAGCCGCCCGCTTTACTGTTTCCAGGATCGCCGCGGAAGCAAGGCTGGAACCGGTAGTGATGGCTACAGGCGATTTTTCGGCAGCTATCTGCCCTCCTTTTCCGGCAATCCCCATTAAAGCTCCCAATCCGATTATTTTCGCGCCGGTTCGTTCGGCTAACCGCACCGATTTTAATATCTTATCCAAGACGATCTCTTCTTTAAGAGCCAGGACTTGTTTCGAAAGCAACGGGCAGGCAATGAAGCATCCGTCGATCACGCTGCCTTGAGCGGAGCGCAAATTCTTCGCGTAATGAAGTTTGAACGGCGGCAGCAGCCGTAAAATAATTTTTACCAGCCCCGGGGGCGTCAGTTTAGCTATGGGGAAATAATCATGAACGTTCTGGATATTGACAGGATTAAGTATAAATGCGAATTTGCTCATATGGCAGGGCTCCGTTAAGATCGTTTCAATAACTCTCCGTCCCAGTAAAAATCGGAAACTTCAAATCCGTGTTTTTTGCCCAGGATCCGTATCTCCTCGACTTTCTCCGGGGTAATCTGGCCTTGTTCTGGGCTGAAGGCTTCATATCTTTTTTCTAAAGCAAGGATTATGCTTTCGGCGAAAGAGCCGTAAAGGGTGTTGGCTGTGGGCAATCCTAAATCGACCGGAAAAACGATCGGGGTCGGCGATTTAGCCAGGCCGCCGGAAAAAAGGAAAATATCGTCGCGATGGGAAGTGTAAGCGACATTTTTCGGGTATCCCAAGTCACAGACTATGGATTCTGTCTTAAACCAGCTGATGTCCAGGAATGACGCGCTGGAACTCGCGCAGCAGATAACAATGTCGGCGTTTTTTATCGCGGCCTGGTTGTCGTCAGTGGCGATGATTTTGGCTTTTTTAAGTTTTTTAAGTTCCGCACCGGTTTTTTTCAAGTTTTCCCTGGTCCGCGCGGTAATAGTCAGCTGTTTTACTTTTTTAGCCATGATCCTGGCGCAAATACTGCCGATATTGCCCGTGCCTCCGATAATAGCCATGTTCACTTTATCCATATCCAGGTTTAACCGCCTCGCCGCTTTCAAAACTCCGTCGATCACCATTGCCGCGGTAAAGGCGTTGCCGGTAGTCACCGGGACATCCACCTCGTCGGCGATCCGCTGGCCGATCCTTTCGGGGACGATCGAGGTAAAACCGGTCAGGGATACGATGCCCATTCCGGTTTTTTCGGCGATCTTGCAGGCTTTAAATATCTTTGAGGAAACCGCAAAAAGGTCTTTTTCCATCATATCCGGAATAAAAGTCGCCAAAATTACGCTGCCGCTGGCGATAGCGCCGGTTTTAGATTTAAAATTATCGATATCGCAAAGTTTAAAAGACGGACTGACATGATAAAGTTGGCTGATAAATTCCCGGGAAGGCATTTTCAGCCCCGGGTTTAAGGTCTTGAGGCATTTTTCCAGGTGGAAGAAGTTATACAGGTGGGCGATTATCCCGAATCCGGCGATTTTTTCGTTTTCTCCGCTCTTATAAGATGAGTATTTAATGGAGATCAGGCGGCGTTCCACGGCGTCCAGGATAGCCTCGAAGTTCTTGCTCAAAAGTTTCTTGATGTAATTGTTGGCATCCACAGCTTCGTTGACCGAGGGAATCCCTACTTTGAGAAATACTTCGACTTTGACTTCGGTGCCCAGGGGATGGTCGAGAAATTCCCATTTTCCTTTAAACTCGGCCAGGTCGCCTTCAGTGGCGTGAAAATAAATGACTTTTTCATTCAAAGCCAAAGTATCTTCTTCGATCCAGCTTATCGGCACGCCTTCGATCTGCACGCGCCATTTGGTCCGCATGATATTGTGTTTTTTATGGATTACCGTGGCTTCTTTGACGCAAGGGATATAACTGGGGAATTCCTGGATTTTGGTCAGCAGGCGGATCACTCTCCACTTCTGAGCGGGGATGACTTTGGATATTTGTATCTTGATCAGCTCGTTATCCGGCATCTAACATACCTTTGATTATATTCCTGAGTTTGTGCATGCCTTCTTGCAGATATATGTCATCAATGACTTCCTCGAATTCCTTGGCGAAAAAAACCGGCTTGCCTATTTTTAGTTTTAGAGGCGTTAGCCTGGGGATCCGGGATCCGAAAGGAAGCGCTTGAAAAGTCCCGATGATCGCGCAAGGCACGATCGGCCTTCCGGTTTTAAGCGCCAAAAGCGCCGCCCCCCTGCGGAACTCTTTAAGTTTGCCGTCCCGGCTCACCCCTCCTTCGGGGAATAACCCGACGATCTTATTCTTCAGCAGTAAATCGACCGCTTTTGGGGAAGAGCTTCCGCTGGGCAGAGTTTCGGTAACCTGAAGAAACCAGCCTAACCAGGACATTTTGTAAATATCCCGCAAGGCGATGCAGTAGATCTTCTTGCGCACTGCCGCCATGATCAACGCGGGATCAAGAAAACTATTGTGATTGGAAACAATGATAAAATTGCTTTTCTGCGGTAAATTTTCCAGTCCTTCCACTTTTAGCCGGAAAAAACACTTGAACACGAAAAGAAACATCCAGGAAAAAACGCTATACCACATTTATAGCCCTGCGGCGCCGGGAACAAAAACTTCGAAGCCGTGGCGGACTGCGAGGTCGGCGATAGGTTCAAGTTTGTCCAGGTTGATGTTTTCGCCTAAGGAACAGGTGGTGAATCTTTCTTCAAAAGTCAGGATCATGGTTTCGGCCATTGAGGCGCAGACCATATCCTTGGGCAAACCGACATTAATCGCCGAATGTGGCGTAAGCGGCAGTTTAACGATCCCGCCTTCGACCACTGAGATGTCCGGGCGATGGTTATTTTTTCCGGAGATGTGGCGGGTCAGACAGATATCCAGGACCAAGACGTTAGCCTTGACCCCGTCCATATTGAAGCTGGGCTCGCGGCCGATGTTCGCGGCAATGATAATATCCGCTTCCTTAACCGCTTTATCAACGTCTTCTTCTATTTGGACTTCAACATTGTTCAATTGCAGGATATCCTGGCGCAGAGTTTCCAGTTTATCGTTGTGTTTGGCGTTAAGGATGACTTTGGCGAAGCTAGCCGCGAGTTTCCGGGCGCACAACGAACCTATGGAGCTGGTCGCGGCGGTTACGGTTAAAGTCGATTTTTTCAGATCGATGTTTTTAACTTTGGCCATCCGGTGCAGGGCTTCGATAACCGACCAGGCGGTAAAACTGGTGCCGCTGGTAACCGGGGTCTTAAGATGTTTGTGCAACATGGGCTTTTTATCGGCGATCACCGCAGCATAACCGCCCAGACCTAATAAGTCGGCCCCTAAATCCCTGGCCAGGTAACTGGCGGTGATTATTTTGTCCAGAACCAGTTCCTCGTCAAATTCTCCCGCATGTTCGGGAAGAAGCGGGGAAACGATAAAATAACCCTGGATCTCTTTATCCTGGGCAGACTTAAAACTTTTCAGGTGCGTGATCTTAAATCCTTGGTTTTTAAGGAAAGCTTTAATAAAAAAATCCGGCATTAATCTGGTTATCGGCCAGAATTCCCGGATGTGTTTAAGGTCAATAGGATTGAATAAAAAGGCGAAAGTGCGCATCTTATACTTTCGCAAACAGTTTGAGACCCTGTTTGCCTACGTCGTTGTTGGTGGATACCTTTTGTTTGATCCATTTTTCAATATATTTCTTGTGGAACCTCCAATCCGTGCCGATCTTAAAAGCCGGGATCTTTCCCTCTCGGGCGTATCTGTGCACGGTCAGAGGATGGATGTGCAGGTATTCAGCGACTTGTTTGGTGGTTAAAATTTCGTTATTTTTAGCCATACTCACCCCTTTTTTAGCATATCTACGATAGTTATATATATACTAAGAAAAACAGGAGTTGTCAAGAGAATTTAAAACCAACTCCGTTACAACCTACGAGGTTGTACAATTCTCGGCATTGGGAGGAAATGAATTTGATGTTCCCTCCTGTTCCGATAACCAGGGTCCTTTTCCCGAGTTTCAGCTTCAATTTCTTGATCAGGTTGTCGGTAAGGCCGGCAAAACCGAAGATTATGCCGCTAAGTATGCTGTCGCGGGTATTTCTTCCAATGATCTCTTTAGGCGGCCGGCTGAGTTTTACTTTGGGAAGTAAAGCGGTTTTCTCTTTTAAGGCCGACAAAGAAGTTTCTATTCCCGGCAGGATCATTCCTCCCAGATATTCTTGCTTACGGGAAATAACGTCAAAAGTGATCGCCGTGCCGAAATCTACCACGATCGCCGGGGAGCCGTAAAGCTTAACGCAGGCAAAAGCGTCTACCAGCCGGTCCTGGCCGACTTGTTTGGGGAATTGATAGCGATTTTTAATGGGCACAACCAGATTTTTGCCCAGGATCAGGACAGGTTTGGCCTTCAATTTCTTTAGCGCTGTTTCCAGCTTTCGGGTGGCCTGGGGCACAACGCTGGCCACGATCACTGTATCGATAGCGTATTTGCGGAAAAAAGGTTTTAAAAAAGCATAATACTGGCTGTTTTTGGTAGCCAGGGCAGCCTTAATAACCAGTTTATTGTTCTTAAACAGTCCCAAAGTCAGGTTGGTGTTTCCGATGTCGACAGTTAAGTTCATCATTCCTTTACTTTCTTAAACTCGTTGATCTGATCGCGGATTTGAGCTGCTTTTTCGAACTGTAAATTACGCGCGGCCAGCTCCATTTCGTATTGCAGATCGGCGATGTATTTGCGCATTTCATACTCATCCCGGGCTTCCCCGGTTAAATTGGCGACAAACTCTTCGTTTTTCGCCAAATCCTCAATCCCTTCTTTAATGGCTTTTTCGATTCCGCGCGGGGTAATATTGTTCTTGGCGTTGAATTCCAGCTGGATCTTTCTGCGGCGGCTGCTTTCGGAAATGGCTTTTTTGATCGAACCGGTCAAAGTGTCGGCGTACATGATCACCGTGCCGTTAATGTTCCGGGCCGCGCGGCCGGAAACCTGGATCAGCGAGGTGGCTGAACGCAGGAAACCTTCTTTATCCGCGTCCAGGATAGCTACCAGCGATACTTCGGGCAGATCCAGCCCTTCACGCAAAAGATTTATTCCCACCAGGCAATCAAATTCTTTTTTACGCAGGTTCCTTAAGATCTGGGAACGCTCGATGGTCTGGATGTCGGAATGAAGATATTTTACCAGTAAACCTTTGTCTTGTAAATAACTGGTTAGATCTTCGGCCATACGCTTGGTCAAAGTGGTGACTAGGACTCTTTCGTTATTAGCGGCTCGTTTTTTGATCTCCTGGGTCAGGTCTTCGATCTGGCCAAGGCTGGGTTTGATGATTATTTCCGGATCAATAAGCCCTGTCGGCCGGATGATCTGTTCGACTACGGACTTCTCGCTCTTTTTTAGCTCGAATTCGTCGGGAGTCGCGGAAACAAAGATCTCTTTTTTAGCCAGTTCTTCGAATTCAGGGAATCTCAGCGGCCGGTTATCTAAAGCTGACGGCAGCCGGAAGCCGTATTCGATGAGGGTTTTTTTACGGGCCTGGTCTCCTTCGAACATCCCCCTGATCTGGGGAATGGTGACATGGGATTCATCGATAACCACCAGGAAATCCTGAGGAAAGTAATCCAACAGGCAATAAGGTCTCGATCCAGCCGGACGGCCGGATAAGTGCCGGGAATAATTCTCGATCCCGTGGCAAAAGCCCAATTCTTTGAGCATTTCCATATCATAACGGGTTCTCTGGTTAAGCCTTTGAGCTTCCAGGAGCTTGTTCTGTTTTTTCAAAACCGCAAGCTGGTCTTCCAGCTCCAGGAGAATGTTTTTGACCGCGGAATCGATCATCTCCGGCGCGGCGATAAAGTGTTTAGCCGGATAAATACCGATCCTGTCCATGGTGAAAAGCGTTTCTCCGGAAACCGGGTTGATCTCGGAGATCTTCTCGACAGTATCTTCGAAAAGTTCCACCCGGATCGCGGTTTCTTTGTAAGCGGGGAAGATCTCTACCACATCCCCTCTTACTCTGATCCTGCCCCGGATAAACTCGTAGTCGTTCCTTTCATACTGGATCCCGATCAATTTGGAAATCACCTGGTCCCGGCTGACAGTTTGGTTTTTTTCGATGAAAACCAGGGAGTTTACGTATTCGTCCGGAGAACCGAGGTTGTAAATGCAGGATACCGAGGCGACGATGATCACGTCCTTGCGCGACATCAAAGAACTTGTGGCGGAAAGGCGCAGACGGTCCAGGCGGTCATTGATCGAGGAATCTTTTTCGATGTAGGTGTCGGTGGAGGGAATATAAGCTTCAGGCTGGTAATAGTCGTAGTAGGAAACGAAATACTCAACCGCGTTCTGCGGAAAAAATTCCTTGAACTCGGAATATAGCTGGGCGGCCAGGGTCTTGTTATGCGAGATCACTAAAGTCGGAAGGTTAGTTTTGGCGATGACGTTAGCCAGGGTAAAAGTCTTGCCCGAGCCGGTGACTCCTAAGAGGGTCTGGTACTTTTTGCCTGAAGAGACCGAGTTTATCAGCTGTTCTATGGCTTTAGGCTGGTCTCCCCGCGGCTGGAATTCGGAAACAAGTTTAAACGACATCTAAACCAAAATCAATGGCTTTTACCGAATTGGTCAATTCGCCTACTGAGATCAGGTCTACTCCGGTTGCCGCGACTTCTTTTAAGTTTTCCAGATTTATTCCGCCGGAGACTTCCAGTTTGGTCTGGGGATGATGGCTGGTAAAAGCAGTGTTGTTACGGATCTCAGCCGCTTTTTTGACGTCTTCCAGGTTCATGTTATCGAGCATGATCACGTCAGGCTTGAACTTTAAGGCGTGCTTGAACTCATCCAGGTTCTCGACCTCTATTTCGATCTTATATCCTTTAGGGACTTTAGGCAGCTGGGTATATCCTTCGGTGACCTGGAGATGGTTGTCTTTGATCAGGATCATCTCATCCAAAGCCATCCGGTGGTTGAATCCGCCGCCGATCCGGACCGCGTATTTCTGCAGTTCGCGCAGTCCCGGCATGGTTTTGCGGGTATCGGTGATCTTGACTTTATTGGGCTTGGCCATTTCCACGAATTCGCGGGTCTTAGTAGCAATTCCGGAAAGATGGCTTAAAAGGTTCAAGGCCACTCTTTCTGCTTCCAGTATCCCGTGGGCTTTTCCCTCAATAGTGACTACGGTTTTTCCTTTTTTAAGTTTTTGCCCTTCTTTGGCTTTGGGCGTGAATTTAATATCTTTATCCACGATCTGAAAAACCCTTTCCAGGACGTCCATCCCGCAAAGCACGCCATCTTCCCTGGCAACGATATTGGCTTTAAGGTTTTTGCTCTTGGGGATGGTCAGCTGGGTAGTGATATCGCCTTTGCCGACGTCTTCCAGCAGCGCGTGGCGGATGACCAGATCAAGTTTGTTGGGGTCAAGCTTCGGCTCTTCATGAGAAAGAAAATATTTTTTATTGGAGTCCATGTTTCACCGCCTTTAGTTTGTGTAAAGTATCTTCCAGCTCTTTTAATTTAGATTTTTCCTTTTCCACAATTTCTTCGGGCGCCCGCTCGATAAAATTCTTGTTGGAGAGCGTGTTTTTCTTGGCCGCAATGTCCTTTTCGGCTTTACGGATCTTATCGTCGAGCTTAACCAATTCTTTCTCTATGTCAACTACGCCTTCCAACGGGATGGAAACATGCATCTCGCCGACCAGCGTAGTAAGCGAGGATTTTAAGGGTTTGAAGTTTTCTTCGACAACCAAATCACTCAGGCGGGCAAGTTTCTTGATGTGCGGGATAAGCGAATTGATGATCGCGGCGTTAGATTTGTTGCCGGCGTAAATAACTGCTTTGATCTCCAGGGCCGGGGCAATCTCCATTTCCGAGCGCATGTTCCTGATCCCGGTGATGATCAGAAAAGCGGTCTCCATTTTAGACTCGATCTTGCGGTCGATGATCTGTTCCTGGATATGCGGCCAGGGGCTGACCATGATCGATCCGGAACCGGGATTGATCTTCTGCCAGATCTCTTCGGTGATAAAAGGCATGAACGGGTGCGCGGCCCGTAAAAACTTTTCCAGGATCTTGTACATTACTACCTGGTTATCCGGGCTTTTAATGTCCTGCTTGATCATTTCCAGGTACCAGTCGCAGTATTCGTGCCAGAAAAAGTGGTAGAGGAGATTCGCGGCTTCGTTGAATTTGTAGGTTTGGATGTTTTTATTCAGTTCTTTTAAAGTAGAATAAAACCGGCTTAAGATCCAGCGGTTGGTCAGGTCAAGGCCTTTTTTATCGAAGAATACGCAAAGGTCGGTTTTGATCGCCTCATTCTCTAAATTCATCAGCACGAACCTGGCCGCGTTCCAGATCTTATTGCAGAAATTCCTTCCCTGCTCAAAACGTTCTTTGGAAAGAAATACATCCTGTCCCTGGGCGGTAATCGAGATCAGGCTGAAACGCAAAGCGTCCGTGCCGTATTCATTGATGATCTCCAGCGGGTCAATGACGTTGCCTAAAGACTTGGACATTTTCTTGCCTTCGATGTCCCGCACTGTCCCGTGGATATATACATCGCTAAAAGGTTTGTCTCCCATGAATTCAAATCCGGCCATGATCATCCTGGCAACCCAGAAGAAAATTATCTCCGGCGCCGTAACTAGAACCGACGTAGGATAAAAATATTTAAGCTCCTCTTCCGGCGTGTGATTTGTGACTTGTGACTTGTGACTTTTAAACGGCCAGCCGAAAGTGGCAAAAGGCCAGAGCCAGGAGGAAAACCAGGTGTCCAGAACGTCCTCATCCTGGTAAATGTCGGTTCCGCCGCAATGGGGGCATTTCTCGGGTTTTTCGGCTGAGACTATTATTCCTTGTGACTTGTGACTTGTGACGTTTGATTTGTCCGTTTCCAGGCAGTTAGTGCAATAGTAAACGGGCAAACGGTGGCCCCACCAGATCTGGCGGGAAATACACCAGTCCTGGATATTTTCCATCCAGTTCAAATAGACTTTTTTCCAGCGGGCCGGGTAAAATTTGATCTTGCCCTCTTTTACCGCTTTGATCGCCGGCTCAGCCAGCGGCTGCATCTTTACAAACCACTGCTTGGATAAATAGGGCTCGATAATGGTATGGCAGCGGTAGCAGTGTCCGGCGTATAAAGAATGGGGCTCGATCTTTTCCAATAGCCCCTTCTCTTTTAAATCTTCAA
>JAPLLS010000062.1 GCA_026387435.1 Candidatus Omnitrophota bacterium
CGGATATCCAGGTTATGCTGGCGCCAGTAAGCGAACGTCATGGCTTCGGCGGCGCGCTTGGCTTCATCGTAACAGGAGCGCTCTCCGATGGGATTAACATTTCCCCAGTAAGCTTCCGGCTGGGGAGAAACCGCGGGATCGCCATATACCTCGGATGTCGAAGCCAGAAAGAATTTCGCTTTTTTCTCTTTAGCGATGCCCAGGCAGGTATGAGTACCCAGAGTTCCGACTTTAATGGTCTTGATCGGATGTTTAAGGTAATCTTTCGGGGAGGCCGGAGAAGCAAAATGCATTACCCAGTCAATATGTCCGGGCAGATACAAAGGTTTGGAGATATCATGGCGGATAAGGGTGAACCGCTTGTTATCCAGAAGCTCTTTGATGTTTTCTTCGGCGCCGGTAATGAAATTGTCCACACAAATAACCTGATGCTTTTCCTTGATAAACCTGCGGGATAGATGCGACCCCAGGAATCCCGCCCCTCCGGTCAGCAAAATGTTCATACTTATCCCTTGGTTAAAAACGCCCGATACACTTGTAAATGAATCCCATTGACTTCATCTGAGCAGGATCGAACAAGTTCCTGCCGTCGACGATCACCGGCTGGCGGAGCAGTTTTTTGATCTTCTTCAAATCCAGTTCTTTAAACTCCGGCCATTCGGTCATGATCAAAAGACAATCGCTGTTTTTGGCCGCTTCATAAGCGTTCTTTCCCAGGGTAACCCCTTTTAACTCGTTTTTTGCCTTGCCCATAGCTTGGGGATCGTAAGCTTTGATCTTAGCCCCCTGAGCCTGGAGCATTTCAACCATGTCGATGGCGATGGAATTACGGATGTCGTCGGTTTCCGCCTTAAAACTTAACCCCAAAACCCCGATGGTTTTGCCTTTAAGGATCCAAAGCGCGTCTTCGATTTTCTTGAGCAATATTTTTTTCTGATCGTAATTGATCTTACGCGCGGCCTTGAGCATTTCAAAATCATATCCTTTTTTCTCGGCCAAGTGGATAAAAGCATCCAGATCTTTAGGGAAGCAGTTGCCGCCAAAACCCGCTCCGGCGCTAAGAAACTGCCTGCCGATGCGCTTATCATAGCCCATGCCCTCGGCGACCTTTTCCACGTCGGCATTGACCCGCTCGCAGATATTAGCTACGGCATTGATGTAAGAGATTTTAATGGAAAGAAAAGAATTGCAGGCGTGCTTGATGATCTCCGCGGTAGTGATATTAGTGACTACCATCGGCGCCTTTAAAGGGCTGTAGAGCTTGCGTAATATATCTTCCGCCCGTTTAGACTCAACGCCGATAACGACCCGGTCAGGGTTTAAAGTGTCGCTCACCGCCCGGCCTTCGCGCAGGAACTCCGGGTTTGAAGCTACATCAAAATCGACTTTCGAGCCTTTAAGCATCTCTACGGTCTTCTTGACCCGGGCATGGGTTTCCGCGGGAACGGTGCTTTTACAGACGATCACCTTGTACTCTTTCATGGCTTTGGCGATCTCCGAAGACACTCTTTCCACCGCCGAAAGATCAGCTCCTCCGTCGGGAAGCGGCGGGGTATTTACC
>JAPLLS010000136.1:0-2227 GCA_026387435.1 Candidatus Omnitrophota bacterium
CATCTGGTCTTCCTTAATGGCTAAAGGCACCAGTAAACTCAAGAGATGATCGGCCATATGCTTAGAAGGATCAGGCCGCGGGTTTTTTATGTTAAAAAACGCCTCCCGTCCGGATTCCGCAAAACCAACCCGGTATTTTGCCCCGGAAATATATGCCAGAAAAGCGGATTTTAATTCATAGCTGTAAAATGGGTCAATAGCCAAATCTATTCCCTTATGCCTGAAATCCCGCATAAATTTAACCGCGCCCTGGTAAAGGACAACCTCATCGACAAAAGGATTATTACTAATAACATCTTGGTTTACTTTAGAAGCCAACACGGTTATCCAGCACCCCGGAATATGTCTTTTTAGAGATTCGAACAGCGGGGTGGTTAAAACCATATCTCCGATACGATCGTAACGCAGGATGAGTACCCTCTTGATCGGCTCCTTACCCCCGGATACGGTTCTTCTGGTCATTAAAAAAGGGAATAGCAGCCATTTCCTGACCAGAAGATAAATCCTCAATAAAACTTTAGTGTTTTTCATTGTAGGTCTTCCCTAATTTACCCCTGAAGCCATGAATGATCCCTTTTATAATAGCTTTGATCTTACTCACGGATGTAAGACCGTATTTAGATAAGAAACATAAGCTTGCTTTCAATCCATAGAGAATGACTCTTGTTGCTTTCAAATAATACCCATACCTCATAAGAATGTAAATATGGTTCCTGAAAGCGTAATACAACCGGAAATTATCCGAATAGATTTCACTTGTTTTGCCGAAAAATCTGTACTTCTCCCTGCCTGAAGTGCGCGTATCCTGGCAAACGCTGGTCGGGATCCAGAAAAAAACATACCCTTTTTTTGAAAGCTGGTAAGATAAATCGCTGTCTTCCCCGTAAATAAAAAAGTCCTTATTGATAACGCATCCCTGGCCAAATACCTCCGTTTTTATTAAACACCCGCGCCAGGTAAAATTATCCATCAGTATCTCTGCCTTTGGCTTTGGCTCCTTAAAAACCACGCTTCTGGCTATCGCAATTTTATGGGAAATCGCTAACCGTTTAAAGCCATCAATCAGTTCTTTTAAGGAATCTGCCGGTACCCTAACATCGTCATCAAGCGTCCAGACAAAATCATTTTTCACCATAGCGGCCTGGATGCCCGTATAATAACCTCCGGCGCTTCCTGAATTTTGCGGTATCTTGATATATTTAGCTTGTGAGAATTTTTCTTTTACTAAATTTTGGGTATCGTCTGTATTCCCGTTATCGACGATAATGATTTCATCCGCCATCCGGGTCTGAGACATAATATCTTCCAGAAGCCTCAAGAGCATTTCGCTGTTATTATACGTTACGATTACCGCGGCGATCCTCTCCATCTTTATCCTTTAAGTTTTTTTAAGCTCAACCCTTAAACATTCTCCTTTGCCGACAAAGAATAAATCCGTGATCCTGAAGGTGAAAGCTATGATGAGCCTAAAAAAAGCATTCTTTAAAATCCTAACCGTGCGCGGACCCCAAAATTTTACTCCGCCATTATTGAGCAAACTTCGGTTTAAAGAAGGCAAAAACAAGTATTCCGGGGTAACGGTACGAATTCCGCTTATTTTGAAACCCGCGCGCCCTGCCAGGTCTTTAATTGTCCTGCCGGTAAAATGATACAGATGCAAAGGAACCGCCCATCCCTGCCAATATTTGCCGAAAAATTCAGCCAGATAACTGCCCGCATTAGGGCAATAAACCAGGACTAAACCACCGGGTTTTAGTATTCTGTAAATTTCTTTGAGCGCTTCCTGAGGATAAGGTAAATGTTCTATGACATGGCACAATATCACCGTATCAAAATAATCGTTTGGGAAATGTGCTTCTTCCAGGCTGGTGCAAGAAACCTTAAGCCCTTTTTTCAAACAAGCCTCGACTGCCGGAGGGTTAGTTTCTACGCCGAAAGAATCGCAGCCTTTACGGGTCAGATCTTCCAATATATCACCAAAGCCGCAACCCAGATCCAGGACCTTTCCCCTTGATCTTTCCAGCATCTCGCTCAGATACTCCCCCGTGATCTGATGCCATATTTTCCGCAATGCCGGATGCCTTCTGATAAAAGAACTCGCCGCATTAGCGGTCTTGCTTTTATTTATATCGCACGGCAAAAACGTTTCTTCGTTCGCGCTATCGATTGCCTCTTTGCTCAGACGGGGATTAGTAAAGAGTAAACCGCAATTTTTACATTTGACGAC
>JAPLLS010000136.1:2240-6225 GCA_026387435.1 Candidatus Omnitrophota bacterium
TTCGCAGGACTTTTGCCCGCAGATATCGCAATTCACATACTCTAAATTATTCATACTTTTTGCCGTCGCCCAGAATCTAAGCGGTTTTTAAGAAGATCTCGGGGACTTTAAAATGATCTTAAGTGCCCGTACCAATTTGGGACATTTTCTCTTTGAATATTCCACTAATTGCCGCACCAATGCGCTTCCCCAAATACATTGAAGAACCATTTTATACCGCAAGAGGAGAAAAACTGCCGACCGGAAAATCTTCTTCTTTACAATGGGCAATCTTCTGTTAAACAGTATCGAGTAAAGCTTATATTTTTTAACGTTATTCTCGGAGAACTTTAAAGGTTTTCTGGCAAAAAATAGAACTCCCGGCTCTTTCGGATCGCTCCTGAGATTTTTGATCTCGAAATCTGAAAATATGTTCTCCATATCAGAAACTTCATATCTCCAAAAGTCAAAAGGGAAACCGTGAAATAAAAAACCGCGGGACCTGGTAGTGATCAACAGTGCGCCTCCGGGATTGACGATCTGTTTTAAATTATGGATCGCCTCCCACCAATCCTCAACATGCTCCAAGACTTCAGTGCAAACCACCAAATCGAAGCTATCGGGACCAAACGTGCTTTTCAGGTCCTCGATCTTGCATATCATATCCACTCCGGGCCCCATATGAATATCAACTCCGATATATTTACGTGGGCCAAACGATTCCATGAACGACCTTAAAGATCCGTTAATATCCATAGCGCCGACTTCGATAACGAGTTTACCTCTTATATCGCCTTCTTTAAAATTGGCCGTGCCGAAATCAATACATACCTTATTACACATGGTTCTCCCTGTTAAAAACCGGTACGCCTTTACGTGTGGCTATTTTAGCCACGGGCCCGTCTGGAACCTTACTATCCAGCATAACCCAATACCTCCAGATAAACGTCTTGAATTTGCCGGACATTTTTCTCTATGCTGAAATTTTCTTCTATCCTCTTCCTTGCCGCCTGGCCCATTTTTTTCGCAAAATCAGGATTATCCGCTAAAAAAACTATTTTTTCAGCCAGGATCTGAACATCTTTTGGTTTGATCAAAAACCCACTTACGCCTTCCTCGATCATTTCGGGGGTTCCGCCAGAATCTGAAGCCACAATCGGCTTGCCGGAAGACATAGCTTCTAAAACCACCCTGCCGCAAGCCTCGGCTTCACTGGTTAAAACAAATATCTCCATCGCGGCATAAACCTGCGGCATATCTTTGCGATAACCCGCAAAAATCACTCTATCTTTTAACCCCAGACCTTCGGCCATATTTCGTAAAAAATGTTCCCGGTTCTTGTCTTCATCAAAAACTGCGCCTCCAACTATCAAAAATCGAACTTTGCTGCTAATTGGCAGATTCCCCTTAACAATCATCTGCGCAGCCCGCAAAAATGTCTCGTGGCCCTTTTGCTGGTTAAAACGAGAAGTTATCCCCACCACTATTTCTTCGCTACCTATCCCAAATTCTTCCCTGATCTTGCTGCCGGAAATTTGAGGGCTGAATTTGCCGGTATCCACGCCGTTAAAAATTACCCGTACTTTATCCGGCAATTTACCCCGTGTTTCAAACCTAGCCGCGATAGCCGCTGAATTACAAATAACCTTGTCCGCCAAAAAAGAAAATTCTCGGTCACAATCAATGATCTCGCTTTGCAATAAATTCCGCTGATGCCAAATACCGGAAATCCCGCATCTTTTGGCTGCGATCGCAGCGTAAATATGCGTCCTAATACTGTTTGAGTGCGCTATTTTTATATTTTTTGCCTGGAACAATCCGATCAATTCTTTAACTGCCCTACCAACTCCCTTCCCCTTCCTGATTTTAGGAAAAGGACAAATTACAACTGGCACACCCAGCGCTTCAAGTTCATCCGCCAACGGACCGTTTTTGGGTAAAATAAAATACGGCTTGAATCTTTTCCGGTCAAGATTTCCGACTAAATTCAAAAGGCTGTTCTCCGCTCCGGCTATCCGGACGGCCTCATGCAAATACGCTATAGCTATCGGCCCGGTAACCAAAACTTTCTTAACGTTATCCGGGTTAAAACGGGTTATAATCTGTGCGTCATTAAACTTTGGTTTTGTTCTATCCTTTAATTTTCTGACTACTACCTCAGGCAACTGGACCAGAGCATAAAAGAAACCCAGGCTGAATTCGACTTTGCCCAAAAACGGCAGAAAAAACAATTCAAAAGGCAGGAATAAAACATGCTGCGCTAAGAATAGCAACGAGGAAATGTTTCTCCAGGTAAAAAGAAATCTGTTTTTCCAGTGAAATATCATTATCGATAAGGGGAAGTGTTTTCTGGAGATCGTGGCCTGGCCGTAATGTTTATGAATACTGGCTGGATCATATATCGATTTCCACCCCCTCTTCCAGGCCCGGTAACAAAGATCCAGATCTTCCCAGTAAAATGGGCGATAAAGAATATCAAAACCTCCGAGCGCTAAAAATTTGCTTTTGTTGTATACGCTGGCAGATCCCTGGGCGAACAAAATATTTACCGGCTTCTCCGGAGATCCTGACAAAACCTGATATTTATACCAGAAAATACCGAATTTAAACTCTACGGCAGGCAGTCCGCAGTTGTCAACTTTATCATCCCAAGCTATCGGCATTGAAGAAACAACAAAAATATCCTTATCAACAAAATGCCGCATAAGCGGTTTTAAAAAACCCGGCAAAAGCTCCACGTCACTATTTAAGATACACACCAGTTCACAGCTGCTTTGGGCGACCCCATAATTACAAGCGGCGGCAAACCCCTGGTTTTTCTTTAATTCAAATCCTGCGGCCTTTAACAATTCCTTGAGCCGTTTGGCATATGTATGCTCTGTCCTCGCCTTTTCGCAGCCACGCTGGGTTATTACCTGTCTTTGCTGTTCCTGATCGAGGAAATAACTCAGTAATTTTTTAAGTTCTTCCATATCCTTATAAACCACCATTTCCTCGCCCAGGCGGTAAAGATCGCCTATTTGTAGGCAACGATTGGTCAAAAGGAACCCTCCGGATGCCGGGACCTCAAAAACTCGCGGGGAAACATTAAAAATTTCCTGTTGTTGAAATGAAAGCTGATGGATATCCAAAACGATCTTGGAAGCATTGTAAATCTTAACCGCTTCTTGGGCGTTCACATCCTTCTGCCGGTAACAGCGTTTGAGAACAGGGCTCTCTTTTTGCCACCTGCCCCAGATCTTAAGATCGAAATCTACCAGTTCTTCAAGCCAATGTTGCCTTTCAGGAGTGACTGTTCCTACAAATGCCACGTCGCTGCCGTAAAATTCCCGTTCCTCCGAAGACAAAGCTATTTTTCGATGCACTGAAGGCTCACAGCCCACAGGCAGTGTAGACACATGCCTGAACGGAATGTTTATTCTTTGCAGGATCTCCGGGGCATCAATAAGAAAAACATGGTCGTAGATCCTGCCAACGGTTTTCATCACTTCCTGGCGATACGGTAACAGCAAGGTATCATACAGCCAGTTCACGGTAACGGCATGACATGTGTTACGCAAGAACTCAATGGTTTGCGGCCGGATGTTTTCTCCGCAGAGCACCAATACCAAATCAGGGTTGAACGAACCTGCCAGTTTTTCAAGCGCGCGGTTTATTGTTTGGTCGGTCTTCAGTTTGATTGCGCCGATATCATATGGGGACGGAACGCCCGGAAAGATTGCGCGCACTACCCGCTTTATCCCTTTGACGAATCCCGAAGCCGAATAAGGCCGTATACGAAAATCAAAAACAGCGACCTCGTGCCCCAGAGCTTGCAGATTCTTAAGGCAATATCCGGCAATGATGCCTAAGACTGTCTGGTCCTGCGGCGCACAAAGCAGTATCCTCATCCTAAATCCTCTTTTTTATCACCCGCGCGGGCACTCCCACGGCAATAGAATCTGCGGGAATATCCCTGCTCACCACCGCTCCCGCTCCGATGACCGATCCTTTGCCGATCGTCACT
>JAPLLS010000136.1:6244-7575 GCA_026387435.1 Candidatus Omnitrophota bacterium
GTCACTCCATCAAGGATAACGGCATTCGCACCAATCCAGACATTATCCTCGATAACAATACCCTTGCCCTGCATATCCTCGCTGAAATTTTCCCGGCCCAGCAAACGATAATCATGTTCCGAAGCGACAATAACCGTATGAGCCGCGATATGCACGTCATCACCGATCGTTATTCCACCGTAGCCATAGAGAATCGAATAGTCATTAACTGAACAGCCTTTGCCAAGAACGATCTTGCCCCGGTTGCATTTTAATAACGCATAGGGATAGATCGTCGTGTTATTGCCAATGGTAATGCCGGCTTCTTTACCATTGGCCCAAAGCCGGCAACGTTGTTCCAAAACAACGTTGTCACCCAGGAAGATCATCCCCGACTTACGCAGATTTGAAACCGGAGAAATATACACATTCGATCCGGAACTGCCTACCCCCCGGATGACACACAGTAATTTTTTGACCAGAAGTTTAAAATAATTTTTTGATGCTTTGGCTTCATTCATCATAGGCTCCTGCGATTAGGCTTTATTTTCTGGTTTATGAACAATAACCTCAATTTCTTCACCACAGGCAAAACCAAGGTTGCAAAGCAACGTTTCAAGGACACGAAACCCCGTTCGTCCTCTCTGCGACGGAACCCCGGCCCTTTCGGTTTTTCCGTTCTTTGCGATTAAAACGCCGTTGTCGTAAACCGAATGCGCGGAAAGGCTCAAAGTCTTTATCTTTATTTCTTGTGCTCCACATTGCTCAAGCAACAATCTTATACTTTGGGGAGTAAAAACGAACACATGCCGCGGAGGATCAAGATGATAAAAATTCTGCTTGAAAAACATATGCCCCAGGCTTTGCGCATTAGGAGTACGCATAACTAATACCCCGCCTTTTTTAATGATCCGCAAACACTCTCGTATCAGCTCCCGTGGATCCAACACGTGCTCAATAACATGCATCAAGGTGACATAATCGACGCTCTCTGCCGGTAATTGTGCCTGGAGAAGTGTCCCATTATAAACCGAGATGCCCCTTTTTCCTGCAATTTCCGCACCTGCAGGGTCAGGCTCTATACCTTTGACTTTCCAACCCAGGGCCCGTAAATTTTGAAGATAATCCCCCTTCCCGCAGCCCACATCAACTAATAAAGCATCGGGATCAGGATGTTTGAAAGGCAGATACCCGCGAATTGGATAATTAGCCATAGCTCGCAAGAAAGGCATAATCCCCAGAATAGCGCCCATTACGGCGTATATCCTTCTCTTCGCCAAACCATAATAACCATAATAACCCCAGATAATATTGTCTCTCAAGAAATCCCTGAACCTTCCGAAAGGCCTGCT
>JAPLLS010000034.1 GCA_026387435.1 Candidatus Omnitrophota bacterium
GTGATCAACTTCTCCACTACCACCCGTGTTGCCTTGGCTCTGTTCTGGGTCGTGGTGATCCGCTGGTATTTAAGCAGGTTGGAAACCATGCTTTTGATCAAGGCTTTCCTTAAACTGAACGATTTGTTTAAAGAATATGAGTGTTTTGCGTGTCTCATGTTTAGGTTCCTTTAAGATTTCTTGAGTTTCTTGGTGTCGATAGCCATCCCAAGGCTTAGCCCCATACTGACCAGAAGCTGCTTGATCTCGCTCAAAGACTTCTTTCCGAAATTCTTGAAACCCAGCATTTCTTCTTCGCCTTTTTTGACCAGGTCGGCGATGATCTTGATATTGGCTTCCCTGAGGCAATTCGAAGAACGCACCGACAGTTCCAGTTCGGAAATAGGCAGCCTTAGTTTTTCGTAAAGAGCGACTTCTTCCTGGGTCATCTCGGGCTCTTCGATTTCTTCTTCCGGCAGCTGGCCGAAATTAACGAAAATATCCAAGTGCCTCTGAAGAATATTCGAAGCATACAATAAAGCGTCTTTAGGATTGACGGCCCCGTTAGTCTGGATCTCAAGGATCAGCTTGTCATAGTCGGTCCTCTGTCCGACGCGGGTGTTTTCCACGAAAAAATTGACCCTGCGCACAGGAGAGAATATCGAATCAATCGGAATCACCCCGATTGTCTGATCTTCTTTCTTGTTCGCCTCCTGAGGCACATAACCGCGCCCTTTGGAAACTTCAAGTTCCATATTAAACTTGACATCTTTGCTTAAGGTACAGATATGCAGCTCGGGATTGATGATCTCGACGGTCTCGTCGGTTTCAATATCCTTGCCCTTGATCTCCCCTTTGGTATTTTTCTTGATAGTCAGCATCTTAGGAACCTTGGAATACGATTTCAAAACCAGGTTCTTGATGTTCAGGATCATCTCCGGAACATCTTCGACTACTCCGGGTATCGAAGAGAATTCATGCTGTACTCCGGCGATCTTGATCGAAGTCACGGCTGAACCTTCAATGGAAGATAAAAGGACCCTTCGCAACGAGTTGCCCAACGTAATCCCGTATCCCCTCTCAAAAGGACCTGCGAAAAACCTGCCAAAGTTCTCCTTATAGCTTGACTCTTCACATTCCAATTTTTTAGGTAATTGAAAATCTCTCCACTTCACTCCCATTTTTCCTCCTAGAAATTATTCGGGTTTTACTTTGAGTAGAATTCTACTATTAACTGTTCTTCGATTGGTTGCTGGATGTCGTTTTTCTCGGGCAGCCGAACCACGGTCGCCTTGAAATCGCCAGCATTGAATTCCAGCCACGAAGGAACGGTGCGGTCTTTAGTTGAAGCTAAATTATCCTTAAAGGCCTGCTTATTTTTCTCCTTTGCTTTTATCTGGACAACATCCCCGGCCTTTACCAGATACGAAGGGATATTGACTCTTTTGTTGTTGACCTGAACAAAATTATTACGGACGATCTGCCGGCAGTGATTCCTGGACATTCCCAGCCCCATCCGGAAGATGACGTTATCCAGCCTTCTCTCCAATATCTGCAAAAGGACTTTTCCGGTAACGCCTTTTTTTTTGGATGCCAAAGCGAAATAAGTCCGGAATTGTTTTTCCAAAACACCGTAGATCCTTTTAACTTTCTGTTTTTCTCTCAGCTGCAAACCGTAGTTGGAAAGCTTGATCCGGGTCTTGGTCGGCCCGTGCTGGCCGGGAGCAAAAGCCCTTTTTCCTACGGGGCACTTATCGCTGTTACACTTAGTACCTTTAAGGAATAACTTTTTCTGATCTCTTCTGCATAATCTACAAATCGCTTCAGTGTATCTTGCCATTCGTTTTTCTCCGTTAGATTTTTAACTAAACTCTTCTCTTTTTCTTCGCCCGGCAGCCGTTATGAGGAAGCGGGGTGATATCTTTAATGGAAGTGATCACCAGCCCTCCGGCCTGAAGTGCCCGGATCGCTGATTCCCGTCCCGGACCCGGTCCTTTAACGTATACTTCAACTTCCTTAAGCCCCATTTCTTTCACTTTCCTGGCGGCGTCGGTCGCGGCGATCTGAGCGGCAAAAGGCGTTGAACGCTTTGATCCGCTGTAACCTACGATCCCCGGGCTCGACCAGGCTAAAGTGTTGCCCTGCTTATCGGTAATATTAATCATGGTATTGTTAAAAGTAGCCAGGATATGGGCGATCCCCTGAGTTATCCCTTTGAGTACTTTTTTCTTAGTAGTCTTTTCAGCCATCAATTTCTCCTCAAATTTTTCGAAACATTTTTATAGAAGAAAAATTTGACCCCGAGCGCAGATAGCGCGAGGGGACTTTTTCCCCTAACTCTATTTCTTAGCCGGCTCGGCCTTTTTAACCAGTGCCATCATGTTTCTCTTCGGGCCTTTGCGGGTCCGGGCATTGGTCCGGGTCCTCTGGCCTCTACACGGAAGGCCTTTCTTGTGACGCATCCCGCGATAAGATCCGATCTCCATGAGCCTTTTTATATTCTGAGAAATATCCCGGCGCAGGTCTCCTTCTACCTTTAAAGAACCTTTTTGAAGAATGCTGGTGATCTTGGAAACTTCTTCTTCGTTGAGGTCCTTGGACCGTTTATTCGGGTCGATCCCGGCTTCCTTTAAAATCTTATTAGACTGAAACCTGCCCACACCGTAAAGATAACCCAGGGCAATCTCAATTCTTTTATTCTTGGGTAAATCGATACCTAAAATTCTCGCCACTTTTTCCTCCTAGTGGAGCCGCTCGTCTTTTTTACTCGGGCTCCCTACTTTTCCAAAGAATCCCCTTTTTTCTACTCTCAAATCGGGGAGTATTACCCCTGTCTTTGCTTGTGTTTGGGGTTAATACAAATCACACGGACTACGCCTTTTCTGCGGATGACTTTACATTTATCGCAAATTTTCCTGACCGAAGCTTTTACTTTCACTTTATTGCCCTCTCTATTGGTTATTTGATCCGGAAGGTGATCCTTCCCCGAGTCAAATCATACGGCGACAACTCCAGTTTAACTTTATCGCCGGGCAGAATCCTGATGAAATTCATGCGCATCTTGCCCGAAACATGCGCCAAAACAAAATGGCCGTTCTCCAGCTCTACCTTAAAGACAGCGTTGGGCAGAGCCTCCAAAATCTTGCCTTCTGTCTCGATCAGATCTTCTTTACTCATAATTTAGTCAGGATCTCCGGACCGTCCTCCATTATCGCTACAGTATGTTCGAAATGAGCGGAAAGTTTTTTATCGCTGGTTACTGCGGTCCAGCCGTCTTCCAGGACTTCGCATTCCCAGGTCCCCATATTGACCATAGGCTCGATCGCCAGGACCATGCCGGGCTTTAATATCTCTCCCCAGCCCTTCCTGCCGAAATTAGGGACTTCCGGTTCCTCATGCAGGTTGCGGCCGACACCGTGTCCGACGAATTGCCGGACCACCGAAAAACCATTCTTCTCGACGTATTTCTGCACGGCATGGGAAATATCCCCCAGCCTGTTTGCCGGTTTAGCGGCTTTTATACCTTCGTTAAGGCTATCCCTGGTAACTTCAATGAGCTTTTTGGCTTTCGAGTCTATTTTTCCTACTCCCACGGTAAACGCGGCATCGGAAAAATAATCCTTATACTCCAAACCCAAATCTATGCTGATGATATCGCCGTCTTTCAGCTTAAGGCTGCCGGGTATTCCGTGGACCACAACCTCGTTAACCGAAGTACAGGTGGCTGCCGGATAACCGCGATATCCTTTAAAAGCCGGTATTGCTTTTTCCTGCCTGATCAGTTCCTCGGCAAGACTATCAATTTCGCCGGTAGTAACCCCGGGCTTAATGATCCCTTTAATTCTTTCCAATATGGCGGCAAGCTTACGTCCGCTCTCGCGCATTAAATCTAATTCGCTCCTGGACTTTAAGAGGATCATTTTTTCGTTGATACCAGCCGGACCATTTCTTCCAGAACAACCTCTGCCCGGCCGCCAGAATTAACTCTCAGAAGCAAACCATTATCTTCGTAATATTTGATCAAAACGCTGACTTCGTTTTTGTAAACGGCCAAACGTTTCTTGATGGTCTCAACGTTGTCGTCCGGCCTCTGGTAAAGTTCTCCCCCGCAATTGTCGCAAACATTTTCTTTTTTGGGAGGCATATTTGTCTTATGAAAATTTGCCCCGCACTTACGGCAAACCAGCCTTCCTGAAAGACGCTGGATGATCACCGGTTCAGAGCAGTCAAGATCAAAAACCAGGCCGATCTTCATTTTCATCCTGGCAAGGATCCCATCAAGCACTTTAGCCTGGCTAAGATTTCTGGGATAACCGTCTAAGATAAACCCGTTTTTAACATCCGGCTGTTTAAATCTTTCAGAGAGCATCTTGGTCACTAACTCATCCGGCACCAGAAGCCCCTTGTTCATGTAATCCCTGGCCTCTTTGCCTAAAAACGTGTCCCCGGCCACATTCTGCCTTAAGATATCCCCGGTAGAAATATGAGGCAACCCGAGCTTCCTGGCTAATTGCTTAGCCTGTGTGCCTTTACCCGCTCCCGGAGGCCCTAAAAGAACTATTCTCATTGCCTGCGCCCCTTGATCCTGCCACCCTTGATGAAACCTTCATAATGATGCATCACCAGGTGAGATTCGATCTGTTTGATGGTATCGAGCATGACACCGACAATGATCAAAATCCCCGTGCCGCCGAAAAATGAGGCTACAAGATACGGCACCTTTAGCCAGGCCATGATAAAATCCGGGAATATGGCGATGATAGCGATAAATACCGCTCCGGCCAGAGTGATCCGGTTCATGACATAATACAGGTAATCCGAAGTCGGAGTCCCCGGACGGATCCCCGGGATGAAGCCGCCGTATTTTTTCATGTTTTCAGCGATGTCCAGCGGATTAAAAACTATGGCGTTATAAAAATAACAGAAGAAAACGATCAAAAGAGCGTAAATAAAAGAATACACCCACTGGCCCCTGACCATAACCTGCGCCCACTGCTGGAACGAAGGATTAGGAATAAACGAGGCGATCGTCGCCGGGAAAAGGATTATCGACTGGGCGAATATGATCGCGATGACTCCCGAAGTATCGACTTTTAAGGGTATGTAGGTCGATTGTCCGCCGTAAATCTTCCGGCCTACTATCCGGCGCGCGTACTGCACCGGGATCTTGCGGTAACCCTGGGTTACCATAACCACCGAAAAAACCACCAAGACCAGAAAAAAGGCCATGATCAGTAAAGTTATCGGCTGGATCGTCCTGGCCGATGCTTTAAACGGTGAGATCAGCACATATAGCTGGTTCAGCGCCGAAGGTATACGCGAAATAATGCCTGCGGTAATGATCAGCGATATTCCGTTGCCGATGCCTCTTTCCTGGATCTGTTCTCCCAGCCACATGATGAATATCGTTCCGGTAGTCAAAGTGACCACAGTCAGTATCCGGAAACTCCATCCGGGATGTAAAACGATCTTTAAGCCCTCGCGGACACCAAGATTTTCGATCCACAGCGCGATGAAAAAAGCCTGGATCAAAGCCAAGCCTACTGTTCCGTAGCGGGTCAATTGATTGATCTTCTCGTATCCTGCCCGGCCTTCCTTGGACAGTTTTTCCAGCGCGGGAACAACCGCGGTCAAAAGCTGCATGATGATCGAGCTGGAAATGTAAGGCATGATCCCCAGGGCGAATATGGTCAGCTTCTCCATTGCGCCTCCGGAAAACATGTTGATTATGCCAAAGATCGTTCCGCCCTGAGTTTTAGCCATGCGTTCAAAAAAACTGGCCAGGGCCACCCCGTCAATTCCGGGTGTGGGGACAAAACAGCCGATCCGGTAAACGATGAACAAAGCACCGGTGATCAAAAGGCGTTTTTTTAAATCTGGAATTCTAAACGAATTTACCAGAGCACTAAGCATTCACGACCTCGAATTTACCACCGGCTTTTTTGATCTTTTCCTGAGCGCTTTTGGAAAAAGCGTGAGCCTGGATGGTTATTGCCGCCTTCAATTCACCGTCCCCCAAGATCTTGATAAGTTTATTTTTACTTTTAACTAAGCCATTTTCCAGCATTAACGCCGGAGTTATGACGGCATCGGAGATCTTAGCCAAACTCTCCAGATTGACCACCTGGTAAACTGTGGGGAATTTGCTGGTAAACCCTCTTTTGGGCATCCTGCGGATCATCGGGCTCTGGCCGCCTTCAAATCCGGGATAAGTCGCTCTTCCTGAACGCGAAGTCTGGCCCTTGCTTCCGCGGGTGGAAGTTTTACCGTGCCCGGAACTGGAACCCCGGCCCAGGTATTTTCTTTTCTTATGCGCGCCTTTAGGCGCTTTAAGCTCATGTAATTTCATTTTATTAGTCCTTAAGTACTTTCAGCCCTTCAATGGTAGCCTTGATGACATTGATAGGGTTATTGGAGTTTAATGATTTTGTCAGGATATCCTTGATCCCGCAGGCCTCGCATACCGCTCTTACCGGGCCGCAGGCGATGATACCGGTTCCTTCCGAAGCCGGCTTTAAAAGGACTTTGGCTCCCGCGTACTTCTCACAAACATCGTGCGGAATGGTCGATCCCAACACCTTCACCTTTAACATATCTTTCTTGGCTTTATTCAAGCCCTTACGGATCGCGTCAGCGACTTCGTTGGCCTTGCCCAAAGCAAATCCCACATGGCCTTTTCTGTCTCCCACGACCACCAGGGCGCTAAAAGACATTTTCTTGCCGCCTTTGGTAACCTTGGTCACGCGGTTAATGGAAACCACCTTTTCGACCATTTCCGGCTGTCCGATACTCACTTCACGCATTTTTCTATCCATTAGAATACCAACCCGCCTTTCCTGGCACTATCCGCAAATGCCTTGATCCTGCCGTGATAAAGATACCCCGCACGGTCAAAAACGACTTTAGTGATCCCTTTTTCTTTAGCTTTACGAGCGAACACTTCCCCGAAAAATTCCGCAGCTTTGAGGTTACCGCTGCTCGGGAATTTAGTTTTTATTTCTTTATCCGTTGTAGATAAAGAGAACAAGGTCTTGTTCGACACATCGTCGATGACCTGGGCCTGCATGTTCTTGATGCTGCGGTGCACCGCCAGCCTCGGCTTTTCGGGGGTACCGTTGATCCTTACCCTGCCGTGAAGCTGCCTTCTTATTCTTCGGACCCCGGGCAATTAGCGCTTTAAACCCTATC
>JAPLLS010000046.1 GCA_026387435.1 Candidatus Omnitrophota bacterium
TCAGCGCCAAGGGCGATCTGAAAGTGGATATCCATCATACTAACGAAGATATCGGCTTGGTTTTAGGCCAGGCATTTAGAAAAGCTCTTGAGGAGAAAAAAGGAATAAAGCGCATCGGTTTCGCGGCGGTCCCCATGGAAGAAGTGGTCGGTAATGTGATCCTGGACATAAACGGACGGGGATTTTTTGATTTGAAGATGGATGGGGCGGCTGACAAAAAAGAAGGCTATGAAATAGAATACGCCAAGCATTTTTTTGAAGGCTTTGCCAAGCAATTAGGGATGAATCTGAACATCCGGATCGACAGCACTAATCTGGATTTGCACGCGACTCTCGAGCCCGTATTTAAAGCTTTAGGGGTGGCGCTGGACCAGGCTACCCAGATCGATCCCCGCCGAAAGGGCATCCCTTCAACCAAAGGCGTAATCGATTAGCTTCGGTTATTTATAGGTAGATGATCTATGATCGCGATAATAGATTACGGAATGGGCAACATCCACAGCGTCAAAAAAGCCCTTGAGGCTAAAGGCGCCAAGGTCGTGGTGACCAGTAATATCCATGAGATCAAAAGGGCGGATAAATTGGTTTTGCCCGGAGTAGGCGCTTTCGGCGACGCTATGGCCGAGCTGCAAAAGCGCAGCTTAGTAGTTGCAATAGCCGAGCATATTCACGATAAGAAAGTATTTCTGGGCATCTGCCTGGGCATGCATTTATTGTTCGAGTCCAGCGCGGAATCTTTGGGTGTGGCGGGAATGGGGTTTTTAAAGGGAAAGGTCGAGAAATTTAAGAGTATAGATCATCTCAAAATCCCCCATATGGGCTGGAACCAGATCAAGATCAGAAAGACCAGCTGCCCGCTTTTTAAAGAGCTGAAAGAGGCCAGCGAAGTGTATTTTTGCCACTCCTATTTCCCTAAGCCGCAAGACTTAGAGATCGTCGCCGCGAGCACGGAATACGGGGAAGATTTCGCGTCGATCGTCTGGAAGGAAAATATCTTCGCCACCCAGTTCCATCCGGAAAAAAGCCAGGCAGCCGGCCTTAAGATATTGGAAAATTTTGTCAATTTATAATAGGGAGAACCTATGATCATTATCCCGGCAATAGATCTTAAAGATGGAAATGTAGTCCGGCTTTTTCAGGGTAAGCTTGATGCCAGCAATGTTTATTCTCACTCCCCGGTTACAATTGCCCGCCATTGGCAGAAACAGGGCGCGCAGCTTATCCATGTGGTTGACCTCGACGGTGCTTTCAGCGGAGAGATCAAAAACTGGCATGCCCTCAAAGAGATCATCAAGTCGGTGGACGTGCCTATCGAATTCGGGGGAGGGGTGAGGAGTCTGGAAACCATAAATTCACTTTTTGAATCCGGGGTAAGCCGGGTGGTCCTGGGCACTAAGGCGGCAGAAGACCGTGTTTTTCTCAAAAAAGCTTTTGAAAAATTCCAACAAAGAATAATCGTCAGCATTGACGCGAAAAAAGGCAAAGTTTTGACCGAGGGCTGGCAGAGCGCAAAAAAGGATCTAAGCGCAGTGGATTTTGCCTGCCAATTGAAAGAAATCGGATTTGCCGAGTTGATCTATACCGATATCTTGAAAGACGGGACTTTACAGGGGCCGAATTTCGAAGGAATAAAGAATATTTTTGAAAAATCCGGTTGCAAGGTAGTGGCTTCGGGAGGAGTATCCAGCCTCGACGATATCTCCCGGCTTAAAGATCTGGAAAGAGACGGAGTGGTAGGGGTAATAATCGGAAAAGCTTTATATGAGGAAAAATTCAGCTTAAAAGAAGCTATCAGTTTATCTGATAAAAAAGGAGGAGTAAAATGAAAAAGGGTCCAGTTTTTATTCTAGGGTTGGGAGTAACGGTTTTATTCTTATCGGGTTGTGCCACTACGGGCAGGAATGTCACCCAGGAAAACGATAATCTTAAGATCCAGATCCAGAATCTCGAAACCCAGATGCAGAAAAAAGACGCGGAAATCGATAGCCTCAGGAGATCTTTAAGCTCAACCACGGAAGAAAAATATAATCCAGACAGCTTTAAAGAATGCCGGTTTTGATCCCGGGTCTGCCGACGGCAAGCTGGGAAAAAAGACCCGCCAAGCGATCAGGGATTTTCAGAGGGCTAACGGGCTGGATGCCGACGGAAAAGTAGGCAAGAGAACCTGGGAAGTATTAGCGCCTTATCTGGAAAAAGCAGCTTCTAATTAATGTTAAATAAAAGAATAATTCCCTGCCTGGATATCAAAGGGGGGAGGGTAGTCAAAGGGGTGAAGTTCTTGGGGCTGCGGGATGCCGGAGATCCGGTCGAGGTGGCCAGGGCATACGATTCTCAAGGAGCGGATGAGCTGGTATTTCTGGATATCATTGCCAGTTTCGAGAACCGTAAGACCTTGATCGGCCTGGTGGAAAAGATCGCGGAAAATATTTTCATGCCTTTTACGGTCGGAGGTGGCATAAGCGGTGTCGATGACATCCGCTGCCTGCTCAGTGCCGGGGCGGACAAAGTTTCCATCAATACTGCAGCGGTAAGATTCCCGGAACTGATCAAAGACTCATCAACGCGGTTCGGATCCCAGTGCATCGTGGTGGCTATTGACGCTAAGAAACTAAAAGACGCCAAGTGGGAAGTTTTTATTCACGGGGGCAGGACCCCCACGGGGCTTGACGCCGTGGAGTGGGCAAAAGCGGCTTCCCGGCTGGGAGCGGGCGAGATTCTATTGACGAGCATGGATTGCGACGGGACTAAAGACGGCTATGATTTGGAACTGACCAGGGCCGTAAGCTCTGCGGTAAATATCCCCGTTATCGCTTCCGGAGGCGCGGGAAAGCTGGAGCATTTCTACGAAGTTTTTACCAAGGCCGGAGCCGACGCCGGGCTGGCGGCATCTTTATTTCATTACGGTGAGCTTTCAGTCAAAGATGTAAAAAAATATTTAAAAAACAAAGGAGTGGCAATAAGAACATGAAAAAAAACATCGCGTTTGACCTAAAAGCCCTTAAGTACGACAAAAAAGGATTGATCCCGGCTATAATCCAGGATTACAAGAACGGCGAAGTCTTAATGATCGCTTACATGAACTTGGAATCGCTGAGAAGGACTATTAAATTGGGCAAGACCTGTTTCTGGTCAAGGTCGAGAAAGGAATATTGGCTCAAGGGCGAGACCTCGGGCCATTTTCAATTCGTCAAATCCGTCTCCTACGACTGCGACATGGATGCGCTATTGATCAAAGTCCGCCAGGTCAAAGCCGCATGTCATACAGGTAACAGATCATGTTTTTACAGGAGGATAGTTTGATCCGTCCCTCATTACCGGAATTTATTCAATTAGCCGGGAAATCGAACGTTATCCCGATCTATAAAGAAGTCAGCGCCGACCTGGATACTCCGGTTTCCAGTTTTTTGAAGCTGCACAAGGACGAGTACGCATTTTTACTGGAATCGGTGGAAGGCCGGGAGAAGATCGCCCGTTATTCGTTCCTGGGGACCAGGCCCAGCCTGGTTTTTAGAAGCAAAGGAAACCTCATCGAGATCAACTGCCGGGATAAATCTGCCTGTGCTTGCCTAAGCCTCTGCGGCAGCGAAAAAGATCACTGCAGTTTTAAAACCGATTCCGACCCCCTGGCCGTGATCGAAAAGCTGATGTCCGGGTTTAAGCCGGCCCAGGTCCCGGGCCTGCCGCGTTTCTACGGCGGGTTAGTCGGGTTCATGGGCTATGACTGCGTCAGGTTTTTTGAAAAGCTTCCGGACAAGAATCCCGATGACCTTAAATTGCCGGATTCCGTTTTCATCCTTACCGAAACGATCCTGCTCTTTGACCACATTAACCATACCATAAAAATAGTTTCGAATTGTTTCCTGCCTCAGTATGGCAAGAAGCTTACCCAGGGGGTGGCGAAAAAGGTTTACGAACAGGCTTTAAAGAAGATCCGGGCTATTGAAGATGACCTGGCCCGGCCATTAAGCGGAAAAGGTATTGAAGTCAGGAAATCAGCTCCGAAAATAAAAATAACTTCTAATTTTGAAAAATCGGCATTTTGTGGTATAGTTAATAAAGCCAAAAGGCACATCCAAAAGGGCGATATCATCCAGGTTGTTTTATCCCAGAGATTTAAAGCCCGGATCCAGGAAAGAGGTAAAGACGAGACGCAGGACCGGGCTTTAGAGGTTGAGCTTTTAAACGACGCCAAAGAAAAAGCCGAACATTTGATGCTGGTCGATCAAGGCCGCAACGATATCGGCCGGGTTTGCCGGATCGGTTCGATCAAAGTCGATGATTTTATGTTCGTGGAGCGGTATTCGCATGTAATGCATATCGTCAGTGAAGTCAGCGGCGTGCTGGACCGCAAAAATAACGCTTTTGATGTGCTCAGGGCCTGTTTTCCCGCGGGTACGGTTTCCGGAAGCCCGAAAGTCCGGGCCATGGAGATCATCGACGAGCTGGAAAATTCGCGGCGCGGCCCATACGCGGGATCTGTCGGATATTTCAGCTTCTCGGGAAATCTGGATACCTGCATAACCATCAGGACCATCTGCGTCAAAGGCAACACCGCCTACATTCAGGTAGGCGCCGGGATCGTAGCAGATTCCCGGGGTAAAAATGAGTATAACGAGACAGTCAATAAAGCGAAAGCTTTGTTCGAGGCAATAACAAAATAACAATAATAAGAGGAGGATACAAATGGCAGTAAGAATACGTTTAAGAAGGATCGGTAAAAATCCCATTAAGAAGCCGCATTTCCGGGTTACGGTTTTCGACGAACGCACCACCCGTGACGGCAGGTTTATCGAGGAATTGGGCTATTATAATCCCATTTCCAAATCGGTGAAAGTCGATTTAGAGCGGTACAATTACTGGCTGACCAAGGGCGCGCTGCCTACGCTGGCGGTTAAGACCGTAGTCAAGAACGCGATCAAGAAAAATACCCCAAAGGAGTCTTAATATGCCTACACAGACAGCTGCGGTAAATCCTATTCTGCAATTAGTGCCATTTATTTTTATTTTTGCGATCTTTTATTTCATGATTATCATGCCGCAGAGAAAGCAGCAAAAAGAGCACCGTAACCTGCTTGCCAATCTAAAAAAGAACGACGAGGTGGTGACCGCCAGCGGCATACACGGGACTATCATCAACGTCAAGGATACTACCGTTATTTTAAGGGTAGACGATAACGTCAAGATAGAGGTGGAAAAAATCTCTATCGCCGCTTTGAAAAACATACCTAGTACAACTCAAGGGAAATAAGATGGACAAAAAACTTATTGTAAAGATCGGTTTGGTTCTAGCTGTTATCGGGCTATGTATTTATTATTCTTTTCCTTTAGATAAAAGGATAAACCTCGGCCTGGATTTAAAAGGCGGGATGCATCTTCTTTTAAAGGTAGATACCAGCAATTTAAGCGGAAAGGCTAAAGATGACGCCGCTGACCGGGCGATCGAGGTCGTCCGTAACCGTATCGACGAATTCGGGGTCAGGGAAACCTCGATCGCCAAACAGGGCGAAGACGAGATCGTGGTCCAGCTTCCCGGAATCACTGACCGCGAACGGGCTTTGGAGATCATCGGCCGGACCGCGCTTTTGGAATTTAAACTGGTTTCTCAGGACCAGGAGAAATTAAAGGCGGCTTTGGACGGTAAAGTCCCCGAGGGTTTCGAGTTAAAACGTTCGGAGGAAGATTCCGAGACGCTCTTGCTGGAAGCGAAAGCTGTTCTTACCGGTGATTCTTTAACCAACGCCGAAGTGCATTTCAGTTCCGGGGACTTTGGCGAGCCGGCAGTCGGTTTGAAATTCAACGCTGACGGCGCCAAAAAATTCGCCGATCTGACCGCGGCTAACGTCGGCCGGAGGCTGGCCATTGTTTTGGACGGCAAGATCCAATCCGCACCCCGGATCAGGGAAGCGATTCCCTCGGGCGAAGCGGTGATCAGCGGACATTTTGATGTCGAACAGGCTCAGGATCTATCGGTAATCCTGCGCGTAGGCGCGCTTCCCGCGCCGATGAAAGTCGAGGAAGAAAGGACTGTCGGGCCTTTATTAGGCCAGGATTCCATTAACAGCGGGGTCAAAGCCGCTTTAATCGGAGTCAGCCTGGTTTTCTTAGTAATGATCATATATTACTTTCTTGCCGGATTTATTTCCGATATCGCTTTATTCTTGAACCTTATAATGACCCTTGGGATTTTGGGGATGCTCAAAGATATCCTGGGATCGGGAGCTTCAGTTACTTTGACTTTACCCGGCATCGCCGGTATTGCTTTGTCATTGGGTATGGCCGTGGATGCCAATGTCCTTATCAACGAACGGATCCGGGAAGAATTAGCAATAGGCAGGAATTTGCGCACGGCTATCGCTAACGGTTATCAAAAAGCCTTTAGCGCGATCTTTGATTCTAACCTTACTACTTTGATCGCGGCGTTCCTTTTGTTCCAATTCGGCACCGGGCCGATCCGGGGTTTCGCGATCACTTTGACCATCGGTTTGTTGACCAGCATGTTCACGGCGATCGTGGTCACCCGCACAATATTCGAGGTTTTGCTGCATTTTAACCTGATCAAGTCCTTGCCGATGTTAAAGCTGTTCAAGGAACCGAAATTTGATTATATCGGAAAGAGAAAGATTTTCTACGCCATTTCCGTGCTGGTTATCGGCATAGGGCTGTTTTCTTATTTTTCCAAAGGAAAACAGGCTTTCGGCATAGATTTCGCCGGAGGCCAGTTACAGGAATACAGTTTTAAGGATACGGTTAACGTGGAAAAGGTCCGCAGTGTGTTAAAAGAGCTTAACCTGGCCGACGCCTCTTTGCAGCAGTATAAAGATCAACCCAAAGTGCTCTTGATCCGCACCGCGCAAGATAAAAATACCGAGATCACCGCGAAATTAAAACAGGCTTTTCCTGCTGAAGACATTCAGGTGCTTAAAATAGAGCGGGTCGGGCCGGTAGCCGGGAAACACCTTCAGGATAAGGCCGTCAAAGCTTTAATTTGGTCTTTGATCGGGATCCTGATCTATGTGGCTTTCCGGTTCAAGCATTTCAATTTCGCGATCGCCGGTGTTATCGCTCTTCTGCATGACGTTTTGGTGGCTGTCGGAGGCTTGGCTATTACCGGCAGGCAGATCGACCTCTTGTCGGTTACCGCGTTATTGACTATTGCCGGTTATTCCATCAACGACACCATTGTTATTTATGACCGGGTCAGGGAGAATATGGCTTTACAGAGGAAAATGAGCCTGGCCGAGGTGATTAACTTAAGCGTAAACCAGTGTATGTCCCGGACGATCCTTACATCAGGAGTCACTTTATTGGTGGTCTTCGCGATATTCTTTTATGGCGGAGAAATTTTGAGCAATTTTGCCTATACCCTGATAGTCGGGTTCATCTCCGGCGTATACTCTACGGTATTTATTGCTTCGCCTCTGATTTTAGCTTGGAGCCGGGTGAGAGGAAAAAAATAATCTTCGAGCTGGTGATGTTTTTTAAAAAATAAAAAATCGTCCGTCAAATACCATGGCGGACGATTTTTTTCCAAATAACCGATACCGACCGATACAACCTCGTAGGTTGTACTTTGTACAACCTACGAGGTTAGTGACGGTGGTGGTAAGGCAATGTTTAAATCCCTTAAAATCTTTAGCGGTGGTCACGCCAACCTGGATTATATCTGTAATACTCTGGTCAGTTTTGGGTATAAACGCCAGGACGCGGTCATGGAAGAAGGAGAGTTTTCCCTGCGCGGGGGGATCATCGATGTTTTTCCTTTTACTTTTGAACTGCCTATCCGTATCGACATCGATCTGGACAAAGTTCAAACGATCAAGTCTTTTGACCCTCACCAAGGAAAATCCCTCTGGGATCACAAAATAGCGATTATTCTGCCTTTTAAAAAATCTATCGCTTCCCGGTCAGCGGTCTTTAGCGAGAACTCCCCTTTAGAAAATTTTGTGGATATCAATATCGGCGATTATGTGGTGCATAATGAATACGGCATCGGCAGGTTCAAGGGGTTTGAGAAGATCAAAGTGCGCGACAAGCCCGTGGATAACCTGGTCATTGAATACGAAGGCCATGAAAAGCTTTATGTACCGACCGAGTCGATGCATTTGGTCCAGAAATACATCGCTTTTGCCAGCCGCCGGCCCAAGCTGCACAAACTGGGGGGCAAAGAATGGCAGGGGATCAAGAACCGGACCAAAAAAGGGATCCAGAAATTAGCCTGGGATTTGCTTTCCTTGCAGGCCATGCGGATGAGCGCCAACGGGTTTGAATTTTCCAAGGATTGCGAATGGCAGTCTGAATTCGAAAAGACGTTCCCCTATAAGGAGACTCCTGACCAGGTAAAAGTGTGCCTCGAGGTCAAGCAGGATATGCAGCAGACTAAGCCGATGGACCGGCTTATTTGCGGGGATGTGGGTTACGGTAAAACTGAAGTGGCCATGCGCGCGGCTTTCAAGGCGGTAGTGGACAAAAAGCAGGTGGTCTACCTGGTGCCGACCACGATCCTGGCCGAGCAGCATTATCAGAACTTCACCCAGCGGCTCAAGGATTTTCCGGTCAATGTCGAGATGCTTTCGCGTTTCCGCACTCACGCCCAGCAGCAGGAGATCATTAAGCGCCTGGCTAAGGGCGGGGTGGATATTGTCATCGGCACCCACCGTTTGCTTTCCGAAGACGTGGTTTTTAACGACCTGGGGCTGGTGATCATTGACGAGGAACAGCGTTTTGGAGTTAAAGCCAAGGAAAAACTCAAGGCCCTCAGGCTGACTACGGATGTTTTGACTTTGACCGCGACTCCCATCCCCCGGACACTGTATATGAGTCTGATGGGCGCCAAGGACTTGTCAATGATCAATACTCCTCCAGAAAATAGGTTGCCTATAAAAACCATAGTGGTAGAATATGATGAAGATTTGGTCCGGCAGGTGATCCAGAAAGAGCTGAATCGTAAAGGCCAGGTGTTCTTTTTGCATAACCGTATCGAGGATATTGAACATATCCGCGAAAAACTGGCCCGTATCTTGCCTTCCAGCGCCAGGATCGCCGTGGGCCACGGGCAAATGGCTTCCCGGGAGCTGGAAAAGGTCATGGCTGATTTTTTGTCCGGCAAGATCGACGTTTTTCTTTGCACGATGATCATTGAATCGGGTATTGATATTCCTAATGCCAATACTATTATAGTTAACAACGCTAACACCTTCGGTTTATCCGATTTGCACCAGTTGCGAGGCAGGGTGGGCAGGTTCAACCGTTCGGCCTATGCCTATTTTCTGGTTCCCCGCTCGGAAATAGTTTCTGCTGTAGCCGGTAAAAGGCTAAGTGCCATTCAGGAATACGCGCATCTGGGGGCGGGGTTTAAGATCGCCATGGAAGACCTGGAGATCAGGGGAGCCGGCAATCTTTTAGGGCTGGAGCAGCACGGATTTGTCAACGCCGTGGGGTTTGACCTGTACTGCCGGCTTCTAAGAGAGGCCATTAACACTTTAAAAACATTACCGCGAGGCTAAATATGAGGATGATCAACAATTGTCTTAAATTTTTAATTATTTTTTCTCTTATCAGCGGGTTTATTTCTTTTGCCCGGGCCGAAGAGAAGATCGTGGCCGTCGTCAATAACGAAATAATCACCCAGCGCGATCTGGAAGCCTTCCTGAATTTCATGCGCATACAGTTATCCAAAGAGTATTCGGCTAAGGAATTAGACGAAAAGATCGCGGTGATGAAATCGGATCTCCTGGACCGTTTGATCGAGGACAGGCTGATCCTTCAGGAAGCCAGGAGAAATAACCTCAAGGCCGATGAAGGAAGGATCAAAGCTAAGATCGACGAACTCAAAAAGCGCTACGATTCGCCAACCGATTTCGAGAATTCTTTAAAAAACCAGGGGTTGGTGGAATCGGACTTGGAAGCCAGGGTCAGGGACCAGATCCTGATGTATAATATTGTCGAGGTAAAAATCAGGGATAAGATTGTGATCAAACCCGCGGAGATTACTGAATATTACAACAAAAATACCTCCGAATTTAATCTTAGTGAGGAACGTGATTTTCATTCTCTGGCCGGCGCGGACGAATCCGATGCCCGTAAAGCCGTGGAGAGCCTTAAGCAGGGAAAAGACATGAAAACAGTGGCCAAGGAGACTGCGTTTAGTTTGAATGCTTTCAGCGCCCGTAAAAACGGGGAATTAAAGAAGGACGTGGAAGATGTATTGTTTAGTTTAAATTCCGGCGAGGTATCCGACCCGATCAAGATCAAAGATAGTTATTATGTGTTTCAATTGTTTAAGATCAAACCCGCTCACCAGCAGGCTTTAAGCGAAGTGCAGGAAGCCATACACGCAACTCTCTATGAAAAGAAAATGCAGGAGGCCATGACCAAGTGGGTAGAGGAACTCAAGAAAAAGGCCTACCTTAAGAAAATATAAAATGAATTTGAGAGACGTACACATAGGCATAACTATGGGCGATCCTTCGGGGATCGGCCCGGAGATCTGCGTTCAGGCAACCCGGGCACTTGGCGGGAAATTTAAGCTGGTTATTATCGGAGATCTGGGGGTTTGGAGAAAAGTCGCAAGTCACAAGTCACATGTCACATGTGAATTTGTTGATCTTAAGAATGTTGATCTTAAACGATTTAATTTCGGCCAAGTGAATGCCGAATACGGAAGAGCTTCCATGGAGTATCTGGACAAGGCCATGGAGCTTCTTCGTAAGCGTCAGATAGACTGCATTGTCACGGCCCCGATTTCTAAAGAGTCGATCAATCTGGCCGGCTTTCATTATTCCGGCCACACCGAATATTTCGCGGAGAAAACCAGATCCAAAAATGTGGTAATGATGCTGGTCAATAAGGAATTGAAATTTTGCCTGGTTACCCGGCACATCCCTTTAAAAGAGGTAGCCGTGAAATTGAACCGGGCCAAGATCACCAACACTATCACGGTTTGCCGCAAGGCCTTAACGGAGTTTTTTGCGCTCCAAGATCCGCGCCTGGTTGTTTGCGGGATAAATCCTCATGGTTCGGATAACGGTTTGATCGGCAGAGAAGAGAACCAAATCATCCGTCCGGCACTTCAAGCTTTGAAAAAAAAGTTTAAACACCTGGACGGGCCTCTGGGAGCTGATGTGGCCATAGGTAAAGCTAAAAACAATCTCTATGACTGCGTTATCGCCATGTACCACGACCAGGCTTTGATCCCTTTAAAGCTTTTGGGTGATGAAACCGGGATCAACATGACCCTCGGGCTGGGTTTTGTCCGGACTTCTCCTTTACACGGCACAGCTTTTGACATCGCCGGGAAGAATATTGCCAGCCCCGCATCTTTAATCGCTGCAATTAAATTAGCCGCTCAATGCACACTAAACCAAAAAAAAGCTTAGGACAGAACTTCCTTATTGACAGGAATATCCAGGATAAGATCATCGACAGTGTAGGTCTTGCTCAGGAGGATACGGTTTTAGAGATCGGCCCGGGTGAAGGGGCGATAACCGGTTTACTTTGCCGGGATGCGGGTAAAGTTTTCGCGGTGGAGATCGATCGCAGCCTCTGCGCTTTATTAACTAACAAATTCGCCAAAACCCAGAATCTCAGTGTGATTAACGCGGATTTTCTTAAATTTGACCTGCGCAGCTTGCCGCCCGGAAACAAGCTTAAGGTCATCGGCAATATCCCCTATTACATTACCTCTCCGATCGTCGAGCACTTGCTGCTTTACCGCGAGAGGGTGGAGGTTATCTATCTTACGGTTCAGAAGGAATTTGCCCAGAGGATGGCGGCTGACCCCGGATCAAAAGCTTACGGATCGTTCAGCTGTTTTGTCCAGTATTACACCGAGCCGGAGATTTTGTTTCTGATCAAGAAGAACAGTTTTCATCCTCCGCCTAAAGTGGATTCCTGTTTTTTACGGATGAAATTAAGGCAGGAGCCGGCGGTTAAGGTCAAGAACGAGACATTGCTTTTCAAGATCATCCGCACCGCTTTCCAACAGAGAAGAAAGACCATGAAAAACGGCCTGGAGGAACTGATCCCCAACCGCCAACTCGAGGAATTCTTTCGGCAATACGATATCGATCCCCGGATCCGCGCTGAAGACCTTTCCTTGCAAGACTTCGCCAACCTGGCGAATCTAATTTAAGAGTCCCTATTTTAAAAAACTGTTGCCAGTAATAACTTTTATATATATATTAATAAAATGGTAAACGATTTCTGGAAATGTGTTTGGCGTGAGCTGTGGCGGAGGAAAAGCCGTACCATCATCCACGTCATAAGCTATATTTTGGCGATAAGCGTAATGCTCGTATTGATCAGTTTGCTTAACTTTTCAAGAAGAGCGGCGGATGAGGTATTGGCCACTACCGGAACACATTTTATAGTTTTTTCTGTGGAAAAACAACCTTGCTGTCCGGTGAATATGTCGTCTGAATGCAGCGAAGGTTTTGTGGCAATGGGGGTTAGTTCTAAACTGATCCCGGCAGTTTACGTGGAGAATGTCAAAAGCCTGCCTTCGGTGAAAGACGCTTCACCTTTTCTATTATTTCGTTTTAAAGACGATAAGGACAACCATTTATTTACAATAGGGGGTTTTGACCCTGGCCGGGCCGTCTCGATCGGCTCAACAAGCTGCGCTCCGAATGATCTTGTCAGCGGAAGATTTATCGCGGCGCGGGACAGGTTGGTTGTCATGCTGGAGATGGATTACGCCAACTCCCGAGGCCTGAAAACAAAAGACACTTTAAATATCAACGGGACCGATTTTAAGATTATAGGCATCGTCGCTCCCGGCGTTCGCCCGGCAAAAGCCGATATATATATGAATATTAAGGACGCTGAATCGGTCATTAATAAACGCTTATCCTCGCCTATCCACTATACCGAAGATATCAACATTATCGTTGTGGAGGTAAAAAGCTCCACAGTGCAGGATGAAGCGATCCAAGAAGTCAAAAAAATAGACCCCCAGCTTACAGTTTCAAGCTTTGCTTGCTACCGGCCTGCGGCCAAAGTAATCGGGATAAACGAAAAGGGCATGTGGATAACAATTTTGATCATAGCTTTGGGGCTTATCGTTTTTTCCGCGCAATTCCAATTTTCTTCGGTAATGGAACGGCAGCATGATATCGGTATTCTGAAAGCGATCGGCTGGTCTAATAAAATTGTAGTAACCCAGATTTTAGCGGAATCTATCCTGAAGTCTATAATCGGCGGTATATTAGGCTGTATTTTGACATTTTTAATCATAATTTTTGTGCCGCTAAAAGGATTCAGCGGTCTTCAAACCGGAGGCGCGCTAACTATTTCACCTCTAATGGTAGCCATTTTACTGGGGTTATCAGTTGTTTCAGGTATTATTGCCGGCGCTTTTCCGGCGATACGGGTTAGTTGCCAGAATCCGGCCGAAACTTTACGGAGATTATAATATGCAAAGTAATGAAATTATTCTTGAGTGTAAAGAGTTGAAAAAGAGTTTTCAGGTCAGGAAAAGGAATATTCCTGTCCTTAATGGTTTAAATCTAAGAATCAAAAGGGGAGAGATAGTCGCTATTTCCGGCAAGAGCGGTGCGGGTAAATCCACGCTCATCGGATTATTGGGGGGCCTCGAACGCCCGACTTCCGGCGCCATAGTTTTTGAAAATAAGCATCTGGATGAATTATCTAATGAGGAATTGGCGTTATTACGGCGTAAAAAGATCGGGATAATTTTCCAGAATTTTAATCTTTTGCCTTCGTGGACAGCTTTGGAAAATGTGCAAGCTTCTTTGATGCATCGCGGTTTATCTGAAAGAGAACAACGCCGCAGGGTGGAGCCGTTATTAAAACAGCTCGGGTTGCCTGCAAGATACAACAGCCTGCCGGCTGAATTAAGTATGGGGGAGCAACAACGCGTTGCGGTAGCCAGAGCTTTAGTAAACGAGCCGGACCTGATTTTAGCCGATGAGCCTACGGGAGATGTTGATTCCGAAAACGCAAAAGATATCACCAGCCACCTTGTGTCGGCGGTCAGAAAAAACGGCGCTACTATGATCTTAGCAACTCACGCGGATACACTGTTGGACATTTGCGATAGAGTTCTTAATCTGAAAAACGGCAGCCTTTCCTAAAACTAAGCTGGCGGATTGGCGTATTTCGTCCTCGGCTAACATTCGCGGATTTTGTTGAAATCCGCTCATGCCTCGGACTAAATTCGGCCCAATGACTTATGTTCGTTATCGCTTCGCAAGTTGTGGCTAAGTATCCGTCCTCGGTAACATTCGCAAATTTCGTTAAAATTTGCTCATACCTCGGACTAAATTCGGCCCAATAACTTATGTCGCACTACGTGCTCCATAAGTTATGGCCTCATTTAAATTCTTTTTGACAAGTCCGGCTTTGTAAGGTATATTATTACTTCTTAATAAAAGGAGCTCAAAGATGGCCAAATTGACCGTAAAAGACCTGGATTTGAAAAATAAGACTGTTTTGATGCGCGCGGACTTCAATGTTCCTTTGGATGGGGAGTTCAATATCACTGATGATACCCGGATCAGGGAAACTTTACCTACGATTCAGTATATTCTCAAGAACGGCGCCAAAAATCTGGTTTTGATGAGCCATTTAGGCCGGCCGGACGGCAAGAGAGTGGATAAATACAGCCTTAAACCAGTAGCCAAGAAACTGGCGGATCTGCTGGGAGAAAAGATAAATTTCCTCAGTGATTGCGTAGGTCCGGAGGTCAAAGCTGCGGTTGATTCTTCCCAGGATAGGGTTATTCTCCTGGAAAACCTCAGGTATCATGCCGAAGAAGAGGGCAATGACGAGAATTTCGCCAAGCAGCTGGCTTCTTTAGGCGAATTATTCGTTAACGACGCTTTCGGCACCGCGCACCGGGCTCATGCTTCCACAGCCGGAGTGGATAAATTCCTCAAATCCGCTGCGGGATTCCTGCTGGAAAAGGAAATAAAATACCTGGGAGACGCGGTCAGCAATCCCCAAAAGCCTTTTATGGTTATCCTCGGCGGCGCCAAGGTTTCGGATAAGATCGGCGTTATCGAGAATTTACTGCCTAAATGCGAAACGATCATTATAGGCGGGGGAATGGCCTATACTTTTTTAAAGGCCCAGGGTAAATCAATCGGAAATTCCAAATTGGAGAAAGATAAGCTCGACTTGGCTAAGACTATCTTAGATAAAGCAGCAGCCATGAAAAAAGAGATCCTTTTGCCCATCGACCATGTGGTTGTGGAAACAGTCGATCCCAATGCCAAGTCAGAGATAGTCGGCGAGCAGATACCAGAAGGCAAGATCGCCGTGGATATCGGCCCGAAAACCATCGCTTTGTTCAATGCCAAGCTTCAATCCGCAAAGACTGTGGTCTGGAACGGACCGCTGGGAATATTCGAGATGGATGCTTTCAGCAAGGGGACTTTAGAAGTAGGGAAATGTTTGGCTGGATTAAAAGCAGTTACTATTATCGGCGGAGGCGATACTGCCGCCGCTGTAGCCAAGTTCAAATTACAGGATAAAATGACCCATATTTCCACGGGCGGCGGAGCGAGCCTGGAGTTCTTAGAGGGGAAGACCTTGCCCGGGATCGCGGCGTTAACCGACAGATAAGGACACGTTAATGAGAAAACCTATTATTGCGGGCAATTGGAAGATGTATAAGACCATCGGTCCGGCTATTGAGCTGGCTAACGGCTTAAAAAGGGAATTTTATAAAATCGAACCTGCGGACATTGACATTGTGCTTTGTCCGGTTTATACTTGTTTGAGCGAAGTAGCCGAGGTGATCGCCAATTCCAATATCGCCTTGGGCGCACAGGACGTTTACTGGCAGGATGAAGGCGCGTTTACCGGTGAAGTCTCGGCGCCCATGCTTAAGGATGCCGGCTGCACTTACGTGATCATCGGCCATTCCGAGCGCCGGCAGTTCTTCGCAGAGACAAATGATACGGTTAATAAAAAAATAAAAGCGGCCTTAAAACACGGGCTTTTGCCGATAGTCTGCGTGGGCGAATCCCTGGCGGAAAGAGAAGCCAACAAAACTTTTGACGTTTTGACCGGCCATGTGCAAAACGGACTTGTTGGTCTGACCGCAGAAGAAGTTGCCAGGATCGTCATTGCTTATGAGCCGGTCTGGGCTATCGGGACCGGGAAAACCGCGACCTCCGCCCAGGCTCAGGAAGCGCATAAATATATCAGGGACCTTTTGGTCAAGTTTTACAATAAAGAGCTTGCCGCAGGTGTAAGGATCCAATACGGTGGCAGTGTTAAACCGGAAAACATCGAAGAAATAATGGCTCAGCCGGACGTTGACGGAGCTTTGGTCGGCGGGGCAAGCCTTAAAATCGAATCTTTTTCCGAAATCATAAAGCGCGGTTTGAAAGTTAAGGTGAAAAAATGATGAGTTTAGTGATTGCGGTCCATGTCACAGTCTGCATAGTTTTAATAACGCTGATCCTTATTCAAAGAGGAAGAGGCGGCGGTTTTATCGAGAGTTTTTCCGGCCTGGAATCCATGTTCGGCACTAAAACCAGCGCATTCCTTTCCAAGGCGACTTCGGTCCTGGCGGTAATGTTCTTTTTTACCTGCCTGTTTTTGGCTTTTCTGTCTTTAAAAGAAAGCAAATCCTTGATGCGCGGAGTCAAGCCGAAATCCCTGATCCCCGCGGCAACAACGGGTCCGGCTAATACTACAGCAGTGGCAAACTCGGCTCAGAAGCCGGAAGCGGCCTCACAGGCCCAGCAGCAACCGTCTGTTGCAGCGACCACCGCAGCTCCAGCGAATCAGACGGCTAAATAGATCTTCTTTAAAAGGAGTCAAAGCCTCTTTAAGGATTTTACCGGGCATGCGCAGAAAAACGCTTAACATATTAAAGCTACCAATCGTCTTGGTAGCTTTTTTATTTGTTTTTATCTGTCTTCAAGCTTTTGCCCAGGATTATGGCGACGCTATTGTCGGCGCTTCCATCTCCGATGCCCGCAACCTTTTGCCGATGCTGGCTTCGGATTCAGCCTCCAGCGAAATAAGCGGGATGGTCTTTAACGGCCTGGTCAAATACGACAAGGATATAAACCTGGTCGGTGACCTGGCAAAAAGCTGGGAGGTGCAGGAGGGCGGACTGGTCATAATTTTTCATTTAAGGGCAGATGTGCGCTGGCACGACGGATCGCCTTTTACCGCTGCTGACGTAGAATTTACCTACAGGAAAATGATCGATCCGTCCGTTCGCACGCCTTACGGAGGGGATTTTGAGCGGGTCAAGTCTTTAGAAGTTCTGGATGATCATACAATCAAGGTTACTTATAAAGAGCCATTTGTCCCGGGGTTGGCCAGTTGGGGGATGTCCATTATTCCCAGGCACCTGCTGGAAAAAGAGGATCTCAACAATACGGCTTTCAGCCGCTATCCCGTAGGAACCGGGCCTTATAAATTCAAAACCTGGAAAACTCAGGAGAAGATAGAACTGGTTTCCAACCGCGATTACTTCGAGCACCGGCCGTTTCTCGACCGGGCCATTACCCGGGTCATTCCGGATGAGTCAACTATTTTTCTTGAACTTCAGACTCAGGGGGTGGATTCAGCCGGGTTGACCCCGTTACAATACAGCCGCCAGACTGATACCGATTTTTTCAAAAAACATTATCGCAAATTCCGGCTTCCTGGTTTTAATTATACTTATCTCGGTTATAACTTGAGTAATCCTAAATTTTCCGATAAACGGGTCAGGCTGGCTTTGAATTACGCCGTGGACAAAACCGAGATAATCAATATCGTCCTTCTGGGTTTCGGAACAGTTTCGACAGGGCCGTTCGTTCCCCAGTCCTGGGCGTATGATCAGGGTGTTTTACCTGTCGCTTTTGATCCGGCCAAAGCCAGGAGCCTTCTGGCCGAAGCTGGTTGGAAAAGCGTCAATAAAGACGGCTGGCTGGAAAAAGACGGCCGGGTTTTTGAATTTACCATCGCCACCAATCAGGGCAATGAGGAACGCCAGAAAGTCGCTGAGATCATCCAGCGCCGGCTCAAAGGCGTGGGTATCCGGGTCAAGATCAAAGTAGTGGAGTGGAGCGTTTTTCTCTCGGAGTTTATCGATAAGAAAAATTTCGAAGCCATCCTGCTGGGTTGGTCGGTTCCCAGGGATCCGGATATCTACGATATCTGGTATTCCGGCAAGACCAAAGAGGGGGAGTTCAATTTTATCGGTTACAAGAACGATGAAGTAGATAAACTGCTTATTGAAGGCCGGCGTATTTTTGATCAGCAAGAAAGGCAGAAAATTTACCACCGGATCCACGAGATAATTTACGACGAACAACCGTATATGTTCTTATTCACCGCGGAAAGCCTGTCTATCTTGCATAACCGTTTTCAGGGGGTCAAGCCAGCTCCGGCCGGTATCGGTTACAATTTTATTGACTGGTGGGTGGCCAGACCCCAGCAGAAGTATAGGATAGCGAAATGATCAATTATATTCTTAAAAGATTACTAGGAATGATCCCCGTGCTTTTGGGGGTTACTGTTCTTAGTTTTGCCATTATTAATTTAGCTCCGGGCAAGTTTTCGACTCTGGACCAGGCAATGAATCCTAAGGTTTCTCCGGAATACCAGATGCGTTTGGTTAAGGCTTTTAACCTCGATAAACCCCTGCCCGTTAGGTATTGGCTTTGGCTTAAAAGTTCAATTTGTTTTGATTTCGGCCGGTCTTTCAGCGATAACCGGTTGATTATGGACAAGATCGCAGAACGTCTTCCGGTGACTGTCGGGATCAACGTGCTTTCCCTGTTGTTCGTATTTCTGGTCGCCATCCCCATAGGTGTCAAAGCGGCGACTAAAGCCGGCGGCGGGTTTGATACGGTTACGACCTATTTTTCTTTCTTGCTGCTGGCGGCTCCTACCTTTTGGCTGGCTTTGTTACTGATGCAGTTTTTTTGTATCCAGCTGGGTTGGCTGCCGATCTCGGGCATACATTCCCTTGATTTTGAGTACTTTAGTCCTTTGCGTAAAGTCTGGGATATATCCTGGCATTTGATCCTGCCGGTGTTTGTTTCTTCTTTGGGAGGGTTTGCGGTCATTTCGCGGTATATGCGTTCGAGCATGATGGAGGCTTTGAACCAGCCGTATATTTACACCGCCCGCGCCAAAGGATTGCCGCAAAGCCAGGTAGTTTACAAACACGCCCTGCGCAACGCGAGTTTACCGATAGTCACGATGATCGGGTTGTCTATCCCGGGGCTTTTGGGAGGCAGCGTTATTTTTGAGTCGATTTTTGCTCTCCCCGGCTTAGGCCAGCTCTTTTTTCAAGCGGTAATGGCCAGGGATATGCCGCTAATAATGGCGGAAGTAGTTTTAGGTGCGGTACTGACCATGTTGGGGAATTTGATTGCTGATATCAGCTATGCTTATGTTGATCCGCGAATACGGTATAAATAAATGAAGAATAATCCTTATTTGTTCTGGGGGCTGGCGATAATCGTTTTTTTTAGCGGCGTAGCGCTTCTGGCGCCCTGGATCAGCCCGCATGATCCAACGCTGATCGACGGCCAGAATTTGCTTATGCCGCCGTCTCTAAAATATTGGTTAGGGACTGACGGTTTGGGCAGGGATCTCTTGAGCCGGATGATATTTGGCGCCCGGATATCGCTTTCTGTCGGTATTATCGCGGTGGGGATCTCGATCTTTCTGGGTTTGCTTCTGGGCTCTTGCGCCGGATTTTACGGAAAAACCGTTGATTCGCTGGTCATGCGTTTCGCAGATATCATGTTGTGTATCCCTACGTTTTTTCTGATTCTGGCGGTCATCGCTATGGTCGAACCGTCGATCTATAACATCATGATTGTAATCGGACTGACCAGCTGGATGGGTCCGGCCAGGCTTATCCGGGGAGAAATACTCTCTTTAAAAGAAAGGGAGTTCATCCAGGCTGAGCGGGCGTTGGGAGCAACTGATGCCCGGATAATCATTCGCCATCTAATCCCTAATGCGGCCGGTCCGGTACTGGTCAATGCTACTTTGGGGATCGCCGGAGCGATCTTGCTGGAATCCAGCTTGAGTTTTTTGGGGCTGGGAGTGCAGCCGCCGATCCCCAGCTGGGGCAATATCCTGATCGAGTCTAAATCTACCCTGGGGATAGCCTGGTGGATCACCTTATTCCCCGGGCTGGCAATATTGGTCACTATTTTGGGATTTAATTTCATCTCTGAAGGGTTGAAGAAGATCATAGGTTAACAAACCAGTACAACCTAACCAGTACAACCTCGTAGGTTGTACTAAGGGTTATATGGAAAAATTATTGGAAGTAAAAAACCTTAAAGTCGATTTTCAGCTGGATGACCGGGTTATTCATGCCGTAGATGGCGTTGACCTTCGGTTGGATAAAAACGAGACCGTTGTTTTGGCCGGGGAGTCGGGTTCAGGCAAAACCATAACCGCGCTCGCGCTTACCCGGATTCTGCCCCGGAATGCCCGGATAGTTTCCGGAGAAGTGCTCCTGGAGGGGAAAAACATCCTTGATCTGGAGGAAAGACAGCTTTCTTTGATAAGAGGCGCTAGAATAGCGTACATTTTTCAGGAGCCCACCAGCTATTTAAACCCGGTTTATACTATCGGCGAACAGATAACTGAGGTAATAATCCTGCACCAGGATAAGCTCAGAAAAGTTGCACAGGTGCAGGCTAAAAAACTGCTTGAGGCTGTTCAGATCGGCGAAGTGAACCGGGTTTTTTCCAGTTATCCTCATCAGCTTTCCGGCGGAATGAACCAGCGGGTATTTATCGCCATGAGTTTGGCTTGTAAACCCGGCCTGCTTATCTGCGACGAACCCACGACTTCTTTGGATGTGACTATTGAAGCTCAGATATTGAAGTTGTTAATCCGGCTGAAGAAGGAAATGGGATTTTCTCTGTTGTTTATTACCCATAATTTGGCTATTGCCAATAAGATCGCCAGCAGGATCTATGTGATGTACCAAGGTAAAATAGTAGAAGAGGGGCTGACCGCCAAGATTTTTAATGATCCTCAGCATTTTCACACCAAAGAGCTGATCACCGCTTATCAGAAGATAGGTAAACTATGATCCTGGAAGCCAGAGATATCAGTAAGGAATTCAAGATAGAGCAAGGGATGTTTAAGAGTGAAGCGGGAAGAACCCTGGCCCTGGATAAGGTAAGTTTTGTTCTGGATGAATTCACCACCCTGGGGGTCGTGGGGGAATCGGGTTCGGGTAAAACAACTTTGGCCAAGATTTTATTGGGACTGGTTCCAGCAAGCTCCGGGGAAATTGTTTTTAATGATAAGTTCATCAAAGATTTCCGCAAAGACGTCCAGATAATCTTCCAGAATCCTTATAACAGCCTGGATCCGAAGATGCGCATCAAAGACGCCCTTTATGAGCCGCTTTTGATACACAACATCTTGCCGCGGCGATCATTCCGGCTCAAGGCGACAGAATTGCTTAACCGGGTTGGGCTGGATGAGAGCGCTTTGGAAAGATACCCCGTTCAGTTTTCCGGCGGCCAGCGCCAGAGGATCTGTATTGCCCGGGCCATTGCCTGTGAACCGAAGCTTCTGGTTCTGGATGAGCCGATCTCATCTTTGGACTTGACCATCCAGGCTAAACTGCTGGAGCTCTTTTTGGAACTCAAACGTGAATTCAATCTTACCTATATATTTATCAGCCATAACCTGTGCGTAATCAAATATATTGCCGACAAAGTTATGGTCATGCACCAGGGCCGGGTAATAGAAGAGGCCAGCTCGTCGGAGATCTTCGCCAGCCCCAGCCAGGAATACACCCGCGAGCTGCTGGAAGCGGCCAAGTAGCGTATCTCGTCCTCGGTAACATTCGATGAGTCGATGATCTTCCCCTCGCATGGCGTTTGCAAATTCCTACGGGAATTTGCTCACACGCTCGGGGTAAATTCGCACATATGAGTTAATGTCGCTTAGCGTATTTGGTAGCGGGCTCCATAACTCATGTGCTCATTTAATTTATTTTTTGAAAAAACATTTGACAGGTTTACAAAGTATGTTATACTTTACTACCTATGCAAAAAACATATTTACCTAAAGAAAACGAGATCGTAAGAAAATGGTTCCTGGTGGACGCCAATGGCCAGATTTTGGGCCGTTTGGCCAGCAGGATCGCCATGATTTTACGCGGCAAGCACAAAGCGATATTTACTCCTCATATGGATACAGGTGACGGAGTGATCGTGATCAATGCCTCCAAGATCAAGGTGACCGGCAAGAAACTGACCGATAAGGTCTATGAGAGGTATTCCGGTTACCCGGGCGGCAAGAGGTCAGTCACACTGGAGAACATGCTGGCTAAGAAGCCGGAAATGGTGATCAAACTGGCGGTTAGCCGGATGCTCGCTAAAGGGGCTTTATCGGAAAAAGTGATCGGTAAATTAAAAGTGTATGCGGGTGATGTTCATCCGCATGCTGGGCTTAAACCTGAAAAGATAGAATTGGTGAAATAAATATGGAAAACGCGGCAGTAAAGACTAATGCAGTGGGTAGACGTAAAGAAGCGATCGCCAGGGTAAATGTTTTACCTGGTAAAGGCGATCTGATCGTTAACGGCATGGAATGCGATAAATATTTTGTCAGAGAAACCGACAAGATCATCGTCAGACAGCCGTTGCGGGCTACCAACACCTTGACTAAATACGATATAGTCGCCATCACTAACGGCGGCGGTATTTCCGGCCAGGCCAACGCCCTGCGCCACGCGATATCCAGAGCGATCTTGAGCCTGGAACCCGAGACCAAGGATATCCTGAGAAAAAGCGGATATCTCACGCGGGACCCCCGGATGAAGGAGCGCAAGAAATACGGACAAAAAGGAGCACGTAAGCGCTTCCAGTGGACCAAGAGGTAAGGTAGACATCCAGGAATTTCGAAACTATGGAGCCCCGCAAGAAATCTTGCGGGGCTTTTTTGTTAAATGAGCGCATAAGTTGTGGAGCCAGCTACCAAATACGCTAAGCGACATCAACTTATCCGCGCGAATTTATCCCGAGGCTGTGAGCGGATTCCAGAGAATCCGCGAACGAATTGCCGAGGGAGCAATACGCTACCCGAGGAAGAACCGGTCGAAAGGCCCTTTTTCCCCCGTCGACTACCCGACGAGAAAATACTTGATAAAATTTATCTTAATTGTATAATATTAATCTATCCTGTTAAATTCAAGGAGGCGCATAAGATGGCCATAAATGCCAGCATCGTCGGAGCAACCGGGTACACCGGGCAGGAATTGATCGACATACTCTTAGATCATCCTAATGTCAGGCTGACGGGCTTGTATTCCACCACCGACGAGCCTAAGCCGATAGGCTTGCTAGTTCCCAGGTTCGTTAAGCGCACGGATCTGGTCTGCAAAAAATTCGACAGTGCCGAGGTCATCGCTAAATCCAACGTGGTCTTTTTGGCTTTGCCGCATACTCAGGCCATGGATGCGGTGCCGGCTTTGTTGAAGGCCGGGAAATTAATTATCGACTTAAGCGCGGATTACCGTTTCAAGGATTTGAAAGCCTACGAGAAAGCCTACAATCTTAAGCACAAAGATAAAGCCAATATCGCCAAAGCGGTATACGGCCTTCCCGAACTATACCGGGAGAAGATCAAAAACGCCAAACTCGTCGCTAATCCCGGGTGTTATCCTACTTGCGCGATCCTGGCTTTGGCTCCGTTGGTGGCCACCGGCGCTATTGATCTTGATTATTTGATCATTGACGCCAAGTCCGGGACAAGCGGCGCGGGAAAGAAAGCTGTCCAGGAATCGCTGTTCAGCGAAGTGGACGAGGATTTCCGGGCCTATAAGGTCAATACTCACCCGCATATGCCGGAGATCGAACAGGAACTGACCAAGCTGGCCGGCGAAAAAGTGGGAGTGACTTTTGTCCCGCATCTTTTGCCTTTAAAACGCGGGATCCTGGAAACTATATATTTAAGGACGGATAAAAAATTGACCTCGGAAAACGTGCTGCAGCTTTACCTTAAATTCTACAAAAACGAACCTTTTGTGCGGATCAAAGAAGAAAGTTTTCCTTCTATCAAAGACGTCGGCTTGACTAATTTCTGCGACATCGGGATCAAAGTTTTCGCCAAAGAGATCATTATCGTCGCAGCCATAGACAATCTTTTAAAAGGCGCTTCCGGCCAGGCGGTCCAGAATTTGAACATCATGATGGACTATCCTGAAACCGCGGGACTTTTATAAGCCACACTTCAAGGAGTTAGGTGAAAGTATTTTATAAGGCAGTATTACCAAAGGGCTTTAAAGCTTCGGCTGCAGCGTGCGGTTTAAAGAAATCCGGAAAGCTGGATCTCGCGCTTTTCTATTCCATAATCCCCGCCCAGGCCAGCGCTATGTTCACCAGCAATAAGATGGCCGCCGCTCCGGTTAAAGTTTGCCGGGAACATCTTAAGAATACCAGGTTTTTTCAGGCGATCATCGCTAATTCCGGGAATGCCAATTGTTTTACCGGTCTTGCCGGAATGAAGGCCTGCCGCCGGAGTGTTGAGGTTCTGGCCAAGGAGCTGGTGGTGGAAAAAAAATCGATTCTAGTAGGTTCGACCGGAGTGATCGGGAAACCTCTGGATTTTATGAAGATCGAGAAAGCTATTCCGGCTCTGGTGAAGAATCTTTCTTCTAAAGGGATCAGCCTCGCCGAAAAAGCGATCATGACCACGGATAAATTCCCGAAGACCGTCACCGTAAAATTCAGGCTGGGATTGCAGGATATTACTGTTTGCGGAGTGGCTAAAGGAGCGGGAATGATCGCTCCGCACATGGCTACGATGTTCGCTTTTATTTTTACCGATGCGGCTATAGCCCGGCCGGCAATGAAGGAGGCTCTAAAAGAAGCGGTGGAGAATTCTTTTAATCGCGTAACCGTTGACGGCTGCATGAGCACTAACGACACGGTGATTCTCCTGGCTAACGGCTGCGCGGAAAATAAGCTCATTCAAAACAAATCCGACAAACTTAAGTTCGCGCAAGCTATAAACACGGTTTGTCGGGAATTAGCCAAGATGATGGTTAAAGACGGCGAAGGCGCTTCCAAATTCATCGAAATTAAAGTCGAGCGGGCGGCTACTGTCGCCGAAGCTAAAAAGGCAGGGCTGGCTATCGCTAATTCAAATTTATTCAAAACCGCGATTTATGGCGAGAACCCGAATTTCGGCCGGATCGTAGCTGCTGTGGGTGCTTGCGGGATAAAAGTTAAAGAAGAAAACCTAAAAATAGATCTGGGCGATTTAAAGAAAAAAAACATCCTGGTCAGGGTATCTTTAGGCAGGGGGAAAGCCGGATGCATCGTTTATACATCGGATTTGACTCCTGAATATATCAAGATCAACGCGGCTTATAATTAAGGCCGCCCCCCTGATTCTAACGAGGAAAAATTATGGAAGAAGCTATTAAGAAAGCTGATGTGCTCATTGAGGCGCTGCCTTATATCCGTCAGTTCAAGAAAGATCCGCAAGTCGGTGCTTGAGGATATAGTTTTTCTAAATTTTATGGGTCTAAGACCGGTTCTGGTCCACGGCGGCGGACCGAATATCAGCGACCGCATGCGCGCAACGGGTAAAAAGACGGATTTTGTTGACGGTATGCGGGTTACGGATGAAGAAACGCTTCTGGTTGTTGAGGAAGAATTGAGAAAGCTCAACCAGGTCATTGTCAGCGAAATAATCGCCTTGGGAGCCGCAGCTGTCGGTTTGAACGGCAAGGACAAGAATCTTATCCAGGCGGAGAAAAAGAAAGCCAAGGTTGATCTCGGGTTAGTCGGGAATATTATCGGAATTAACGCTCAGGTCATGCTCGGTGAACTGGAAGCTTCCCGGATCTGCGTGGTTTTACCGATGGGCCGTGGCTCGGACAAGAAGACTTACAATGTCAATGCCGATGAGGCAGCTTCCAGCATCGCCGCCAGCCTCAAGGCCGAGAAATTCGTTCTTTTAACCAACGTTAAAGGGATCATGCGTAACCCCGAAGACCCGCATTCTTTTATTTCCCATTTGACCAGGGAAAAAGCCGAGGGGTTGATCCGGGATAAAGTCATCCAGACCGGGATGATCCCTAAGGTCAAGGCTTGTATCGACGCTTTGGACAAAGGGGTGAAGAAAACCCACATTGTCGACGCCTGCATTCCGCACGCGTTGCTTCTGGAGATTTTTACCGATAAAGGAATAGGGACGGAGATAGTTCTCTAACCGAAGGAAACTCAAAATCATGAAAATGGAAGAAGTTTTTAAGTCGTATGAAGATTATGTGATCCCCAGTTACACGAAGCTTCCTTTGATATTTGTCAAAGGCAAGGGATCTTATCTTTGGGACGTCCAGGGCAAGAAATACCTGGATTTTTTCCCGGGTTTTGGAGCGGGCAATCTCGGCCATTGCCATACCAAGGTTTTATCCGCGGTAAGGGACCAGATCGCTAAGCTCGTGTTTGTCCCGAATACTTATTACAATGTTCCCCAGGCGAAATTAGCCAAAGAGCTGAATTACTGGGCCAAAAATGATTTTAAGGCTTTTTTCTGCAATTCCGGGGCTGAGGCCAATGAAGCGGCGATAAAACTTTCCCGGAAATTCGGCCAGGGCAGGTTTGAAATGATCACTTTTGAGAATTCTTTTCACGGCCGGACTATGGCGGCATTATCGGCTACGGGACAAACCAAATATCAGCAGGGATTCAGTCCGTTAGTAGAAGGTTTTAAGGTGGTAAAATTCAACGACCTAAATGCGGTCAAGTCAGGGATCACCGAGGATACCGTCGCGGTGATGCTGGAGTTGGTCCAGGGCGAGGGCGGGATCAATATCGCCAATAAAGATTTTATTCTTGACCTGCGCAAGCTTTGCAACGAGAAAAAACTGTTGTTGATCATCGATGAAGTGCAGACCGGTGTCGGCCGGACCGGAAAAATGTTCGCCTGGCAGAATTACGGCATCGTGCCGGATATTTTCACTTTGGCTAAATCCCTGGCCGGCGGATTGCCTATCGGAGTAATGATGGCCCGTAAAGACATTGCTGATCTGCTTACTCCCGGCACCCACGCTTCAACATTCGGAGGAGGCCCGGTTATCTCTAAGGCTGCTCTGGCGGTTTTGACCGCGGTGGCTGACGAAAAGCTGCTCTCTAAAGCCAATAAGGCGGGAGAATATCTTTTGGCTGAATTGTCGAAACTACAGGAAAAATATCCTTTGATTAAAGACGTGCGGGGGTTGGGATTAATGTGCGGTTTGGAATTAGACCGGGAAGGCAGGCCTATAGTTGAAGCCTGCATTAAACTAGGTTTACTTATAAATTGCACTCATGGAAGTGTATTGCGGATCATGCCGGCGCTTGGGGTAAGCAAGAAGGAGATCGATAAGGCCGTGACGATCCTGGATAAAGTGTTAAAAGAGGTGAAATGATGAAAAAAGATCTGATATCGATCGGTTTAATGAGTTCTGATGAGATCAAGGGGATCCTTTCTTTATCTAAAGAAATCAAGAATAATCCCGGCAAGTTCTCCAATGTTCTTAAAGGCAAATCCCTGGCTCTGATTTTTGAGAAGCCTTCGAACCGCACCTATGTTTCGTTTGCGGTGGGGATGTATCAATTGGGAGGCAACGCCCTTTATCTGGGGCCGGAACAGATCAAGCTGGGAGTCAGGGAAACTATCCATGATGTGGCCAAGACCTTGAGCCGCTATGTCGACGGGATAGTCCTGAGGACTTTCGGCCACGAGAAGCTGCTGGAAATGGCCAGATACGCCAGTGTTCCGGTTATCAACGGTTTGTCTGATTATTCTCATCCTTGCCAAGCTTTAGCCGATACTTTCACTATCCTGGAAAAGTTCGGTGATCTTAAGAACCGGACTATGGTTTATATTGGTGACGGGAATAATGTTTGTAATTCTCTGCTTTTGATCTCGGCCAAGCTGGGGATCAATTTCAATGTCGCTACCCCCAGAGGTTACGAGCCGGACTATCTGCTTTTTAAGAATACCGTTGCCGCTGCCGCACGAAGAGGAGTTAAGATCAGTCTTTCGCGCGATCCTGAATCCGCGGCCAAGGGAGCGGACGTGATTTACACCGATGTCTGGGCTTCGATGGGCCATGAAGATGAGGCTGCCAAGCGTAAAAGAGATTTTAAGAAATTTCAAGTGACGGGAAAGCTGGTTTCCCTGGCGAAGAAAAACTGCCTGGTGATGCATTGTCTTCCGGCGCACCGGGGGGAAGAGATATCCGATGATGCCATCGACGGCAAGCATTCCGTGGTTTTTGACCAGGCCGAGAACCGGCTGCATGTGCAAAAAGCGATACTTGTTAAATTATTAAAACACGGAGTTAAATCATGAAGAAGATCGTACTGGCATATTCCGGCGGGTTAGATACTTCCTGCGCCATCAAATGGCTTAAGGATAAAGGTTTTGAAGTGGTCTGTTTTATCGCTGACCTTGGTCAGGACGAAGATTTCCAGAAGATCGAAGAGCGCGCTTTGGCCGGCGGTGCTTCTAAAGTCTATGTTAAGGATCTCAAGGACGAATTTATCAAAGATTTCATTATTCCTGCGATAAAGGCTAATGCTGTTTACGAAGGGAAGTATCTTCTGGCTACCGCTTTGGGCCGCCCCTTGATCGCCAAATACCTGGTGGAAGTCGCGCATAAGGAAAAAGCCGAATACGTCGGCCATGGCTGCACCGGCAAAGGCAATGACCAGGTCCGCCTGGAAGTGACTACGGGCATTCTCGACCCGAAGTTAAAGATTATTGCCCCTTTGCGGGAATGGGAATTCAAGTCCCGCGAGGAAGAAATCGATTATGCGCTCAAGCACAATATACCCATAGACGTGACCAAGAAAAAAGTTTACAGCCTGGACCGCAATCTTTGGGGCATCAGTATTGAGGCGGGGATCCTGGAAAACCTGGATCAGGAGCCTCCGGAAGACGCCTATATCATGACTAAAAGCCCTAACTCAGCCTCGACCTACCCTAAATATGTGGAGATCTCGTTCGAGAAAGGCGTGCCCAAGAAAGTAGACGGGAAAGCTTACGGTTTAAAGGAAATGATCTTTATGCTCAACGAAATCGGCGGCGCTTACGGGGTAGGCCGGTCGGATATGGTCGAGAACAGGTTGGTAGGGATCAAGTCCCGCGAGATCTACGAAGCACCGGCGGGAACCATACTTTATACCGCGCACAGGGAGTTGGAGTGTTTGGTTTTGGACCGGGAGCTGGCCCATTTCAAGGAGATCATCTCCCTGAAATACGCGGAGCTTATTTATTACGGATTGTGGTATTCGCAATTGAAGGAAGCGCTGGATGGGTTTATCAATTCCACCCAGGAGCACGTCAGCGGTACTATCAGGCTGAAATTGTTTAAAGGCGCTTGCGTGGCTGTCGGACGGCAATCCCCGCAGTCGCTTTACAAAAAAGAGTTGGCTACTTACGGCAAGGAAGATAAGTTCGACCAGAAACTGGCTGAGGGGTTTATTAAGATATGGGGAATGCCATATAAGCGATAACAGAGTCACACGTCACATGTCACAAGTGATACTTATTTAAAAAAGAGGAAGCTATGGCGGAAAAATTGTGGGGAGGAAGGTTCAAAAAGCAGCTTGATAACGAATTTTATCTCTTCCAGAAATCGATCCAGTATGATTATAAGCTGGCGATGTATGATATTTACCACTCCATGATCCATATCAGCGCTTTGGTCTACACTAAGGTCCTGAAAGTTGAGGAAGCTCACAAGCTGGAGATGGGGCTTTTAGCCATTCTCAAAGAAGTAAAAGCGGGCAAGTTCAAATATGACCCGCTTTCCGAGGATATTCATACCGAGATCCAGAACCGGTTGGAGAAGAAATACAAAAGCATCGCTTTGAAAATGCACAGCTTTCGTTCCCGTAACGACCAGATCGTTTTTGACGAGAAGTATTATTGCATCCACCAGGGGCTGGACATTGAGCGACTGCTGGCTAATGTTTTTGTTTCCCTGTTCGAGCTGGCGGAAAAATACAAGGATAATTTCTTTGTCGGATACACCCATACCCGCCGGGCGCAGGTGATCAAGTTCTCCAATTACATTTTAAGCTTTGGCCGGATGCTGGAACGCGACCTCAAGCACCTGGAGTATTACTGTAAAAATACGGAGATCTTTCTGGGATCAGGGGCGCTGGCCGGCTCTTTTATCAAAAAAGAGGATTATGATAAAGCGATCAAAGTGTTCATTAAAAAATATTCCCAGGATTTCCCTTTTAAGATCTCTCTGACCCGTAATTCCCTGGATAATGTCAGCTCCCGGGATTTTATTGTTGAGTTTTTAAGTATCCTGGCGATCTTACAGACGCATCTTTCGCGCCTGGCCGAGGATTTTATCCTGTATTCGACCAAGGAGTTCAATTACCTGGGCCTTCCGGAGGAATTTTGCACGGGCTCCAGCCATATGCCGCATAAGAAGAACCCGGATTTCCTGGAGCTGGTCCGCGGTTATACCGGACGCATCCACGCTAACCTTTTTGCGGTACTGACGATCATGAAAGGGCTACCTTTGACTTACAATCGGGATATGCAGCTGGATAAAGAGCCGCTGTTTTCAACGGTTGAGATTGTAAAAAGCGAGCTCTCTATCCTGGCCAGGTTTCTTCGGGGAATAAAAATCAATACCAGGCAAGTCGATCTGGCCCTGGAAGATGAAAGTCTCTACGCTACTGAGCTGGCCGAGCATCTGGTCGGAAAAGGGCTGCCTTTTAAGACCGCCCATGAAGTTATCGGCAAACTTATCCGCTATTCCGAAGAAAAGAATGTCAAGCTCACCGACATAGTGGATGAGATATTGAAGGAATTTTCCCCTCATTTGAACAAAAATGAGATCAAAAAGATATTCAGTCCTGCTTTTGCCGTGCAGACCAAGCGTTCGGTACAGTGATAGCCGTTTGTGAAATTTTCTAAAAGGAGAAGAACCGGAAAATATGCATGAATTCAAGTTTAAGAACAACTTACTTTACTGCGAAGATGTTCAGGTCCGCGATCTGGTCAAGAAGTATAATACCCCGTTGTATGTTTACTCCTACAATACTTTTATCGGCCATTTCCTGAAGTTAAAGGCGGCTTTTCAACAGGTTAACCCTTTGATCTGTTATTCCGTCAAAGCTAATTCCAATCTGGCTATCCTTAAAGCTTTGGTGGCTCGTGGCGCGGGGCTGGATATCGTTTCCGGCGGTGAATTGTTCCGCGCCATCCGCGCCGGATGCGACCCGGCTAAGATCGTTTACGCTTCCGTCGGAAAGACCGATGTCGAGATAGAAGAGGCGATCCGCAAGGGTATAAAGTTTTTTAACGTGGAGTCCCTGCCGGAACTGGAGAATATTAACCGCATCGCCGGGCGATTGCGCAAGATCACCAATGTGGCGATCAGGATAAATCCCGATGTCGCTCCCAAGACCCATCATTATATCACTACGGGTAAGCTGACTAATAAGTTCGGCATTGATTTCGCTACTGCCCGGAAAGTGCTTTTATTAGGCAGGAAATTGCGCAACGTTAATATCAGCGGCATCCATATTCATATCGGTTCACAGATCACTGACGGCGCTCCTTTTTTGGAGGCGATCAAGAAAGTTATCGCTTTTATTTCCCAGCTTAAGCTCAAAGGAGTTAATATCGAGTACTTGAATATCGGCGGGGGCTTAGGAATAATTTATCAAAACGAAAAGCCTCAGACCGCAGATGAGTTTGCCCGGAAAGTTTTGCCCGTGTTAAAGGACAGCGGTTTAAAGATCATTATGGAGCCGGGCAGGTTTATTATCGGTTCAGCCGCGATCCTGGCGGTGAAAGTCCTTTACATCAAGAAGACTCCGCTCAAGAATTTTATGATCGTTGACGCGGGAATGAATGATCTTATCCGTCCCGCGCTGTATGACGCGCATCATGAGATCGTCCCGCTAAAAACACCTTCATCAAAAAAGACGATGAAAGTAGATGTGGTCGGCCCGATATGCGAAAGCGGGGATTTTTTGGCCAAGGCCCGGAATCTGCCGGTAACCAAAGAGGGGGATTTTCTGGCGGTAATGTGCACCGGAGCGTACGGCTTCAGCATGGCCAGTAATTATAATTCCCGCAGACGTCCGGCGGAAGTATTAATAAAAGGCGATCAGGTAAAGCTGATCCGCAAGAGGGAAAGTCAGGAAGACCTGATCCGTAACGAGATTTGGTAAGTAAGTCTGAGTAAATAGAAGTAAGTTTAAGTAATAATATTATAGAATATAATATAAAATAGTAAAAAAATTATAAATATAGATAAATAAGTAAGTAGTTAGAATTGAAATAATAGAATATAGAGAGATAAATGAGTAATAAGCGAGTAATATTAAGTAGGTTTAAGTAAAACGGAGTAAGTTTATAATGAATAAAAAGAAGATAGATTTTGATAAACTGGAAGGTGCAGGCAATGATTTTGTCCTGATCGACAACCGTGTTTATAAGATTTCTTCGACCAAACTTCTCCAGGCTCTGGCCCGGAAAATGTGCGACAGGAAACTCGGGGCAGGCGCGGACGGGCTTTTGGTCCTGGAAAGATCCAGGGTCGCAGATGTGAGAATGAGGATCATTAATGCTGACGGTTCCGAAGCTGAAATGTGCGGTAACGGAGCCCGGTGTTTTGCTTATAATTTTGCCAGGCAAAAGAAAGCTTTAAATAATTTTTCTCTGGCTTTGGAGACCAAAGCCGGCATTGTCAAAGCCCAGGTCTTCAAGGATAACGTTAAAATAAATCTTACTCCGCCTAAAGATTTAAAGCTGGATATTCCCTTAAAAGTAAGCGGTCGAACTATTAAAGTTAACGTTATTAATACCGGAGTGCCGCACGCGGTAATTTTTGTCCAGGGGTTGGATAAGATCGACGTGCAAACCCTGGGCTGCGAGATCCGCAATCACCGCTATTTCGCGCCGGCAGGGACGAACGTCAATTTTGTCGAGGTTTTAAACCGGGATTCAATGAGGATCAGGACTTATGAAAGAGGAGTTGAAGCAGAGACTTTGGCTTGCGGCACCGGCTCTACTGCGGCGGCATTAATTACGAGTATTAAGATGAACAAGAATATCGATAAGATCAACGTGCACACTGCCGGCGGCGAGATCCTGAAAATCAGTTTTAACAAGAGTAAAAACTCGTTTAGCGATGTCTGGCTGGAAGGCCGGGCCAGGTTAGTCTACAGAGGAGAATACTATGTTTGAAGGTTCGTTAGTAGCTTTGGTTACCCCGTTCAAGAACGGCAAAGTCGACGAGAAAAAATTAAAAGAGCTGATCGAATTCCAGATCAAGAACGGCACTTCCGGAATTGTCCCCTGCGGAACGACCGGAGAATCCGCCACGCTTTCCACCGCTGAGCATGAGCGGGTGATCGAGATCACCATTGAGAAAGTGAACAAAAGGGTCCCGGTGATCGCCGGAACCGGTTCTAATTCCACCGAAGAAGCCATCAACCTGACCAAGCACGCGGCAGCCAGCGGAGCAAGCGCTTCTTTGCAGGTTTCGCCGTATTATAACCGGCCGACCCAGAAAGGTCTTTATGAACATTTCAAGGCTATTGCCGATGCCGTGAATATTCCCATCGTCCTTTACAACATTGCCGGGCGCACCGGAGTGAACATCGAGCCGGAGACCATTGCGAAATTAGCCAAGGATTGCAAGAACATCGTGGGGGTCAAGGAAGCTTCGGGAAATCTGGAGCAAATGTCCAGGATCAAATTTCTCTGCCCGGAAAATTTTGACCTTATTTCCGGAGACGACGGATTGACTTTGCCGGTTTTAGCGATCGGAGGCACCGGGATCATTTCGGTCGTAGCCAACATCGCGCCTAAGGATGTAGCTAATATGGTCAAGGAGTACCGGAAAGGCAATGTGGACAAAGCCCGCAGCCTGCATTACAAATTATTCCCGCTGGTCAAGGCCATGTTCATCGAGACTAATCCTATCCCGGTTAAAACGGCGATGGGTATGCTGGGTATTTGCGAGCCGGATCTGCGCTTGCCGATGACCGCGATGCTGCCGGAGAACGCCGACAAATTAAGGAAGGCCCTTAAAGAGTACGGGCTTTTAAAATAGCTAACCTGCAACATCACCTACGCGGTGATCTTGGGTAAGGAGAGTACTTATGATAAAGCTAGGAGTCGCCGGAGCGATCGGCAAAATGGGAAGAAGGATCATTGAACTTGCCCAGCAGGACAAGGATTTTGAAGTTACTTTTGCCCTGGAACGCCGGGGGATCCCGGAGATAGGCAAGGAGATCGGAAAACTCAAGATCTCCTCCAATCCCGACGGAATGTTTTTGATCGACGTGTTCGTGGATTTTACCACGCCTGAGGCCAGCGACGGCCACCTGGATTACGTGGCCAGGTATAAGAAAGGGTTGGTCCTGGGAACAACCGGGTTAAGCGAGGCCCAGATCAAGAAAGTCGAAGAAGTTTCCAAAGTAGTCCCGGTAGTATTTACTCCCAATATGTCCATCGGAGTCAATACTTTATTTAATGTTCTGCCGGAAATAGCCAAGAAGCTGGGGCCGGATTACAGCATTGAAATAGTCGAGGCCCACCATAAGTTCAAGAAAGACGCGCCTTCGGGAACCGCCAAGAAAATGGCTGAGGTAATTACCGGTGTTACCGGAAAAACAATCCCGACCCATTCTGTCCGGCTGGGGGACATTTTCGGTGACCACACGGTTATCTTCTGCGGCAATTCCGAGCGGATCGAGATTAAACATCAAGCTCACACCCGCGACCTGTTCGTGGTCGGGGCCTTAAAGGCGGCAAAATGGATCGCCAACAAGCCGGCGGGATTGTATACCATGCAGGACGTGTTGTACTCGAGTAAAGCGTGACAGGTCATTAGTTCGTCCTCGGCAGACATTCGCGGATTTCATTAAAATCCGCTCATGCCACGGACTAAATTCGGCCCAATAACTTATGTCGCACTTCGTGCTCCATAAGTTATGGCCTCATTTAAGGGGGAGTTATGGACCAGCTATTAAAGAAAATTTTGGATGCTTCCGGGATCTCGGGATACGAAAAAGAGATCACCGGGATAATGAAGGCTGAATTGAAAAAAAGTTGTTCTGAAGTGATCATCGATAATTTCGGCAATGTCATCGCCAGAAAAGGCAAAGGCAAGAAGAAGATCATGATCGCCGCGCACATGGATGAAGTTGGTTTCCTGGTAAAACATATCAGTAAAGAGGGCTTCATTTATTTTATCAAGGTCGGCGGGATCGACGACCGGATCCTTCTCGGCCAGAGGGTGGTTATTAAGTCCAAAAAAGGCGACATCCAGGGTATTATCGGAGCCAAGCCGCCGCATCTGATGAAAGACGATGAATCCAAGCGCACGGTAAAATACGAGGACATGTTCATCGATATCGGCTGCAAGAGCAGGGAAGAAGCGGCCAAGAAAGTGGAGATCGCCGACCCTATAGTTTTTGACGCGGACGCCGGGATTTTGAACGGGGATTTGTGTTACGGTAAAGCCATAGATAACCGTGTCGGTTGTTACGCGATGATCAAGATCATGGAAAAGCTCAAAGTTCCGGCTGAGGTTTACGCCGTGGCGACTGTCCAGGAGGAAGTCGGGTTAAAAGGCGCGCGCACTTCGTCGTTCAAGATCAATCCCGATTTTGCCATCGCCATCGACACTACGGTCGCCGGAGACACTCCGGGGATCAAGGAGACCGAATCCAACTTGAAACTGGGATCCGGCGTGGCTATCACCATAATCGAGGCATCCGGACGGGGAGTGATCGTCAACGAAAAAGTCAAAGAACTTTTTATCGAGACCGCGAAAAAGAACAACGTCCGCTATCAGATCGATGTCATCGAAGGCGGGATGACCGACGGCGCGATCATTTATATGAACCGCGAGGGAATTCATACCGGGGTTTTGAGCATTCCTACCCGGTATATCCATTCCTCGACCGGGGTTTTTAATCTTAATGACCTGGACTCGGCGGTGGATCTGGCGATCAGAATTATTGAGAAAGTAGCCAAAGCTTAAAAAGGAGATATTCGATGGATTATGCTTTTTCCAAAAGACTGCAGGAATTACCTCCTTATCTTTTTCTGGAGATCGATAAAGCCAAAAGAAAAGCCCGCCAGGAAGGCCGGGATATTATCGATTTAGGCGTGGGAGACCCGGATCTTCCTACTCCGCAGTTCGTGATTGAGGCCTTAAATAAAGCGGCCAATGACCCGGCTAACCATCGCTACGCCCTGGACCAGGGAATGCCGATTTTACGCCAAGCCATCGCTAAATGGTACGCCAGAAGATTCAATGTCCAGCTGGAACCGGACACTGAGGTCCTGCCTTTGATCGGCTCAAAAGAAGGGATCGCCCATTTTCCTCTGGCTTTCATCAATCCCGGCGAGTATTCATTAGTTCCTGATCCCTGTTATCCTCCCTATAAAGGCGGGACGATATTCGCAGACGGCAAAGTTCATCTAATGCCTTTACTGGAAAAAAACGGTTTCCGGCCTGACCTGGATAAGATTCCGGCGGCTAAACTCAAAAAAGCCAAAGTTCTTTATCTGAATTATCCCAATAATCCCACCGGCGCGACCTGCGACTTGGAGTTTTATTGCAAGGCCGTAGATTTCTGCCGGAAAAATAATCTTATTCTGCTTTCTGACCTGGCGTATTCGGAGATGGCTTATGACGGGTACAAGCCGCAGAGCGTCTTTGAAGTCGATGGGGCCAAGGACGTAGCTATCGAGTTCCATTCACTCTCCAAGACTTACAATATGACCGGGTGGCGGGTAGGCTGGGCTTGCGGGAATAAAAGCCTGGTTGCGGGATTAGCTAAAGTAAAATCCAACCTGGATTCGGGAATATTCTCTGCGATCCAGGTAGCGGCAACCGCGGCTTTGGAAGCCGATGACAGCCACATTCGCAAGATGTGCCAGATCTATCAGGAGCGCAGGGATTGTCTGGTCAGCGGGCTGAAAGCTTTAGGCTGGAAGACCCAAAATCCCAAAGCCACGTTCTATGTCTGGGTCAAGACTCCCAGAGGCAAGAGCTCAATAGATTGCGCGGCCGAGATCCTGGAAAAGGCGAATCTGGTGGCAACACCGGGTGTTGGTTTCGGTAAATACGGCGAAGGTTATATCCGTTTCGCTTTGACCGTGAAAGTCGAAAAAATCAAGGAAGCCATCGAAAGGCTGAAAAAGTTCCGTTAACCTTAACCGGAGAACATGGTCAACTGTTTTATCGCGCTCGGTTCAAATCTTGGGGACAGGAAATACTACATCGATACGGCGATAAGAAAGATCCGTACTCTGGCTAATACCAGAGTGATCAAGGTCTCGCGCCTTATCGAGACTTTGCCTCAAGGCGGTCCGGCGCAAGGTCCGTATCTTAACGCGGTATTGGAGGCGGCGACCGAACTTTCGCCGTACCAGTTGCTTTTTGAATTGCAGAGGATAGAAGCGGCTTTAGGCCGTGTGCGCGTAGTGTTGAACGGGCCGCGGACCATAGACCTGGATATCCTGACGTACGGGGATTGCCGTATCAACGAGCAAGCCCTTTGTATTCCTCATCCCCGGATGCTGGAAAGGGATTTTGTGCTCATTCCCCTTAAGGAAATCGCCGGCGGGGTGGTTAAGAAGTTGTTCAGCAAAAAGAAAAATGTTGTCAGCCGCAAGGTTGTGAAGAATAAATCGTTGAAATCAAAGCGTACTAAACGGAATAAACGCGGATAACGAACTAACGATTATTATGCGCATTATTCGAAGTATACCCGAAATGCAGAAAATCTGCGCAGCCCTAAAGCGCAAAGGCCGGACCATCGGTTTTGTTCCTACTATGGGCGCTTTGCATAAGGGCCATTTAAGCCTGATCCAACAGGCCCGCAAAGATAACCGTACGATCGTAGTCAGTATTTTTGTCAATCCTATCCAATTCGCTCTCCACGAAGACCTTAAAGCTTATCCCCGTCCTTTTAAAAAAGATATTCCTCTTTTACAAAAAGAGAATGTTGATTTTCTTTTTTATCCCCAGGCAGAAAAAATGTACCCGGAAAATTTCCGGACTTCGGTTGAGGTGAAAGTTATGGGCAAAGTGCTTTGCGGTGTTTCCCGGCCCGACCATTTTTGCGGGGTAGCCACGGTGGTAACCAAACTTTTCAATATCATCCAGCCGGACGCCGCTTATTTCGGACAGAAAGACGCTCAGCAGGCAACGATCATCCGCAGGATGGCCGATGATCTGAATATGCCTTTCAAGATCAAAGTCATGCCCACGGTCAGGGATACTGACGGCCTGGCTTTAAGCTCAAGGAATGTTTATCTCAACTCTCAAGAGCGCCAAGACAGTCTGGTTTTGTCCAAGGCTTTAGGATTGGCCCGGGAATTGATCCGCCATGGCCAGAGAAACGCGCTGTGCGTAATCAACAGGATGAAAGCCTTGATCAGAACCAAGAAAACCGCTAAGATCGGCTACATCGCTATAGTAGATAGCCGGACTCTCAATCCGGTTAAAATTGTCGGCAACAACTGTCTGATCTGCCTGGCAGTGCGTTTCGGAAAGACCAGGTTGATAGATAATTTATTAACGAGAGGGGAATAAGGGAAATTATGAAAATACTCAAAATTGGAATCGTGGGATGCGGAGCGATCGGAAGTTCATTGGCTAAGGCGGTCAGCCGGGATTTTAATAAGGCGGCGAAACTCGCGGCTTTATACGATCTTATCCAGGATAAATCGGAAGGACTTTCGTTTAAGCTGACCGGAAAAAAAGATCTGGCGGTTGACAGTTTAGAGAGACTTATTCGTAAATCGGACCTGGTCATCGAAGCCGCCCACGCCAATTGTTCCCTGGATATCGCCCGTAAAGCAGTTTCCAGGGGCAAAGACGCGATGATCATGAGCGTGGGCGGGGTTGTCGGCGGGTTTATTTCCCTGGCCAGATCAGCTTCCCTGGCCAACGCCAGGATCTACATCCCCAGCGGAGCTATTGCCGGCATCGACGCGCTTAAAGCCGCTCATTTAGGCAAGGTCAGAAAAGTCGTTCTGACCACCAGGAAAAACCCTTTATCTTTTAAAGGCGTTAAATATGTTCAGGACAAAAAGATCAAGCTGGATAAAATAAAGAAAGATACCGTGCTGTTTTCCGGATCCGCGCGCCTGGCGATGAAATTTTTCCCGCAAAACGTCAATGTCGCGGGGATCCTCAGCCTGGCCGGAATAGGATCGAACAAGACCAGGGTCAAGATCATCGCATCTCCCAGCGCTTTGAGGAATATACACGAGATAGAGATCGAATCGGAAGCCGGCAAAGTTTTTACCCGGACCGAGAATGTTTTGCATCCCGATAACCCCAAGACCAGTTACTTAGCGGTTTTATCGGCTGTGGCCACCTTGATACTGATCCTTGAGCCTTCAAGAGTGGGCTCTTGATAAGGTACAGAAGGTGGGGATCAAAAGAGAAAAGGGATTCCTTTATTACCTGGATAAGCAGGGTGATGTTTCTTGCGCGAAAATGGCAAGAGGCAAAAATAAGGGAGGAAAACCTAAGAAAGTAGCCAAATGCGGTATCAAGAGAAAAGAGGGCTATCTCTACTTCATCGACAAAGCAGGTGATGTCTCTTGCGCTAAGATGGTAAGAGGCGGAAAGAAGAAGAAGAGTAAGAAATAAGTGTCCTTGAAAGAATGAAGCCTCTGTTGAAATTACTTCTTTCGGCAGGGGCTTCATTCTTATAATACTAAAAATATGGAAGAATTTATCGTAATCAGGGGAGCTAAGGAACACAATCTTAAGAGTATTGACCTGAAGCTGCCCCGCAATAAATTTATCGTGGTTACCGGGCTATCCGGCTCGGGAAAGTCCAGCCTTGCCTTTGACACTATTTATGCCGAAGGCCAGCGCCGTTATGTGGAGAGCCTTTCCAGCTATGCCCGTCAGTTCTTGGAGCAGCTGCAAAAGCCGGACGTGGAATACATCGAAGGGCTGTCCCCGGCTATATCCATAGAGCAGCGTAATGCCGGCGCGAATCCCCGTTCCACGGTCGCCACGCAGACCGAGATCTACGATTATCTGCGGCTTCTTTTCGCCCGGGTAGGCCATGCTCACTGTTATAAATGCGGCCAACCGGTAGAGCGGCAGAGCGCCCAGGAAATAGTCCAAAGGGTAAACGTTATTTTCGCGGATAAGCCGGTGCAGGTTTTAGCGCCGTTCGTTCAAGGTAAAAAAGGCGAATACAGGGATATTTCCAACCAGGTCCAGAAAGCGGGATTCGTGCGCTGCCGCATCGACGGAAAAGTCTTTGAGCTGCCCATAAAAGTCAAGCTGGAAAAATATAAGATCCATAATATCGAAGTCGTTGTCGACCGTCTTAAAATTACCCCCGAAAATACCAGCCGCCTTACGGATTCCGTGGAAACCGCGCTTAAGACTTCCAAAGGATCGGTGATCATCAGCCCCGGAGACAACCCGGCAAATGATATCGTTTTTAGCGAGAAATACGCCTGCGCCAAGTGCGGGATCGATATCTCCGAGATCGAACCGCGTCTTTTTTCTTTTAATTCTCCTTATGGTGCCTGTCCCGCTTGCAATGGATTGGGGATAAAACTGGAATTCGACCCGGACCTGGTCATCCCGGATAAGACCAAATCCATTAACGAAGGGGCGATTGCGCCCTGGAAACGCGGAGGCCGGGGCTATATTCTTTATTACCGTTGGCTTTTGCGGGAGTTATCCCATAAATTGAGCTTTAGCCTGGACACCCCTTTCAATAAATTACCTAAAGATATCGCCAATGCCATTCTCTACGGCAGTGAGGAATATGCCGGCAGCAAACCGTTTGAAGGAGTCATTCCGCATTTAGAAAGGCTTTTTAAGGAATCCGACAGTGATTATCTTAAAGAAGAGATCCAAAAATTCATGTCCAGCCTGCCTTGTCCGCAATGTGACGGTGCCCGGCTTAAAAAAGAGGCGTTGGCAGTAACCATTAATAAGAAGAATATTTCCCAGGTGGTCAATATGCCGATCAAAGAGGCGCAGGAGTTTTTCCGCGCTTTGAGCTTCAATGAAACCGAGAAACTGATCGCTGTTCAGATATTAAAAGAAGTGATAGCCCGGCTGCAGTTTTGCATCGATGTGGGGCTGGATTATTTGACCCTGGAGCGAAAAAGCGCCACCCTTTCCGGAGGAGAAGCGCAAAGAGTAAGGCTTGCCACTCAAGTGGGTTCGGGGCTGGTGGGAGTTTTGTATATCCTGGATGAGCCGAGCATCGGGTTGCACCCTAAAGATACGGCGAAGCTTATCGCCACCCTAAAGAAACTAAGGGACTTGGGCAATACCCTGATCGTGGTCGAGCACGATGAATCTTTGATCCGTTCTTCGGATTACGTGGTTGATTTGGGGCCGGGAGCCGGACGCCACGGAGGAGAAGTGATATTCTCGGGTCCCCTGGATGATCTGTTGAAAAATAAGAATTCGCTTACCGCAAAATATTTGCGCCGGGAATTTTCCATCCCAATGCCTTTGAACCGCAGGAGCTGGAAAGCAAATAAGTTCCTGGAGATCAAGGGGGCGTGCGAGCATAATTTAAAAAACATCGACGTGAAATTCCCGCTGGGCAATTTCATCTGTGTCAGCGGAGTTTCCGGATCGGGGAAATCAACCCTGATCCAGGATATACTCTCCAAGAGCCTGATGAGAAAAATTTACCTTTCTAAAGAAAAACCCGGTGCCTGCAAAAAAGTCTTAGGGATGGAGAATATCGATAAAGTGATCATCGTTGACCAGTCGCCTATCGGCAGGACCCCGCGTTCCAACCCGGCCACTTATACCGGGATATTCACTCAGATCCGGGATATTTTCAGCCGGCTGCCCGAGTCCAGGGTGCGCGGTTTTAAACCGGGCAGGTTTTCTTTTAACGTTAAAGGCGGCCGGTGCGAAGCCTGCACCGGAGACGGGATCAAGAAGATTGAGATGCATTTTCTTCCAGATGTTTACGTCAAGTGCGGCGTATGCTCCGGCCGGCGTTTTAACGAGGCCACGCTGCAGATAAAATACAAGGGCAAATCCATAGCCGACGTTCTGGAGATGACCGTCGAAGAAGGGCTTAACCTTTTCGAGAATATAAGCTCCATCAAGAATCCTCTTCTAACTCTTTACGAAGTCGGCTTAGGCTATATCCAGCTGGGGCAATCCGCGACTACCCTTTCCGGCGGAGAGGCTCAGCGGATCAAGTTATCTGCCGAGCTCTCTAAGCGCGCCACCGGAAAGACGGTTTATATCCTGGATGAGCCCACTACCGGGCTGCATTTTGCCGACGTGGAAAGATTGGTCGCGGTCCTGCAGAGGCTGGTTGACCGCGGCAATACCGTGATTGTTATCGAGCATAACCTGGAAGTGCTCAAATGCGCGGATTACCTTATCGATCTGGGTCCGGAGGGAGGGGACCGGGGCGGCAATCTGGTGGCCAGCGGCAGCCCGGAAGATTTAGTTAAAGCGGCCGGATCTTATACCGGGGAGTTCTTAAGAAAGGTATTGAATAACCGTTGAAGTAGTGGTATAGTTTAAATTCCAATGAATAAAATCACGTTTAAAAAATCAATTTTACTTATTTTGGTTTGTGGATTTTTGTTATCCTGCGGATTGCCTGTTTCTGCGCAGGAAGGCAAGGAAGAAGAGTCGCTTTTTGTGGCCCAGAAGGCTTTTGACGACGGGTTTTATGACGTGGCCCTGTCGCTTCTGGAGCGGTTTGGGAAAAATTATCCTTCCTCGAACAAATTCGCCGAAGTAAACCTTTTGATCGGCGAATGTTATTTCCACCAGAACAAATTCCTCGATGCTTTGAATACTTTCGAATCCCTCCTGGCCCAGCCGGCCGGCCAGCGGGTCAAAGACGCGGTGCTTTATTGGATAGCCGAGGTGCATTTCCGGGGGAATAATTTCTCCAAGGCCGCAACTTACTACAAAATGATCATCGACGATTTTCCCAACTCGACTTATTTGGCCAGCGCTTATTATTCCATGGGCTGGTGCCTTTTTCAGGAACAAAAATTCGAGGAAGCGATCAATTATTTCAAGATCGTGGAAGAAAAATTCCCCCGCCAGTCCCAGGTCCAGGAAGCGTCTTTTAAGATCCTGGAATGCCTTTATAACTTGAAAGATTATTCCGGGCTTAAAGAGCGGATCAAATCGAACATGAAGATGTATTCTAAAGACAGCGCCAAGGTTCCTTATCTGCAGTTTTATCTGGCGGAAGCGGAGTATTACCTGAATAATTTACAGGAAGCGGCGGATAGCTATTCCAAGGTATTAACGGGGGTCGTTGAGCCGAAGCTGCAGGCTTTATCCCGGCTGGGTTTAGCCTGGACTAATCTTAAAATGAAAAATTACCAGCAGGCCGGAGATAATTTCAATCAGGTCCTCACGGATTCGTTGGACAAACGCAGCCGGGATGTTTTATACCTGGGCAAAGCCGCGATGTATTCCGAAACCGACAAATGGCAGGAAGCCAAGAACGCCTACGACGAGCTTGTGATTTCGAGTTCCGAACCGCTGACTTTAGTCCAGGGATATCTCGGTAAAGCCGATTCCCTGTATAACCTGGGTAATTTTAAAGAGTCTATCGCGGCCTATAAGGAGGCAGCAGAAAGGTCTGAATCCGCCTCGGTCCCCAATGAAATGCTGGACAAGCTGCACTACGGCCTGGCCTGGGCTTACCTTAAAGACGGCCGGTTCAAGGAAGCGATCGTGGAATTCCAAAAGATAGTCAAACAGAGCGAGGATAAAATATTCAAGGTAAGCGCGCTTTGCCAGATAGGGGACGCTTACCAGGATTCCGGGGATTACCAGAAAGCTCAGGAGGCTTATGAGACTATCCTGCGGGATTATCCGGACAGTCTTTACAGCGATTATGTCCAGTACCAGACCGGGCTGATCATGCTTAAGCTTTCTAATTACGATGGAGCGATCTTGAGTCTGTCAAATTTTAAAAGGAATTTTCCCAGCTCGAAACTGGTTGATAACGCTGCCTACTCTTTGGGGCTGGCTTATTTTCAGAAACAAGATTATAATTCCAGCAAAGAGATCTTTCAGAAATTCCCGGATGAATTCCCCAATTCCGGATTAAAGTCCCAGGCCAGCTATCTTTTGGGAACAAGCCTTTATAATATCGGCGATTTCAGCGGAGCCATCGAAGTGTTCAAGAATATCATCAGGTTCAACGGAGCCGACATTGAGCTTGTCCAGAAAGCCGAATACGAAATAGCTGATTGCTATTACCGCCTGGGAAACGAGAAAGAAGCTATGGCCAGGTTCAATATGCTCAGGGTCAAGTATCCTGATTCGAGCTTGACCGCGGAGATCATGTGGTGGCTGGGAGAGTATTACTACCGGCAAAACGACCTGAATCTGGCTTTGCGTTATTTTTCTTCTTTGATCCAGGATTTTCCCTCCAGCACCATAATCCCCGATGCCTATTACGCCCTGGGTTCGATTTATGCCGAGGAAGGAAAATTTCCCGAAGCCATAGATAATTTCAACAAGGTCATTGAATTGAGCAAGTCCGATCTTGCCGGCCAGGCTTCCGTCGCCATCGCCGATATCTACGTAAAACAGGAAAAATTCGATAAAGCAATAGAAGCTTACAAGGACAAAGTTAAGGTTTATCCTAACCTTTCGCATTTGATATTCCCCAAGATCGGCGAAATTCTTTACAAGCTGGCCAAATACGACGAAGCGCTGGAATTCTATCAGAAAAGCCTGGACGTGGTGCCATTGCGGGAAATGGCGGATATCCATTTCAAGATCGCAGAAATCTACCAGGCCCAGGGTAAGGCGGATGAGGCGAGTGTTGAGTATTTGAAAGTCACTTATCTTTACCCGGATAACAAAGAGTTGAACGTGAAATCCCTGCTGCGGGTAGCCCAGATCTACGAAGAAAAAGAAAATTTTATGGAAGCGGAGAATATTTATAAAAAGATAGTTTCCCTGGATGTGGCGGAATCAAAGTTCGCCAGAGAAAGGCTGGAAGCTATCCAGGCCAGCCCTAAAGGGTTAAAGTCAAAATAACAGCGCCATAAGGGGGGGTATCAAATGGACTTATACAAGATGAGTTTTTGGCAGATGATCCTTGCCGGCAAAGCGGTGATGTGGCCGATAATCCTTTGTTCGGTTTTGGCATTGGCGATTGTTCTGGAAAGGTTGAGGTATTTTAAATCCATCAAGATCGATACCCAGCAGTTCCTATTAGGGATCTTTGAGCAGCTCAAGCGCCATCAGATAAAAGAAGCGCTGCAGCTTTGCGATAAGGCCAAACACCCTATGGCGCATATCCTCAAGGCCGGCATTCTTAAATACGACCGGCCTCGTTCCCAGATCAAAGAAGTCATGGAAGATGCTTCTTTGTATGAGATCCCTAAACTGGAAAAAAACCTTTTGGCGCTGGCGACTATCGCGCATATTGCACCGCTCTTGGGCCTTCTGGGCACAGCCACGGGCATGGTCCGTTGTTTTCAGGCGATCTCGATTAAATCAGCCGGCCTGAATACTATCGCCATAGCTGATCTTTCGGCCGGGATATGGGAAGCCTTGTTGACTACGGTCGCCGGTTTGGTTGTGGCTATACCGGCATATGTGGCTTATAATTATCTGGTCAGCCTGGTCAACAGCGCGATCCTGGAAATGGAGAAGGCCGGTGCGGAATTGATCAATTTTCTGGCCGAGTGACGCGAGGGCGAACTTATGCATTTTAAGAGGCGTTTACTTTACGAGCAGGGGCTTAAACAAATGGATATCGCCCCGTTGATAAACATCATTTTCCTGCTTCTAATATTCATCCTGCTTATCCTGGGTTTTACGGGATTGCCGGGTATCAGTGTCAGTTTGCCGGGATTGGCGACAAGTGCTAACTTCAGGGCCCGCAACCTGGAGATCGTCGTTAACAGGCAAGGTGTGATATTATATAAAGGAAAAGAAGTTTCTTCCCAGGAGCTTCGCGGATTGCTGGTTCAATTGCCGTTGTCAAAAACGGCGGTTTTGATCAAGGCGGATAAAGCTGTACCGCTGACCAGCGTGATGGAGCTTTGGAAAATCTGTCAGGAGCTTGGGCTGCAGCAGGTAAATATCGCTACTACCAGAGAATGATAAGAGCTATTTTAAGAAATACGGTCATAATTTCATCTCTCGGCCATTTGCTGGTTTTGGGAATGTTCAGTTTTTCTTTTAATTCCAGCAAACCGGGCAATTTGGAGCCGGCTTTGATATTCTGGGGCCAGATCTTACCTAAGGCGGCGCTTGATTTCAGGGGCTTTGGTTCGGATGTCCGCCAGGCGATAAACCCGAAACTGGATACTGTTTTGCCAAAAAGACTTAGCCCGGAATCCAGCCTATCAATGAAATACAGTTTAAAGCCTGGGGTTGAGTTGCCTTTTAATACTGAAAAACCGGCTTTTACCCCGCCGGATGTTATTCCCGAGTTCGTGCCACAGAAGAGAGACAGCCCGATCATGTTCCATCCAATGCTGCCTTATCAGTTACAGCTTTATTTCAAAGACCGGCAGGCGGTGCATATTGAGCTGATGTTCAATATAGTGTCGCTGAGGGAGAAAAATTCGATCCTGATCAAAAGAAAGATCTCATCCGGGAATCTGGAGGCGGATCTTTTAAGTTCCAGGTATATCAACCACTATCTTTTCATTCAACAGGCAAGGTTTTCCCGGGACAATTGGCAGACGGTAAAAATCGACCTTTCGAGTAAAAATGATTAATCTGGATTTTACCTTTGCAGTCGCAGGCTACTCGGTGATATTCTTGTCGATAATCTTTATTCTCTGGCTTACCGGCAAGAAACTTAAAGATAAAGACTTATTGTTGGACGATAAATTCCTTTGGTACTGCTGGGTCTGCACCTACACTTATATAAGTACAAAAGAAGAACCGATCTCAAGGTGCCCCCGCTGCGGCAGTTATAACAAAAAAACATTGACATAAAGAACTTTTATTCATAGAATGTTCTTTAGGAGGTAGTATCTATGATTACCGAAATAGGGATTGTGGCAGGCGAAATATGGCATTTTCTTGATTCTCACGGAGTGGTAAGTCTTTCGGCTTTAGTCAAAGGCATAGACCGGCCGCGGGATAATGTGCTTATGAGTCTGGGATGGCTTGCCAGGGAAAGCCATGTGATCCTACAAAAAGAAGAGAACGATTACATCGTTTCTCTTAGAAAGAACGCTTAAGATGAATAAAAAAGGGGTAGCTTTGTATTTTGTCCTGGCAATACTTTTAGTGGTAGTTATATTGGCTAACATTGTTTTGAATTTCGTTTCCAGCCAGCAAAGGCTGACCACTCATCAAGTCAAGCGGGTTCAGGCTTATTATGCGGCCCAGGCCGGGGTTAATTATGCCCTGGAACAATTGAGATTAAACAATACTCCCTATAATGCTATTGCCGGAGGTAATTTCACGATTTGCGGGAGTAGTTATAAATTAAGTAATCCCGCTATTTGTAACGGTGCCGGCAATATTACCGAAACCTCATTTCCGGCTTCGATCAACTATGTTCAGATATTCATCGGCCCGTTAGATGCCACAAACAACAACCGGACGGTTAACGCGACAGTCAACTATACCTCGGCGTTTTAATTCTAATTTACCTTTTATTAGTCCGCTGTTTTAAATAATCTTTCCTGATTTATGTTTGTTAATCCCCTAATAATTCCTTTCAAGTCCGCTTAAGCTTTTAACCAAGCTTGAGTAAGTTTAAGTAAGTTTATTATAATTTAAATATGTTTATATTAAAAAAAGTAAAATAAAAGTGTATTTTATAAGTATAATGTGATTTAATTAAGATTTTTATAAAAAATACTTGACAAAATATATCTTTTATGATTTAATTAACATTAAGCTAATTGGTAATGAAATAGGGAAGGATAGAATGACTAGGTTTGCGACGAGATTAATGAATATTGAAGAACTTGCCGACTACTTAAGAATTCAGCGCCAGACGATCTATAATTGGCTGAACCAGGGTAAGATTGCGGGGATTAAAGTCGGCGGAGTGTGGCGTTTTGACCGTAAAGATGTTGATGATTGGTTGAACAGCAGAAGGCGCTCAACTAGAACCGGAGATAAATAATGAAAACTTTGGGGATATATTTCGGGCCCAAGTCCATTAGCCTGGTAGAAACCGAGGGGCAGAAGGTCACGAATAATGTTTTGATCCCCTTGCAGCGGCTTACAGGGACAGCCGTAGAGGAAAAGATCCCCGAAGAGATCAAGATCGCCGCCGCGATAAAGGATGAATTAAGGAAGAATAATATTGAAGCCAAAGAAGCGGGATTGGTCCTTTTGGGCAGGGATTTGATCATTCGTACCTTTCATATGCCTGTTTTGGCCGCCAATGAACTTTATACCGCGGTCCGCTTTGAGGCCAAGAAGTATATACCTTTTAAGGTTGAAGAGTTAGTTTACGATTTTCAGGTTTCTTTAGATAAAGCTAACCGGAAAAACCTGGTTTTATTCGTAGGGGTCAAAAAAGACAATCTGGAGAAGTATATTTCGATTTTTAATCAGGTGGGCCTAAGGGTAAACTCCATTGAATATTCCGGTTTTGGGGTTTTGAGGCTGCTGCAAATGGCTAAGATCAAAGAAAAAGGGATCATCGCGGTAGTGGATATTGATCTTGCCGAAGAAGACGAAGTTAATTTTATCGTCCTGGAAAACGGCATGCCGTTGTTCAGCCGGGATATAATCCTTTCCGGAGACTCCGCCAGCGCCATGGATGGCGGGGTGCCGGTAAAATTAGATTTTGCTCAAAGCCTGGACAAGCTTAAAGTCGAATTGCGGATTTCCCTGGATTTCTATCTGCGTAAGTTCCCAACCAAAAATATAAATAGTATCGTGGTCATCGCTCCCGATGATTGCCGCCAGGAGCTGGAATCGTTCGTCCGGGAGCGGGGGATAGCCATAAAATTCGCCGATGCCCGGAAGTTGGTGGACCGTCCGATGGCTTTTTCTCTGGGGTTTTTCAAAGCTTATGCGGTAAATTTGAAGAAAATAATCAAGAGCAATATCAATATCGATCTACTGCCTGCCAAGATCAAGGCCAAGGGGCAGGATCGTTCAGGCTCAGGTCTCGGGTCAGCTTTATTCGGTTTTAAGTTCGACATCAGGTTTATTTTGCTGGCCATCGCCATAATCGGCATTCCCTTCGGACTTAATTACTACCGGGTGCAGCCGGTGCAGTCGGCATTAAACTCGGTTAAAAGCAGCCGTCCGCAGGTCCGGTCAATAAAATCCGAACTTAATCTGGATGAACTAAAGGCTGTAGATGCCAAATATAAGGAAAGTATCAAAGCCATAGCCGAAGTTCTAAAGAAAAGGATGTTTATTACCGGACAGTTGGACAGCATCCCCAGGATTATTGCCGATGGGCTTTGGTTGCGGGATTTCAATTTCAAGAAAAGCGATAGTGATTTTATTATGACCATCCGCGGTTCGTGTTATCAGGAGGATGCCGATAAGGAGAGGGAAACGGTTACCAAATTCAAAAATGACCTTAAGGGAAACCCTAATTTCAGCAAATTTAGCGCAATAGATTGTACTTCTATGGAACGAGGGCAATTGGGCAAGGTTTCTTTAACCAATTTTGTAATTGAATGCAGGAGCTGAAAAAGTGGATAATGCCGGTTTAACAGCTAAAATAAAAGAAAACGCGATTACCGTGCTTGTTCTAGTAATTGCGGTAATAATCGCTTTTAAAGTTTACCAGAGCAAGGAAATTGAAATTCAGAAGCTCAATACCCGGAAAGCGGAGGAAGAACAAAAAAACGCTGTCCTGGGAGAGATCGGCGGCCTGGAAAATAAACTGGAGAATTTGAAGAAGAATTTCACTGCTAAAGAGCCGAAAACCGGAATGGAAAAAATCGGGGATATCGCCAAGTCCGCCTCGGTGCAGATCGTCAGGATAAACCCTTTAAAAGAAACTGTTTCCAACGTATATACCAAGTACCCTTATGAGGTGATCTTATCGGCAAAAGATTACCATCAGGTAGGCAAGTTCATAAGCTTGCTGGAAAATTCCCCGGATAGTTATTTAGTAGAGAATCTGGTGATAAACAGCAATGCTGCCGGCGGCACGGTTTCGATCAGTGCATCGCTTACAGTTTACACTATCATAATCAATAAATGAGCGGGATGACGAGCAGGATAAAAATTAAAGCTGATATCAATCTCTTGACTGTACTGGGGATGTTCATATTCTTTTTGACCGGGGCGTTCGCCCAAGGGCAACCTCAGGTAAATGCCGATGTCGAGGGTATTGTTCTTAAACCCGGAGTATCTTATACGGCCGAGAATTTGCGGGATCCTTTTACCAATCCGGTTCTGACCGAGACATCGCCCGATACCGGAGATTCGAATACTAATATTCCGGAAGTTCATCTTCCGGCCATGAAAGTACAGGGGATTTTCTGGGGAGGGAAGTTCCCTCAGGCAATAATCAATGACAAAGTCGTTAAAGTTAACGAGAAAATAGATAACGTCCAGATACTCGAAATAACAAAAGATTCGGTCACGGTATTCTTCGGCAACAAGCAATTTGTTCTAACTTCGCCCGCGTTCGATAATTTAGAGGCTTCTTCTAATAAAAAAGATGCTAAAAAAGGAGGAAATCAATGAGGAACAATTTAAGATTATCCGGTTTTTTTATGGTCTTCTTTCTTTCTATTTTGATCCCCAGGCTTAATGCCGAAACAGGATTGTCGTCTATTCTTGATTCCGACAAGACTGTCTCCATGGATCTGCAGGATGCCAACCTCAAGGACGTATTGAAAATATTCTCGATACAATCGGGCTTGAATTTTATATCCTCGGATGCGGTAAAGGACCGTAAAATCACCCTCTACCTGGAAAATGTCCCGATACAAATGGCCATGGAGAAGATCTTCTCGGCGAATAAACTGAATTACGATTACGATGAAGCTGCGGGAATTTTTACCATAAATTACGCCGACGACCCCGCCAACCCGGATATGTTGACCAAGATATATCAGCTGAAATACCGCAGTGTTTCCAGCGCAAATCTGGAGAAGGAGAAAGTTAATTTGTTCTCCGGGGCGTCAGTTACCTCCGGGGGCACCACTACTGGCACTGTAGGCGCTACTTCTTCTACCTCAGCATCAACCACATCCAGCCTTTTGGAAACACTTAAGCAGCTTTCAAGCAAAACCGGAAAGATCGCCGAAGACAGCAAGACCAACAGTATAATCATCACCGATGTCGCCAGCAAGTTTCCTTTATTTGATGAGATCATTTCCCGGCTGGACGTTCCCCAGCCGCAGGTAATGCTGGAAGTCGAGATGCTCGACGTCAGCAAGGACGTCGTGGATAAAATGGGGTTCAATGTCGGCTCATCCACTTCTCCCAGCCCGTTTACCATGATCTTGGGTTCAAGTACGAGAAATAGCACGGCGTTTATCGGAGATTTGGCTTTGAGATCAGCTAGTATCGACACCGCTAATGTCGCCGGCAATGTGGTTATGGGCCATACTTTAGCCATGGTCCTGGATTATTTGAATGAGCAGGCTGATACCAAATATTTGGCCAGGCCCAGGATCCTTACTTTGAATAATGAGACGGCTGAAATCGGTATCACCAAAGATGAGATCGTAAGCTCGTCACAAACTGTCGAAACCCAGCCTAGCGGTCTGTTTACAACGTCAACTACATACACCAGGGCCACGGAATTAAAACTGACTCCGGAAGGTATCGGTATTTTCCTGAGGGTTACTCCGCAGATCAATATAGATACCGGAGAGATCAACCTGGTAATTAACCCCAAGACCAGTTCTACCGTCAAAAGCCCGGTTATTAATTCCGCAACTGAGTCCGCTTATGACCCCGAGGTCAGGTCCACTAAATCCATCATCAAGGTCTTTGACGGAGAAACCGTAGTCCTGGGCGGACTTATTCACCAGGAAAAGCAGGAGACCGACACTAAACTGCCGCTCTTAGGAGATATTCCGGTGCTGGGCGCTTTGTTCAGGCATAAAAATGTCGAAAAGAACCTGGAAAGGGAGTTACTGGTTTTTATTACCCCGCGGATCATGAAAGAAAGGGGCTTGAAAGTCGCCCAGAACGGCAAACCAGTGGTTACTGATTTAGCTTATTCCGCTGGGCAGCCGATGACTACTTCCGAGCGCAAGCAGGCGATTATCGACATGCTCGATACTTTTGAAAGGGAAAGAAACAAACGCTAATGGCTAAAGAAAAGTATCTTAAGTTGGGCGAGCTTTTGATCAAGGAAGGATTGCTTAGCCAAGCTGACCTTGATAAAGCGATAAGCGCGCAAAGGCAGGACGGGGGACGTTTAGGCGAAATAATCGTCAAGTTGGGGATAACTCAGGAAGAAGAGATAATCCGCGTCCTCGGTAAGCAGCTGGGTATACCTTATTTTACCCTGGGGACCGGCATGCTTAAGCCGACTATGGGCCAGAAGCTGGAGAATTTCATTCCCCACGAATACGCGATGAAGAATTATGTTTTGCCTCTGTCGCATACTTTAAAATCCATAACCGTGGCCATGTCGGATCCGCTGGATTTGCTTCTACTTGATAACCTGAGAAAATTGACCGGTTGTGAGATCAACCCGGTGATCGCCACCAAAGGCGATATCCTCAAGGCCGTCGATGATTTCTACGGCAAAGCTACGATGCTCAAGGACGCGGTCAGCGCTTCTTATGAGGAAACCGGAGCGCACAATATAGATGCATCGGAGACCATAGAATCCGAGTTAAGCCTGGATAAGCTCATAGCCCGGGCGGAAGAAGCTCCGGTGGTAAAGCTTGTGGATTTGATCATCAGGCAGGCGATCAACGAACGGGCATCGGATATTCATATTGAGCCGTTTAAAGACCGGATGAGCCTGAGGTACCGTATTGACGGCAAGCTCTATGAAATTCCGCCTCCGGCAAAACATCTGCACCTGGCGATCATTTCCCGCGTTAAGATCCTGGCCAAGCTGGATATCGCCGAAAAACGGCTTCCCCAGGACGGGGCTATTTTGGTCAAGATCGACGAGCGGCCGATCGACTTGAGAGTTTCCACAGTCCCTACTATCTACGGGGAAAAAGTGGTTTTAAGAATTTTGGATAAAGGGGCGGTGGTGCTTGATCTGGGTCAGCTGGGTTTTGACGCTAAACAGCTGGAGCAATTACGCAGAGCGATGAGCTCTTCTTACGGCTTGATATTATTGACCGGCCCCACGGGAAGCGGAAAGACTACTACCCTTTACGCGATGTTAAGCGAGTTGAAAGATGCCACCAGGAATATCGTGACCATAGAAGATCCGGTGGAATACAAGATGGACGGTATCAATCAGGTCCAGGTAAAACCGGAGATCGGGCTGACTTTTGCCGGAGCATTACGGAGTTTTTTAAGGCAGGACCCGGATATACTGCTGGTGGGTGAGGTCAGAGATATGGAGACAGCGGAGATCTGTATCCGGTCGGCTTTGACCGGCCATATGGTCTTAAGCACGCTGCATACTAACGACGCGCCGTCGGCTATAAACCGGCTTATGGATATCGGGATCGAACCGTATTTGATCACTCCGTCTTTATTGTGCGTGGTCGGCCAGAGGTTGATCCGCAAGCTTTGCCCGGATTGCAAAGAAGCTTACGAGCCGACAACCAAACAGGTGGCTGATTATAAGATCAAAGCGGATTTGATATATAAGCCTAAAGGCTGCCCGAAATGCAATCATTTGGGTTATAAAGGAAGAATGAGTATCGCCGAGGTTATGATGGTCAATCTGGAGATCAGGGAAATGATCTCCAAGAGGGCCACGTTCCAGGAGATCCGGGATGTGGCCAGGAAAACCGGAATGCAGTCTTTGTCTGATTCAGCGATGAAAAAAGTCGAATTGGGTTTGACTTCGCTTGAAGAAGCGATCGCCGTCACTTTGGGGGTGGATTAATGGGAAAATTTAATTATGTAGCCAGGGATGGTTCCGGCAAAAGGGTAACCGGTGCTCTTGAAGGGCCAAATGAAGAAGAGGTGATCAATCGTCTCCAGGCAATGAATTTACTGGTCGTGGAAATTTACGCCGAAGGCATTAGTCAGGGAGCGGCTTTAACTTCAGAAATGAGCGTGAAAGTCGCCGGCCGGGGGAAAAGGCATTACGGGATCCAGAGTAATGACCTGGTGATTTTTTGCCGGCAGCTGGCGACTTTGCTGGGCGCGGGGGTCACGATCTTAAGAAGTTTGGATACGATCTCCAAGCAGGTGGCCAGCCAAAAGCTTTATTTGGTTATCGCCAACTTGAAGAAGAATATGGAACAGGGTTTGAGTTTTCACGAGGCCCTGGCTAAAGAGCCGGCCGTTTTCTCGGACCTCTGGGTCAATTTGGTGGAATCCGGCGAGGCTTCGGGAAACCTGGCCATAATCCTGGACCGCCTGGCGGTTTATCTGGAAAGAAACGCGGAATTTACCAGAAAACTGATTTCCAGTTTGATCTATCCTTTTATACTTTTGGGCGCTTCGGTAGTAGCGCTATTATTTTTGACGATCAAGATCGTCCCGACTTTCGCGGAGGTATTTAAAAGCTTCAATATAACTCTTCCTTTACCGACTTTGGTCCTTCTTGCAGTAAGTAATTTTATCCGAAAAACCATCATCTTTATGGCTATCGGCGCAGTCATCCTTTATTTTTTGTTTATGAACTATATCAAGACCAAAGACGGCCGGAGGAATTTTGAGAAGTTTCTGTTTAGTTTGCCTTTGTTCGGCGAGTTCTTCCGGGCTTTGGCGATTGAGCGTTTCTCTTCGGAGATGTCAACTCTGGTTGAATCCGGGGTGCCTATTTTGTATTCACTGGAAATTTCCGAAAACAGCGTAGGCTCTGTCGTGATCGGGGAGATAATCCGCTCGATCAAGGAAGACGTGCGCGCGGGAAAACCATTAAGCCAGCCTTTGGAAAGAAGCGGTTTTTTTGAGCCGATGGTTGTGCAGATGGTCCATATCGGAGAAGAGATTGGGGAATTATCCCAGATGTTCAAAAGGATCAACGTTTTCTACCAGAACTACGTGGAAACTTTTCTGGGCCGGTTTCTGGCTTTGTTCGAGCCGATGATCCTGATCTTCATGGGCCTGGTGATCGGCATGATGGTTATCGGGATGTTCTTGCCGATCTTTAAGATCAGCCAGATCGGCAGCCAGGGGTAATACGAGTAAAGAGTAAAATATTGACAACAGCTAGGGGGATGGTATAATAAACTAGTTGTTCAAAAAAAGCGGTTAATGAGAGGAGGAAACATGAAAAAAGGGTTTACGTTGTTGGAACTGTTAATTGTTATCATAATCGTCGGTGTCATGGCTACTTTGGGGTTGACCCAGTATACGGCGGTAGTGGAAAGATCCAGGGGCGCTGAAGCCAGGCAGATCTTAGGGCAGCTGCGAAGTGTTTGCGCTGCGTTATACATGGATGGGAATAATGTTTCTATGTGCACCGACGGGAACCTGGGATTAGGCAACGCAGCCGGGCAAATTCCTAATACGCTATGTAATCAGTCGCATTTCTTTAGGTACATTCAGACAGCCGTTACCCAACCTGATCAAATTTCTTTTCAAGCTCTAAGATGTACCGCTGACGGTAAATCCCCGCAACACACCGGGGGAGGAACTGTTACTTTAGTCGTTGATTATGGCGCTGGAACCGCGACTTGGAACAGCCCTAACGGGTATTAAGAGATAGGAATCCATGCGAAAAAGCTTTAAGGGGTTTACTCTCCTGGAAGTGATTATAGTTACGATAATCATAGGTATCCTGGCTGTTTTAGGGCTCGCGAGTTTTGCGGGCCCTAAAGAACAGGCCGCCGAGAGGGAAGCCCAGGCTAATGTGAAACTTGTTTCTTCCGCGGAGAAGATTTACCGGATGGAAATCGGGGAATACATTGGCTGCACTAACACGGGCGAGGTCAACGGTTTTTTAAAGTTGATGCTGCCGGTCAGCGATACCAACTGGAAATACTCGGTTAAGACCGCAAGCCTTAATACTACTTTCATTGCCAAGGCCCAGCGCACCAGCGGACCGAAAAGCGGTATCACGGCATACTGTATCGACGAAACCCAGGATAATGCGAGCATTTGCGCCTGGTAAGTCGGAATAGATTTTTCGGAAAAAAGGATCGAAAATGAGCAAAACAAAACATTCTTCGGGAATCAGCATGTTGGAAATAATTATATCGATGATGATTTTGGCTTTGGTGCTGGTCGGCCTGATCAACGTGTTTGTGGTCAGCAGAGGCTACATGGCTCACAGCCGTTCCCGGACATCAGCCGGCCAATTAGCTACGGTTTTCATGGATCCCTTGCAGAATGAGGTTAACCAGAGTAGTTGGGATACTCCCGGTAATCTGCTTAATGCAAGTAACAGGGCCGGCTCACCAGTTGTTATCGACGGAGTAACTTATACCCCGACCTATGAGATAACCAATGAAACTACGGGGGGATCCACCTTGAGACGGGTTAGAGTCAATATTACCTGGAATGAAACCAAATAATAATAGAGCGATAACGCTTATTGAACTGATCATCAGTGTTGTTCTTTTGGGAATGGTTATGCTGGGGTTTTACGGAATTGACATGTTCAGCCGCCAGCAGTTTTTAGCCGCCGACAAAAGGTCTAAGGTGCAGAATGAGGCTAATTATGCCCTTAGCCATATGAGCAAGCATCTTTTGGCGGCGATCGGTGATTTTGATAATCCCGCGGTGATTATTACTTCTTCCGGCGCAAATAATGCTAAAATTGTCGCAACAATCGATTCCGTCGCTGATGGGGTGAGGAATACAAGCAGCGGCAGCGATTGTAATATCGGTTACTGTTTTAATGATGCCGGCTGTAACGCGGCCGCCCAAGCCTACACGATCCTTTTTAATTCCAACATTTCTTCTTCTTCTCCGCCTGCTGCCGAAGTTATTGCCAGGCATGTCCGGTCTTTTAACGTTACCCAGAACGGAAACTACCTTACTATGCATATTATTACCTGCTGGCAGCCTTCGGGAACCCCCAAAGCCTGCGGAACGCTCGACAATCCCGCCATGAACTTGACCAATATCATAAAAATGCCTTCTGTTTCAGCTCAATAGGGTTTATCCGACGAGAATACTGAATAATTTAAATTTGCCAAAACCTGAATTAATGTTATAATAATTTCAATTAACTTCAATCCGGAGAATATGAAATGAAAAAAAATGTGGGCATCGTTTTATCTTTACTTGCCGTATTAAGCATAAGCATTTATTTTCGGAGCTATCCTATTTTTTTACCCCAGTTTGTCAAGCTTGCCGGACAAAAGGTGGATCGCCAAGTCCAGCAGAGGATAGCCCGGGAAATCAGTAAAAACTTTCCCGCTCTTTCCGACGTGGCTAAATCCAAATTATTCGATGCTGCGGTAAAGGATTATGAGAAAACCAACAAAAAAACCCTCCAAGAGCAAAAGAAAGAAGAGTTTGCCAGGTTGAAAGACCGCTTCCAAGATAAGTTCGGCCGGACATATTTGATGGAGTTGGACGGTTGGAATTGGGCAAGATACGTAGAGAACATCGACCGCCTGGGCCGGACAGGTGACGAGGTCAAGGATGGCAAACAGCATGATAACCTGATGGTTTTTCCTCAGGGGAGAGATTTCAATTGGAGCACTTTTTTCTATTACACTTCTTGGGCGGCCTATAAGTTTTTTGCCTTATTTAAACCGATTGTTCTTTTTGATTTTATTTTCTACCTGCCCTTATTTTTTTTATCAGTTTTCATTATCCTTTTATATTTTTTTTGCTGCCGGTATTGGGGAAGCATTACAGCTTTTATTTGCTGTATTTTTGTGGGGACGGCACCGATTTTTATACCTCGAAGCTGCGTTGGGTGGTTTGATCTTGATATTTTGACCATGATTTTCCCGCTTTTGATCATCTGGTTTTACATTCATGCTTATAATTCTTCTTCCTGGCCGCGCAGTGTTGGTTGGGCTGTTTTGGCGTCTTTATGGCTGAGCTTGTTCTGCGCGACCTGGCTCGGTTGGTCGTTAATTTTGGCCATTATTTTTTTCTACGAGTTTATCGTACTGGCCAATTGTTTTTCCGAGAGGTTCCAGTACGGCCAGGATACTTCCGGCGAGATCAAAAGGCATCTGTTAGTTTTTACGACTTTTCTATTCTTCGGAGTGTTCTGGATAATTTTGTTTTCCGGATTTGAGCCTTTAGATGCCCTGGCGGCGCAGATAAAATCCGCCGTCTCTTTAAATAACCCTTTGACCTCGATTATCTGGCCGAATGTCTACTCTACGGTGGGCGAATTAAAAAAAGGCGACTACTTATCCGTAGCCAATGCGGTGGGTGGGGTTTTCATGCTGGCTATTGTATTATTATTAATGCTCTGGAGCTTCCTGAAGATCAAGAAATACAGGGGCGCGAAAAGAGAGTTGCTGATAATCATGGTGGTCTGGTTTATGACCGTATTTTTCTTGTGCTCTAAAGGCATCAGATTCGCGATATACTTGCTGATCCCCATGGGAGTGTTTCTGGGCTGGGGTATAGTTGAGCTGTACGAATTTATTTTGGAAAAAGGCCGGAAGTTGTTTTTGGTCCCGTTGACTCTTGGTTTGGTCTGGCTGGCGGGCTCTAGTATCCAAAAAGCCGACAACACGGCCAAAGGCTGCCTGCCGC
>JAPLLS010000061.1 GCA_026387435.1 Candidatus Omnitrophota bacterium
AGATATAGTCAGCCTTTTGAACAAAAGGGCCCAAATTGCCATTGATGTTGGAGCAACTAAAAAAAGCCTGGGTAAGAGCGTTTATTGCCCTGACCGGGAAAGGGAGATCCTGAAAATGATCGAGAGTCTTAACAGCGGACCGTTAAAGCCTGCGGCGCTGGAAGCTATCTACAGGGAGATCATGTCTTCCAGCCTTTCCCTGGAGAAAAAACTCAAGATCGCATTTTTGGGGCCGGTCGCCACATTTACCCATCAGGCGGCTTTGAAAAGATTCGGTTCCCAGGTAAACTATCTTTCCTGCGGCTCTATCGCGGAAGTGTTCATCGAAGTGGAGAAAGGTAACGCCGATTACGGGGTAGTGCCCATTGAAAACTCGATCGAGGGAGCGGTAAATTTTACGCTGGATATGTTCATGGATTCTGATCTGAAGATCTGTTCACAGGTAATTTTGAATATTTCACACAATTTGCTTTCAACGGGACCTTTAGCCAAAGTAAAAAAAGTATATTCGAATCCCATGGTTTTCGGCCAATGCCGGATCTGGCTGCAAAAGAACCTGGCCAATGCCCAGCTTATCGAAGTTCCCAGCACCACCCGGGCTTCCCAGATCGCCGCTAAAGAAAAGAACAGCGCGGCAATAGCCTCGGCGCTGGCGGCCAAGATCTACGGATTGAATATCGTGGCCAGGGGTATTGAAGACTCCCCGCATAATGTTACCCGTTTTTTCGTGATCGGCAAGGACGAAGTTCCTCATACCGGCAACGCTCAAACTTCTGTGCTGGTCTCGATCCTGGACCGGGTGGGCGCGTTGCACGCACTGCTGGCTTCGTTCCGGGCTGGCCGAGCTGGAAAATAAATGTAAATTCTTGAAAATTTTGGGGTCATACCCGGTAGGAGAATAAAAAAAGAGGTCTATCATGTCATTGATCAGAAAAAACATCCTGAAATTATCGCCGTATATCGCGGGGAAACCCATTGAAGAAACTAAAAGGGAATTCAAGCTAAAAAAGGTCATTAAGCTGGCTTCCAATGAAAACCCCTTGGGAGCTTCTCCTAAGGCGGTTGCGGCCGTAAAAAAAGCCGCATCGGGCATCAACCGTTATCCGGATTCCAACAGTTTCTATTTAAAGAGAAAACTGGCTTCAAAATTCGACCTTGAGCCGGAAAATTTCGTTTTGGGAAACGGCTCAGACGAATTGATCGATGTGGTGATCAAAACCTTTGTCAACGAAGACGAGTCTATCCTGACCTCGCAGTCTACCTTCTTGGAATACGAGATCATCTCCAAGGTGAACAACCGCAAAATCATCACCGTTCCTCTCAAAAATTTTAAATTCGATTTAGAAACGATAAAAAAGAATATAAACTCCAAAACAAAACTGGTATTCATCGCCAATCCCAATAATCCCACCGGCACTTACGTCACCAAACTTGAGTTGGATAAATTCCTGAAAGGGCTGTCTTCCAACGTCATCGTGGTTTTGGACGAAGCTTACGATACTTTTATCGACGTAAAAGATTATCCCCGGGGCATTGATTATATCAAAAAAAATAATCTTATCTTCCTGCAGACTTTTTCCAAAGCTTACGGCCTTTCCGGGCTGCGTTTGGGAAGCGCGATTTGTGATAAAAGATTATCGGCATTCATGGAGAAAACCCGCCAGCCCTTTAACGTCAATCTTTTAGCCCA
>JAPLLS010000059.1 GCA_026387435.1 Candidatus Omnitrophota bacterium
AGTGTCCGAAGATATCATGCTTCCGGATGCCGGGCAGGGAGCCTTAGGACTTGAGATCCGTAAAGGGGATAGCCGTATCGAGGAATTGGTCAAAAAGCTTAACCATCTTGAAACCAGATTTTGCGTGGAAGCTGAGCGGTCGTTTTTGGCTCGCACCGGAGCCGGATGCCGGATGCCGGTGGCGGCTTTTGCCCGGGTCAAGCGCGGGCGGATTATTTTAGAGGGAATGATCATAAGTTTAGACGGAAGAAAGATCGCCCGGGAATCTCTGAAGGGAAGGGTCGTAGACGCAAAAATTATCGGAAAACTGCTCGCTGAAACGGTCTTGAAAAATGGCGGCAAAGTTATATTGAGGGAGATCGAAAATGGCTCAGGCTAAAGGCAAAGTTTATTTGGTAGGCGCCGGGCCCGGAGATGCGGAATTGATCACTTTAAAAGGCATGCGGCTTTTAAAAGAAGCCCAGGTAGTGGTTTATGACCGCCTGGTAAATCCGAAGATCATCCGCGAGTGTTCTGCGGATGCCGAGTTGATCTACGTTGGAAAGGCTGCGGATAAGCATATCCTTCCGCAGGATAAGATCAACGCGCTTCTGGTGCGTCTGGCCAAGAAAGGCAAGACTGTGGTTCGCCTTAAAGGTGGGGACCCTTTTGTTTTTGGCCGGGGAGGGGAAGAGATCCTGCTTTTAGTCAAAAATAAGATCCCTTTCGAGGTTGTTCCGGGAATAACCAGCGCGATCGCCGTAGCCTGCTATGCGGGAATACCGGTAACTCACCGGGGGCTCACATCTTCTTTAGGAATTTTTACCGGGCAGGAAGACCCGAATAAAAAAGATACTTCTATTGCCTGGGATAAAATTTCCACCGGCCTGGGTACTTTGGTTTTTTTAATGGGCGTCGAGAATCTTCCGAATATCGTTTCCACCCTGATCAAATACGGGCGGGCCGCCACTACTCCCTGCTGCGTGGTGCAATGGGGGACCACACCCCGGCAGAAAAGTTGTCCCGGGACCCTCGCCGATATCGAGAACAAGGTCAGGAGCGCGAAAATTTCGCCTCCGGCGATCTTGATCGTAGGTGAAGTGGCGGGTCTGAGAAATAAACTCAACTGGTTTGAAAAAAGGCCGCTCTTCGGAAAGAATATCCTGGTTACCCTTCCGGCGGAAGATAACAGCAGGCTAAGCGCCATGCTCGAAGACCAGGGCGCGGAATGCGCAGCGCTGCCCTTGATCAGCATTCGGCCGATGGATGATTATTCCCGCCTGGACTCGGTGATCAGGAATATCGACGATTTTCACTGGCTGATCTTCACCAGCCAGAACGGGGTGAGATTTTTTAAAGACCGGCTGCGGGCTTTGAAAAAAGACATACGCATACTTGCCGGTATAAAGGTAGCGGCGATCGGGCCGAAGACCAAAGAAGCGATCGAAGCTTTATCTGTCAGTGTCGACGTGCAGCCAAAAGATTTCCGGCAGGAAGGTTTGTTGGCTGTTTTTAAGAAAGAGAAGATAAAAGGTAAGAATATTCTGATCATCCGGGCTCAGGAAGCTCGCGATGTTCTTCCCGGGGGGCTGGAGAAGTTGGGAGCAAGAGTCTGTGTGGTCCCTGCGTATAAAGCCGAACTGCTACGGGAAAAAGTGGGGATTAAGGATTTCCTTAGTGGGTTTGACCTGGTGACTTTTACCAGTTCTTCCTGCGCGGAAGGATTTTTCCGGGCATTCTCCAAAAAAGAAATATTTTTCCAAAAGAACAAATTCAAGATCGCCTCCATCGGCCCGGTCACTTCGGCGACCTGCCGCAAACTCGGGCTGAAAGTCGCGATCGAGGCGAAACAATTCACCCTGGAGGGATTGGCCTCGGCGGTGCTGAAATATTACAGCAAATAAAATTTAACCATATTCACCTCTGTGGAAGTAAAAGTTATACCTGATACGACAATATGATAAGCATAACTAAGTTGCTCTGTGATCTGCCATCTTACGGCGATGAATTAAGGTATCGCAAGGGCATGAATTCGCTTTCGCGCCGGCCGATCGTGGTCTGGAACTGCACCCGTAAATGCAACCTGGCTTGTATACATTGCTATTCCAATTCCGCCAATCAGGATTATCAGGGCGAACTGACTACCGGAGAAGCCAAAAAGATGATCCTGGACCTTGAGGAGTTCGGGGTACCCGTCCTGCTTTTTTCCGGAGGAGAGCCGCTATTGCGTAAGGATCTGTTTGAGCTTAATGATTTCGCTCATCGCCGGCGCTTGCGAACGGTGATCTCCACTAACGGCACATTGATCACTCCGGAGATGGCCCGTAAGATCAAGAAGAGCGATATCGATTACGTCGGGGTAAGCCTGGACGGGATCAATGAGCGCAATGATAAATTCCGCGGCAAAAAGGGAGCCTTTAAGCTGGCTTTGGCGGGGATCAGGAATCTGGTCGAAGTCCGGCAGAAGGTGGGACTTCGTTTTACTATCACCCGCCACAATTATCCGGATATAAAAGACATTTTCCGCCTGGTCGAAGACGAGGCTATTAACCGGGTTTGTTTTTATCACCTGGTTTATTCCGGGCGGGGAGCTCAAATGACCGAAGACGATCTTCCCCGCCAACAGATGCGCGAGTGCATTGATTCTATTTGTTCGTGGGTGGTTTCCCTGAACAAACGGGGCATGAAAAAAGAAGTGCTTACCGTAGATAATCATGCCGACGCGTTCTATCTGTATTTACAGACTAAGGCCAAAGACCCGGGAAAAGCTAAAGATATCCTGGAGCTTCTAAAGTATAATAAAGGCAACGCTTCGGGGATCGCCATTGCCAACGTCGATAATCAGGGGTTCGTGCATGCCGATCAGTTCTGGCAGGCACATACTTTCGGTAACGTAAGACAAAGAAAATTCGGCCAGATCTGGATGGACACTACTGATCCGGTCATGGCCGGGCTTAAAAACCGGGCTAAATTGATCAAGGGCCGCTGCAGTTGCTGTAATTTCCTGGAATTATGCAACGCTAATTTCCGGGCCCGGGCCGAAGCGGTTTATCAGGATATGTGGCAGCAGGATCCTGCCTGCTATTTGACGGATGAGGAGATCGGAGTCGATTGTAAAGTTTAAAGGAGCAAAAGATGAAGTTTCCAATTTACAGATCCAAAAGGATAAGGCAGAACGATAATTTCCGCCGCTTGCTTCAAGAGACCAGGCTTAGTCCGGATAATTTGATCATGCCCTTTTTTGTCCGGGAAGGCAAGTCTATCAAAAAGCCGATCGTTTCTTTACCGGGAAATTTTCAACTTTCCATCGATAATCTTATTAAAGAAGTCAAGACCGCAAGATCGCTGGATATTCCGGCAGTGCTTCTTTTCGGCATCCCCGATAAAAAAGACGAAACCGGCAGCGCAGCTTATAGCAAAGAAGGGATAGTTCAGAAAGCCATAACTGCGATCAAGGAAAAAGTGCCCGGGATATTGGTTATTGCCGATGTTTGCCTTTGTGAATTCACTTCTACGGGCCATTGCGGGATAATTAAAAGCCATCAGGGATCGGATTGCCGCCTGGATAACGACGCGACTTTGGATTTACTGGCCAGGACCGCGTTCTCTCAAGTTGCTGGCTCTGCCCCGAAATTCGGGAATCGTAACTCTTATCAGATGGACCCGGCTAATTCCCGGGAAGCGATGAGAGAGATTAGTTTGGACGTCAAAGAAGGGGCGGACATTATCATGGTCAAGCCCGCTTTGGCTTATCTGGACATAATCGCCAAAGCCAGAGAGAAATTTAATTTGCCGATCGCCGCCTATAATGTCAGCGGAGAGTTCAGCATGGTCAAGGCGGCGGCAAAAGCCGGCTGGATCGACGAAGAGAAGATTACGCTGGAAATCCTCAACGCGATCAAGCGCGCCGGCGCCGACATCATCATCACCTATCATGCCATGGAAATCGCGAAGATCTTATGATAATTTCCTGGAATACTACTAAAGCCTGCAATCTCAAATGCGAGCATTGTTACCGCGATGCCGGCGGCAAGGACCCTAATGAGTTGACTACCGCGGAGGGCAAAGACCTGCTTTTGGAAATAGCCAAGGCTGGATTTAAGATCGCGATTTTAAGCGGCGGGGAGCCGCTTTTAAGGAAGGATATTTTTGAGTTGATTTCTTACGCTTCTTCCGTAGGCCTGCGCCCGGTGCTGGGGACTAACGGGGTGCTTTTTACTCCTGAAATTGTCAGGAAATTGAAAACTGCGGGAGCAGCCAGGGTAGGGATAAGTTTAGACAGTAAGGATTTTCGAGTTCACGACGATTTCCGTAAACAAAAAGGGGCCTGGGAAAAAACCGTGGAAGCTATGCGGATATGCCGGCGGGAAAATCTCGATTTTCAGGTTCACACTACGGTGACCCGCCGGAATTATCAAGAGATCATCGAAATTACCGATTTTGCCACCTCTCTGGGCGCGAAAGCGCATCATATCTTTTTTCTGGTCCCTACCGGCCGGGGTAAAGATATAAGCGAAGTGTTTATCGGCGCAAAAGAGATCCAGGAAGTGCTGGAGAAAGTTTTGAACAAGCAGAAAGAGACCGCCATAGAATTGAAGCCGGTCTGCGCCCCGCAATTTATACCGATGGCCAAGAAAATGGGTATCCCTTTGCGTTTTCAGCGCGGCTGCCTGGCCGGAACCGGTTATTGCTGTATCCTTCCTAACGGCGACGTGCATCCTTGCCCGTATCTGCCGCTAAAGGTGGCTAACGTCCGGGAAGAAAAGTTCAGTTCGATCTGGAAAAACAGCGAAATATTCAAGAAGCTGCGTTCCTTGGAGTATTCCGGCTTTTGCGGGTTTTGTGTTGACAAGGCTTCCTGCGGAGGGTGCCGGGCCCGGGCTTATTATGAAAGCTCGGATTTTATGGCCGAAGATAAAGAATGCGTTTTTACCTCAGTCAAAAATAATGCTCGCTAAGCTAGACAGGCTTATTTTAAAAGAGCTTCAGGACAATTTCCCGATTTCCCGCCGGCCTTTTGCCGACTCTTGCCGGAAATTCGGCCTCAGTGAAGAGGAATTGATCTGTAAAGTAAGATCTTTAAAGAAAAGAAAATTAATCCGTTACCTGGGTGCCATATTTGAAACTAAAAAACTGGGAATAAAATCTACGCTGGTGGCGATGAACGTACCGCGAAAACGCCTCTTTCAAACGGTCCGGATGATCAATAGCTATCCGCAGGTTAGCCATAATTATCTGCGCAGCGGCAAATACAATATCTGGTTTACACTTTCCGCTGCCTCGAAAGCGAAGCTTGCGCTGCTTTTAAAAGAAATAAAACGGAGAGCCAACATGGAAGATGTTTTGAACCTGGAAACTGTTAAAGTTTTTAAGATCAATGCCCGTTTTAAACTTGAAAAATAAATGAAACCGGACAAAAAATTTATTTTGGCATTGAACCGTCCTTTAGGTATAATAAAGATGCCGTTTAGCGTTCCGGCTAAGAGTTTGGGCTGGGATGAAAATAAATTTCTTAAAGTTATCAGAAGTTATAAAAATAACGGAGTAATCCGCAGATTAGGATTGATCTTGGCCCACCGGGAAGTCGGATTAAAATCAAATGTCCTGGTGGCCTGGAAAGTAGCGGAAAAGAGCCTTGAGCGCGCGGCAAACACTTTTCAGAAGGCCGGCGAAGTCAGCCACTGCTATCAGCGAAAAACTCACGCTTCGTGGCCTTACAATATCTATACCATGATCCACGGCCGTAGCCGGCAGGATTGTTTAAGGATCGTAAAGAGGTTTTCCCGTATGACCGGAATAAAAGATTACCAGGAGTTGTTTACTTTAAAAGAACTGAAAAAAACAAAGGCGGACCTATGGATGCTGACAAAGTGAAAGAAAAAAGAAAATTCCCTCGGTTAAAAGACGGTGTTAAGGTGATTTACAAATTTATGGGGGTCCTCGGAGAAAAAAAAGACGAAGTGCTGGACATCAGCCAGGGAGGGATCCGTCTTTGTTTGAAGGAGAAAACCAGGCCGGGCACTCTTTTGGAGCTGGCGGTCGTGATCACTCCCGATTCGAGCCCTTTTTTCGCTTTGGCCAAGGTGGTCTGGCAATCCGGAAAACGCAAGTTAGGCCCTAAAAGAGAGCTTTATTATGAAACCGGAGTGGAATTCCTGAAGATGGATATGCAGCATAAGATGTTAATGATCGAATATATTTACAACCGGATAAAAAAAGATAAAAAGGCTTAATGCGCTCAGAAAAATCCCGTAAATTATTCCGGGAAGCCCGGAAATATCTTGTCGGCGGAGTAAATAGCCCGGTCAGAGCTTACAAAGCTGTGGGCAGGAGCCCAATTTTTATCACCAGAGGAAAGGGCTCGAGGATATACGACGCGGATAATAATTGTTATTTGGATCTGGTGATGAGTTGGGGCGCTTTGATCCTGGGCCACGCTTATCCGCCTGTTTTGAGAGCGATCAATGGCGCGGCCAAAAACGGCAGCAGTTTTGGAGCTCCTACCAGCGCAGAAACCGAGTTGGCCAGGATCATTAATTGCGCGATCCCCTCTATCGAAAAGATCCGCCTGGTTAATTCCGGAACTGAGGCGACGATGAGCGCGATCCGTTTGGCCCGGGGTTTCACCGGGAAAGATAAAATTGTTAAATTTGAAGGGAGTTACCACGGACATTGCGACAGCTTGCTGGTTAAAGCCGGATCGGGCGCTGCTACTTTCGGCCAACCGGACAGTCTGGGAGTTCCCCGCGCTTCAAGCCAAGACACCATAGTTATTCCTTATAACGATATTGACGCCGCAGGCAGGGTGATAAAAAGAGAGCATAAAAAAATCGCCTGCGTGATAATTGAGCCTGTTGCCGCGAACATGGGCGTAATCCTGCCGAAGATCGGGTTTCTCGTCGGCTTGCGGGAGCTTACCAAAAAGTATAACATCGTTTTGATCTTCGATGAAGTTATCTGCGGTTTTCGTTTCACTTTCGGAGGAGCGCAGAATCTTTTCGGCATAACACCGGATTTGACGGCTTTGGGCAAAATTATCGGCGGGGGGTTGCCTCTGGCCGCTTACGGAGGCAGAAAAGAGATCATGGATAAACTCTCTCCTTTGGGAGGAGTTTACCAGGCCGGCACCCTCTCGGGAAATCCCCTGGCGGTCGCTGCCGGAATCGCTACTTTAAAGGAGCTGGCCAGGAAAGATTATTCCAAGCTTAATGAAACCGTGGGGGAAATGTGCCGGGAGATGGAAGTTATCCT
>JAPLLS010000079.1 GCA_026387435.1 Candidatus Omnitrophota bacterium
CGGTGGTGGTGGTTGTCGTTGTGCGTGTGGTTGGGGGCATGGGTAATTCCGATTATTTTAAAATATCTAAAAGCCGCTGAAAAACAAAGATCCGGTTACGTTTTCTTCCCGGAACTTCTTTTAAAATCCCCGATTTTACGAATTTGTCCAAGAGGTTGTAGATTGTCTGGTAGCTGCGGGCCCGGATACGTTTTTTAATGCTTACAAAAGAGATTATTGGCGAGGCGAAGATGATATCCAACAAGCTGACGGCGTGCACCGCGTTAACTTGGGACAATTCTTCTTTTAGTTTACGATACAAAACAAGGATCTTCAAAACCACTGTCTGGGTCTTTAAAGATTGCAATTCTACCGCCCCCAGAAAAAATCTCAGCCAAGGCTCCCAGGCCCCTTCTTCACTTACTCCGTTAAGCAAACTATAGTAATCGTTTCGACGGCTTTCAAAGTATTCGCTGATATATAATAACGGATGAGACAGGAGTTTTCTCTGATAAAGGAACAATGGAATGATCAGCCGGCCAATCCTCCCATTTCCGTCCATAAAGGGATGGATCGCCTCAAACTGATAATGCGCCGTCCCTATTTGCACCAAAACATCCTTTTCTTCCTCGGAGTTTATATAAGTTTCCCAATTGCTTAAAAGAGGCAATATTTCTGACGGCGGCGGGGGGACATAGGCTGCCTCTTCTATCTTTGAATTGGGAAGTCCGATATATACTTGCGACTTACGGAAATTGCCCCTTTCCTTATGAGCGCCGCGAACAGAATCTAAAAGTATATGGTGCGTTCTTTTCAAAAGATTTTCCGCGATCGGCCTTTTGGCTAATTCTTCTATGGCAAAGTCCATAGCAAGGCGATAATTGATAATTTCCCGCACATCTCTTTCTTTGGCGTCATCCTCGGTTGTTTTAGCTTCCGCTTCGTATTCGAAGACGTCTTTAATGGTCGCTTGAGTGCCTTCGATGCGGGAACTTAAAACCGCTTCTTTAGTCAGCAGCGGGACCGTAAGTAAACCAGGATTAGGAATATTCACCAATAAGCCGTTGAGTTGACCCAAGGCATCATGGGCCCGTCCGATTTCTTTGATCAAAGAAGAATAATCGATCTTGGACGGTAATTTCGGGGGAATAAAAGGGGTTTTTGCCATGCCGCTCCTTTCTTATTCCAGTACTCTGGAAGACAAATATTGTTATTCTAATATTACGCTAAATAATGGAATAAGTCAAGAGTTATTCCATTCTAGAAAAAGCTCTGGAACCGCGCTTGAGTAAGCATCTTGTTAAATACCTCCAAGTTCTCTGCGATCTGTTTATTTTCCAACTGCTGGCGGGCGGTCTGGCTGGAGTTGAGGCAGTCGACCTGGTCTTTCATCAGGGAGATCAGGGGCGAGATGACTACGGCCATGCCGTCTTTGAGCAGGGCGGGGAGCTGGAAGCAGAGCGATTTGCCGCCGCCGGTGGGCAGGATGGTCAGGGTTTCTTGCTCGTCGAGGATGGCGAGGATGGTTTCGGCTTGCCAGGGGCGGAACTGGGTGTAGCCCCAGTAGCGTTTGAGGCAGGCGAGCATTTCTTTGGAGATGTAGGTGTCGGTTTGAGGTGTTCTTGTGGGCATGGGGTGGTAAATTTATGTTTAAGCCAGTTGCAGAACGTGGATTTTGGCTTGCTTTTCGGCTTTGGTTTTTGGCTTAACGGTGATCTCTACGTCGTTGCCTAAAGAGTTCATTAGTTGAAAAAGGTGATCCAGGGAGAACATGCTCAGCTTTCCATTAACTAAGCAGGAAACTTTGGACTGGGGAATACCCAGGAGCTTGGCTGCTTGTTTTTGGGTCAGGCCGCGTTTTTTAATGATTTCGGCGATGAGGAACATGATCTCGGCCCGGGCTTGGACTTTTTCGGGAAAAGCGAGGCCGATGTCCGCGAAAACATTGCCGCTTCCTTTGTGGATCTTTTCATTTGTAATATGCATTATACTCCTCTTCCGCTATCCGTAAACGCTGTTTTATTAAATTAATATCCTGCTGGGGCGTTTTGACGCCGTGTGAGCGCATATCCGATGTCTGAACGTACTACTTCCGGGAAAGCCTTAATATCTTCCAGGGATGAGCCTACAAAATTTACTGTCTTGAGCATGCTTATCTCACTTAAAATATACCATATTTGGTATAATTAGTCAACTAATGTTTTGGGCTTCTACTTTAATAGACGCGGAAAGTGGGTAAATCTAACTGAAATAATTAGGATTTTTTGGGGGTTGACGGGAAAAAACTATAGAAGCGTCCCCTGGTTTTCTAGTTTTGGGCGACTTTGTGCAGGATTTCGGAGATGAAAGTCTGGTATTTAATGCCTAATTTCCGGGCTTTCTGTTTGAGCTGAGCCAGATCGAAGCTGTTGACGCGGATGTTCAGGACCGCGTCCTTTTTTCTGGCCTCAAGGGCTTGGGCGATTTTGTTGAACTCCTCTCTGCCAACCGAGACAAATTCTTCCGCGTGGTCCTCTATCCATTGCTCTTCTTTGGTCAACTTGATCTTTCTCATATAATGTCTTCAGGAATACATCATCACTTTCCACTACAAATGGCACTGCCCAAACATAGCCTTTATAGTCAAAAATAAAGATCAGCTGATCACTCCTGCTCGGATGGTCACAGATATCGAGGAATTTAGCTTGGATTATTTCTTCAAAAGAAACGCCTCTTATGCGCTTTAACCGGGCGCTTTTAACGGGATTCCACTAATTGTATATACAATTGTATTACTTTTATCGGATTTGTCAACTTCTTTCTTCTCCATGCTCCGCCTCCTACAGCAAGCCGTTTTCTTTAAAGCTGCTGAAGCTGTCTTGGGTAACGATGATGTGGTCGAGGACTTCGATGCCCAGGAGCTTGCCGGCTTCGACCAGCCTTTTGTTCACGGCCAGGTCTTCTTCGGAAGGCTCGAGGTCGCCGGAAGGATGGTTATGAGCCAGGATAACCTGGACGGCAAGATGTTTAACCGCCGGTTCGAAGACTTCCCGGGGGTGGACTAAGCTCGCGTTGATGGTGCCGACGGAAATGATCTCGCGATGGATCTGCTGATTGCGGGAGTCCAGGAAGATGACGACGAAATGCTCTTTTTTGCTTTCGCGGATGTCTTTGAGGCTGTCGAAAACGTCCTGGGGCTTAAGCAGTTGGGAAATGATTACTTTTTTGTTCTGGAAAAGGCGTTTGCCCAGTTCGATGCTGGCCAGAAGTTCGCAGGTTTTGGCCGGGCCGATGCCGGAGATCTGGCGGAATTCGTCAGGGGTTAATAATGGGAGTTTTTCGAAGGGCGCGGCTTTGAGCAGTTTTTTGGCCACGAGCAGAACGCTCTCTCCTTTTTTGCCGGTGCCCAGGAGTATGGCCAGAAGTTCCGCCGGTAAAAGCCGGCCGGCTCCGTATTTAAGCAGTTTTTCCCGCGGCCGTTCGATGCGGGGAAGATCGCGGATGGTCAGATTTTGGTTGGTCAATGCGCGCCTCCTTGTCTATGCCCACACCGGGTGCGGGTCTAATATAATAGACGTAAGAGACGGAGAAATCTAACAAAATAATTTAGGAAAAAAAACTATAGAAGCGTCCCCTGGTTTTTCTGGTTTTTTCGGTCGCAGCCGCTACTAATTCAAACTTCAACAATTAGCTGCGATATAATAATTCCTACTATAAAGCAAGTAATATTATATAAGAAATTAAGCCAAAAGGCAAAGCAATGCGTGGCCTTGGTATGTCTTATGAGAAAATAGCCAAAGCCTTGAAAATACATGTTAAAACAGCCCGTCGGGCCTGCGATTAACATTATAAAACATGCCGCCGCAAAACAAAAAGGGCAGGTTATTAATCTGCCCTTAATTATAAACCGACTGACACGGCCACGCGTTAATTGGCAGCCGGAGCTTTTTTCTTTTTCCTCTTCTCCTCTTCTAAATACCAGCTAAAACCTTCGCGGTCGGACATACCCAGTTTGCCGTCGATAAAGCTGTAGGCGTCGGGTCCTATTTCGAGCGAATCGAAAGCGGCCATGTCAGTCTCAGTAAGCGGATGGTACAGGTATACCGGGCCGGCCTTGTTGGAAGAAGACATGACATCAAAGGGGTTTATCCGGAACCTCTGCACCTGCCAGAAATCCGGGATGATGAAGTCCATGGACATCGCCCAGTTCGCTATCGCCAGGTAAGCCAGATAATACGGATTATTCATGGTCGGCGGCCAGATCCTTACGCCGTTAAAATACACTTTTCCGAACGGATACAGCGGCCGCGGGTAGCTTACCGGCGAGATGATCGGCAAGTTAAAGAATCCAGCTAACCGGCCGTTAATGAATCCGCTGCACAAATTAAAGCGTGTTCCGCCTAAAGTGATCAGAAGGCTGCCGTTGATATTGACCCCGACAGGCATGATCCCCATAGGAGAAACCCCGATCGTGCCCATGGGCGCGTAAAGCTGGCTGTCCCCTGCCGCAGCAAGATGGATCCCCGGCGCACTGGCGAGGATCGAGCCGTCCGAGGTATAAAGACCGATCCCTGACGTTCTGGAAGTAACCGCTCCGGGCAAAAGCATGATCGTGCCGGTGGTGGTCTTGAATAATACCGGGCCGACAGCGTCCAGACCGGATAATGTGCTCGGTCCGTGAGTGGTAATAAATATGGAACCGCCGCTTATGGCCGGGCCGAAGAAAGCTCCGTCCTCTTCTTCGATATAGATCGAACCTTCGGCTTCCGCGCTAAAGGTATCTGCCGAGATATCGATATCCCCGTTTTCCAGGGACGTCCCTATCGCGCCGGCAGAAATTAAATTAACCGCATTGCCGGAGATCCCGTTAGTTTCATCGGTATCGTCCAAAAGATCCCCCAGTATTGTCAAAGACACATTATCCCCGGCCACAGTGCCCACAGTCACCGGCGCCAGAACGTCCTGGGTGACCACATCGCCTGAATCGGTATCGATATATAACGCGTTCGCCCGGTTTATATTACAATTTATTTCCCCGCCGGCTAAAAGGCTGGTAATGCTTGTGCCAATGATCTGGTAACCCGCAGCCGCTTCGCTATCCAGATACTCAATGATCCCCACATCCAGGTAAATCCCGCCTGCTGCCTTGGCGTCCAGCACAGCGTTCGCTTCGTCCTTGACCAGATTTATGTAGAGCGGATCATCTTTCTCGCCGATAGAACCGTTATCCGCGTCCAGGCTCAGGATGTTCGCTTCCAGAAGCGCTTCCGCCGAACCAAAAATATCGCCGCCGGCATTATAAATTTCCATTACTCCCGCCGAATTCTTCACCAGGCCCGTAAAAATAATGTCTGAAGAAGTATTATTCTGGATCTCGACCTGGGAAGGCTGATCCGCGGAAACCACATCCGTGACTACCGAGAGATTAAACAATTCCCAATCTTCGGCTTCAATACTTATGTCCGGCTCGTCAGAAATATAGGAACCAGTCACTTCTATACCATCAATACGCAGGTTGCGGTCCGAATTATTAATAATCTCCACATCCTGGAAGGTGGTATTTTTATGTAATACGGCATCTCCGCTGACAATTCCGCCGGGAGCGATAATAGTGATCTTTCCGCCCTCGCCTTCGCTGGTGATATTCTCGACCACGACATCCCCGGTCACCGGATCGAGATAAGCGTTAACCCCGACCCTGCGCAGGAAAGAGCCGTCGGGGTTAACGATCAATTCCGGATTCGCCGAGGCGTTCTGGTATATATCGCAATTCAGATCAACGCCGTTCTGGCTGTCAAACGTTCCCAGGTAAATGTTGGCCGTCTCACTGTTGAGGAAATGAGCGACCCATCTGCGCACTTTCTTCCATACCCATTTCACGAACCATCCGATAAAGGGGATCTTGCTGACCCATCTGACCAGCTCATCGACTACGGTAAGCACGAACTCAACTACGGTTACCGCAACCGTCTGGGCGCTGCGCACGAAACTGACGCTTTGATTGTGCGACGTTCCGGCTTCGACATAAAGATCATCCGTGCGTAAGATCGAACCCGCCATAGCCGTAACCATGGAATTAAGTCTTACAATAGCCTCGGATGTGGCGTAAACGCTTCCGGTCAGGCCGACCAGGATCTCCGCCTTGGCCTTGGAAGAGATCCTCACTTCCTCTTCTTCATGCTTAGCGACGAGCTCAATGCGCTTATTGCCGGTAATATCCGCGCCTTCATGGATGGTAACGGAAGCGCTGGAATCGACATCTACTTTAGAATACGCCCTTGAGGTCGAATCTACCGCGAGGGTCAGGGAATAGGCGTCCGCGTCCGCGTACAACCTGGAGATATAAGCCTGTAAACGGACAAAATCAGCGACCAGGTTTACCCGGGGATTTATCTCGACTCCGGTCGTAGAGTCGACCGTGGTGATCGCGTCCGTATTATTGAAGGTAAGCGCGCCGCCGGAGTAATTGGAAGTAACGGTATGCGCCTCGATCGCTGTAAGAGCATCCAGCGTAATATCATCACTGGCAGAAATAGAGGTATCTTCTCCGAGAGTCACCCAGGACTGATTATTTACCGTGGCATTGGTGGTCAAGCTGCCTTCAACAATAGCTCCTCCTGATCCGCGCACCGCGTAGGAACTGGCGTAATTTTTGGCGTCGGACTTGCCATAAACATCTTTGGCGTCGATAATGCGCACGCCCGAGTTGGTATAGGCGCGGGTATTGTTGGTAATGCCGGCGCTGGCGACCGTGTCTCCCATGGCAGCTACGCCAAAAGAGAACCCGTAGCCGTCGGCATCGCTGTATTCATTAGAGGTAGCGGAAAAAGTCACGTCATTATCCGCATAGATCAACGAATTCATATCGATATACGCGAAGACCTCCGAGGTTATACCCGAGGTCGCTTTTACCGCATTTCCGGCGGCGACTCCGCCTGCCGCAGCCCAGGCTTCGGTAAAGGCGTCGGAATCATCGTTGGCGATAATAGAAAGATCATTTGCGTAGATCGTGGTATTCTGGCCGACTGAAGCTTTAAGCTTAGGGGTGGCTATCGCATCCGCTACTGAACCACCGGCAGCCAGGCCGGCAACCACAACCCCGACGGCATCCGCGTCCGCGTAATTTAGAGCCTTAGCTTCGAACTTGACATTTTCCGTGACATCGATAAAGGCATTATCTCCGACAAAAGACTGAACCACGGGTACGATCTCGGCGTAAGCTACAGAGCCGTTTCCGGACACTATTCCTCCGGTTGAGGCAGTGCTGTCAGCGAAAACATCGTTATCCGTGTTCGCGAATACGGATACTTCTCTGGCGTCCTGAACATTTGCGCCATTACCTATATAAGCCAGGGTAGCGCCTTTTTCCGAGGCATTGGCTATAACTATTCCGCCGGCCAGGGCGCCGAAGCTCGCGCCAAAAGCATAAGTCGACAAGTCCGTGTCGGTGGAAGATTTAACTTCAACCAGGTCCGCGTCTGTGACGCTTACATCGCCGATATATGCCGAGGCGTTATTCCAGGAATTCAGGTAGGACACGGCAGCGCCCAGCCCCACGACTCCCGCTGTTCCGGCGTAAGAATCGACGTTCGAATCCAGGATATTGGAAGTGACATTGACCAGGATGTCATCAGCGGCAGCAAGCACAGCCGAGTCCTGCACAAAAGCATTAGTGTTATTGCGGATACTCACCACTCCTACTGCTCCGCCAGCTCCCAGTGCACCGAAAGCGCCCATTCCGCTGGTAACATCCACATCGGTATTATCAACTCCGGCAACCATAATATCGCCTTCGGAATTCAGCGTGCCCGCGTTAACCGAAGCGCTGCTGCCGATATAAGCGTTGGTAGCCTGGGTGACTACGGCTTCAGGATCGAATATGTCGTCCACCGGGATATCCGAGGCATTTTGCGCGAGTTTATCTTTAGCCGTTTCAGCTGATGAAGAACTTCCCACTACCGTTGCCACACCGGCTTCGGCGATATCATTGGCCACCGAATCAACGGTCTGTCCCGCGGCTTCCGAGCCGTTCGCGGACATCTCGCTTCCTATATTGACCACTGAAACCGCTCCGCTTAACCCCAGCAATCCTCCGCCGAAAGCGATAACCGTCGAATCCACGGTCTTGTTGGCTTCAGCCCTGACCTCGACATTCCTTCCCGCGTTGACCGTAGAGTTGGCACCGATAAAAGCGGTCACGGTATTTTTTATGCTGGAAACATCGATGGACGCCCCTACTCCTGCTGCAGCGCCTCCAGATACTCCGCCAGCTGTATTATCTATCACTACTTGATCCTTGGCGACCACCAGCACATCCTGGAGGCTGGAGCTGAAATCAGGATCCTGGTTGATCAGCGTGGTCTTACCTTCATTCTCGTTTATATAAGCGTTGTTGATATCGGCAATAGAAGTGACCAAGACCGCACCGCCCACGCCCACCGAGCCGACATTCACGTTGATGGCCTCGGAAGTGACTGTCTCCCGGGTATCTGCCCTTACCTCGGTGGTGCCCGCGGCATTGGTGGTGGAATCGGTGATATGGCCGGAGGTATTGTTGGCGATCAGAACCACTACTACCGCGCCGCCCAGTCCTGTTCCGCCGATGGCGTCGCTGTTGGCAAAAGGATTGATATCCACAATATCATTCGCTAATACCTGGATGCCTCCTCTGGAATCAACCCGTGAATCCGCGATATAAGCCTCATTAATGTTCTTCACCTCGAGCACCGCTACCGCGCCGGAAATATTCAGGCCCGCGCTTACGCTTCCGGTTATGATCAGGGAATCCACGTCTTCATTAGAGGATGCCTTGACCTCAACCAAGGTCGACGAAGCGACCCGCGAATCATTGGCAATATAAGCCTTGGTAGTATCGTCGATCAAAGTGATGTCGCTGGTAGCGCCCACTCCCATACCGGCGCTCAGGGTCAGGACCCCGGCATGGACATTGTTTATCGTATTGGTGGAAGCCTTGATCGATATCGTATCCGGGCTGGTCAGAAAAGAATCAGTTACATAAGCCTGGGTGTCGTCATCGGCCAGGGTGGTGGACACAGTAGCCGCCACGCCGAACGCGCCGACCGATAATGTCCCGGTCCAGACTTCCACATCCTCCGCGGTTATAGCCAGGACGGATATGCCGTCTACATTCGCCAGGATCTCGTCAAGGTATTTAGCCTCAGTCCCTTCAGCCTGGATATCGGTATAATCCGAGGCGGAATCGCAGTTATTGATGTAAGCTTTGGTGATATTGCCGAGGAGGTTCACCGCGGCCGAGCCGCCGATGCCTGCCGCTCCACCGGAGATCACGCCGGCGTAAATATCGGTGGTATTCCCGGACTTGGCCAGGACCACGATACTGTCATAAGCGCGTACTTTGGAGCTATCGATATACGCCCAGGTATTGTTGGCGATGTCATTGATGGCCACCGAGCCAGCCACGCCGGCATAACCGCCTACCGAGCCTCCGGCGGAGATAGTGCCGATATAACACTGGGAGATCGCTTTGAATATTGCGCTATCCTCGGCTGAGGCGATATCCGCTCCCCAGGAATAAGCGTAGATGCCGTTCTTGATCTCGTTGTAAGCGGCTGAGCCTCCGATCGCCGCGGCACCCGCTCCGCCGATCTGGCCGCAAAGGGATTCGATGCGCGAAGTATCCAGGGCAGCTATAGTGATGTCTTTAGCGGCCCGAACGGTCTGGTCGCCGCCGAAAATATTGACGATAGCGCTGGCGATAAAGTTCTTGATGTGATTCAGGGAAACCGCGCCGGTAATGGCAGCTGTGCCTGATCCGGCTACCCCGAAAGACAGGGTCTTGATCTTGGTGTCGGAAACAGCACTTACGCTGATCGAATCCAGCGGCGCGCTCAGATTAGAATTCAGCACCAGGGACCAGATGTCATTAGTAATAGTATTGGTGGCCACAGCCGCTCCCACAGCCACTGTGCCTGATCCTTCCAGGACCCCGGCCAGAGACCAAATGGTCGAAGTGTCGCTGGCCTTGATATTGACCTGCTTTTCGGTAGCGATCAAAGTGGAGCCATAGACGAACGCGGTCACCAGATTGTCGATCGCATTAAGGGATATGGCCCCGCCGAGGGCAAAAGTGCCTGCTCCTCCGCCGCAGCCGGTAATGGAATTGATGGTGGAATTTGAAGTCGCGGACAACTCCACAGTATCGGTGCGGGAAGTCAGGCTGGAAGTACCGCATACGGCGCTAATGATCTCGGCGATATCGTTGATGGAGATAGCCGCGCCCACAGCAGCGGTGCCCGCGCCGGAAGCTGATCCGGAGATGGCGTTGATGACTGAGGTATCCGTAGCTAATAATCCTGATTTCAGGCCAGCTTCCACATCAGAATCGCCGAATATCGAAGCCAAAACCGTACTGGTGATCTTATTCTTGGAAACCGAACCGGCGATAGCCAACTCCGAAGCGCCCGCGCCGCCAACGGAGATCGTTTCGATATCGGGCTGGGAGTCAGCGGTGATCTGGATAAATCCGTCCGCGTCTATCAGGGAATTATAGATCTGGGCCCGGGTTTGACAGGCGATCAAGTTATACGAAGCGCCTGCGCCTATACCTGCGGTCTGGCCTGCTCCTAAAGCTCCGGAAATGGAATGAATGCTGGCGTCATCCAGGGCTTTAAGGCTGAGATTTCCGGCCACATCGATCGCGTCGACCTCGTCACGGGAATTGCTGATAAAAACGTCGGTCTCGTTCTTGATGGTATTCCAGGCCATGGTCCCGGCTATTCCGGCGGTCTTGCCCGCGCCTATTGAGCCGGCGATAGCCCAAATAGTGTTAGCGCAAGTGGAGTTTAAGCTGGCATTGAACAGAACATTAAGCAAAGAATCCAGAATATAAGCTTTGGTCTTGTTAGCGATGCTATTGATAGCCACGCTGGCGCCGATACCTAAAGACCTTAAACCGAAGCCCAGGCTGCCGGCGATCGCGTAGATGCCGGTGTCATCTGTGGCCTTAATGATAAGATTATCTACGGTAGTAAGATCAACTCCGCTCAAATACGCTTCGGTGACATTTACAATCACATTGTAAGATACGGAACCGGCGACCGCAAGACTCCCAGCTCCTGAGCCTCCGGCGCAAATGGATCTGATATCTCCGGTGGACTTGCTGTCCAAGGTAAGATCCCCTCCGATCGAAAGCTGAGTATTGGCGATATAAGCCTTGGTAGTATCGATGATCTTGTTCTTGGTGAACGACCCGGCTATGCCTATACTGGTGCCGCTTCCTACCGCTATGCAAACAGAGCCGGCCAAAGCCTGGACAGTGGAATCGTTCAAAGCCTTTACATCCAGGGTCGTGCCGGTAAACACGCTTCCGATACCGTCGATATAAGCCAGGGTGTCTTTGTCAATGGTATTCAAGGAAACATCTCCGGAAATACCCAGCCCAAACTTGCCTTTGCTTGTGGTCTTGGACTCTTCGGACTTGTCTTTGGTATCCTTGTTGGTATCCACTTCTACCGGCTGGCTGGTCTCGTTCGCTGGCTTGTTATCATCCGCAGGTTTATTGTCATCGGACAAAGGCGTTTCCTGGGAATCGCTGGTATCCGGGGTCTCAGGCACAATATCTGCAGTCTCTTCGCCTGCGTCAGAGCCTGAACCGCCCTGGGTGGACACTGTGCCGGCCAGGGAATACGCGCCGAGCTTCTGGGTAGAGGTAGCAGAGACTAAAAGCGAACCAGCAGCATTGACCAGGCCGGGTACAACAGGCAAGGTCGCATCAGTCTCATAATCACCGATAAAAGCCTTGCACGAGCCGGTGATCTTGTTTATCGAGACCGCCCCTCCTATCCCTACGTTCTGGGCCACGATAAAACCGCCGGTAACATTGACGACACTCGGAGAATCTGTGGCAGTGACATTAATATTGCCTAGCTGAGAAACAACCTGAGCCTCATCCTCTATGCAGGAGATGACATCGCTCTTCAGCTCGATTAAGGACACCGAACCGTCCACCCCGAATTTCTCCGCCTGGCCGCCGGCTACGGCGATCGAGATCAGCTTCTGGGTGGAGTCCGCGGAAACGGTAATATCGCCTAACGCGCTTACAGCGGCTGAGTCCTTGATCCCGGCGAAAGTATTGCTGATATAGTCTATCTGATTATAGGTGCCGCCAACCGCGACCTTGCCGCTGGAACCCGCGGGGTTGAAATCGAATTGAAACACACCCGCGAGATTAATGGTATTGATATTAGTTATGGCGTTGATCTTGACGCTCTGGGTGGCCAAAGGAGTATACAAAGGAACTGTTTCCTGGTTGACCTGGGCTCCCTTACCTATATAAGCCTTGGCAATAGGCACGATCTTGATGATATTCACGCTTCCGGCCAAACCGAAAACGCCGTCATCTGAAGGCGAAGAGGCGCAGCGAATATAGGAACTGAAAACCGCTTGACTGAGGGCTGATTCGAGGTCAGTGGCAATACCGGTTATCGCTGACCAGACATCGGCAGGGATCAAAGACGCCCAGTCTACCTGATTAGGCACCTTGGCCTCAGCTTTGATCTCCAGTATTCCGGCGCAGGAAACTTGCGCGTTATCGGCGATGTAAGCATAAGCATTGCTATTGTATTCGCCGTAGGCGATCGCTCCGCTGAGGGCTGCTTTGGCGTCTTCAGCTTCAGCGCTGGCGAATATCTGGAAATTATCCTCAGTATAAGCTTTAATGGTGATATCCGAGCCGCAGCGCACATTGGCAGCTGAGCCGATATGGGCGTCGGCAGTGATGGTATTCTCGGAAATGGCCAGGCCCGCGGAGAAATCAATCGGATTGGAACCGCTCTCGGATTTGGCCTGCTTTGTTGGGTCCGCGAAGTAATTCTGGACAGCTGTTTTGATCCAGTCCACCGCGCCGGAAACAAGACTCTTCGGCTCGGCTGAAGCAGAAGACGAGTTCTCTTCGGTCTTGGATTCGGCGTAGATCTTGATGTATCCGGGAATATCCATATCCGCGTCGATATAGGCATTGGCAATAGAAGTCACCTGAGTATCGGCTATGGTTATCCCCTTGGATGCGCCGAACAATTCTAACGGGCCTGCGTCAGCGGAAATATTATTCTCGTTGTAGGAGGAAATGTCCACATTCGCGGCGCTTATTTCCGCTCCGTGCTCGATGTAAGCATAGGAATTGGAAATAATCTTGGCTACCGCGATACTCAGCAACGATACCGGAGAAATTCCTTTCGATTTAGCCTCTGAGGTATTGATAGTTTTGGCTTCCAGGGTCAAAATACCGCCTGCGGTCACGCTGGCGCCGTTTCTGATAACCACTGTAGCAGTAGCTGTAGAATCTGAAGCCGCAATATCAAAGCCCACGCCTAAGGCGTTGACCACAGCCTCGGCTTCTGCCTTGGCCTTTAGAGTAATGTCGTTGACCGCGATCAGGGTCGCTTGTGAGCTAATGATAACCTCTGCCGTAGCCTGGGCAGTCGCGGTGCCCGCCAAGCCGGAAAGGTTAAGCAAGCCGATATTATCAGCCCAGGTCCCCAGGTCGCCGCCGCCAAAGGTGACGTTGTTAAAAATGTAGGCATCAGCAGTCAGGCTGATCGACCTGGCGTTTATGGTGGAGTCCAGAACCTCGATCTTCCTTCCGGCTGTAAAGGTAATATCGTAATCAGTAGTGATATCGGCGTTGACTGAAATGGCGTTACCGGCCTCAAGGGTAAACGAAGCCGGCAGATCGATTAAAGCGCCGTTAATGGTAATATCATGAGTAGCCTGCAGATGGATCAAGGCTACAGTAAGGCTGGTCAGAGCGAACGGGTCAACGGTGAGGGTTTCGCCTGTGTCATCGGTATAAGCTTCCTGAATAGTTCCGTCAGGATCGGTCAAAGGATCAATCCCACCTGTCGCAATGATGATATCGTAGGGGTCAAAAAGTACTGTGGCAGCGCTAAACCCGGGAGGCGCCCGGCCGTTTAAGATCCCGTAAAAACCTAATTGCGCGAAAGCGCTGATCTCCACGAAACCGCCATTGCCGGAGATGGCTCCGGCAGAAACATCTATAACCGCGTTCTTGTTTATTAATGTACTGCCAGTTTTGGCATCAATGAGAATATTTCCACCGTTGCCCACCAGCCCCATGGCCCTGGCCTGGGTAGAGCTGGTCTCATCCAGGACCGTAGAAGTCTGGGAAACTATGTCTATATCTCCCGCGTTGCCGGCTTCAAAGGAATTAGCGGAGATAATGCCTTCCTGAAGAACGGTCTGAGCGCTGATCGAGACATTGCCGCCGTTGATCCGGCTGACAACGCCGTCAGCAGAGATCGTAGCTTCAGCCGCGTTGCGGAAACCCGCATTCTCTACCTTAATATCTATCACCGGAGCGATAATAGTTCCGGTATTTGTGAAATCCGCCTCTTGTAAGGCAACCGTGACTTTATCCGCTTCCAGGATCCCGGAATTAATAACCGGCGCTCCTTCGGCTTTCAGTTCGATCACCCCATCAGAAGTAAGCAAAGACTTGGCCTGGACCACCCCGCTGTTGTTGATGGAATAGTCAAAAACGTCATTTAGGACCTTAGCGGTAAGCAAAACCTTACCTCCGTTAGCCGTGATCGTGCCGCTATTATTCACGGCGCTGGTAATAACCTGGCCGTCCGGACCCAGAACGCTCTGTTTTACGGCTTCATCAACCACCACCGAGATATCGTTGTTCTCTTCCAGGCTTAAGGTCATCTTTTCGCCTGAAGCCAGCACCACCGTTCCCAGATCAGCCTGGATGGACATGGTATTTGACACCGCCTGGGACAAAAGGATAACATACCCGCTGCGCGCCACGATATCGCCCTGATTGATGACATAAGCGGATTTGCCATTTTTGGTAAACACGTAATTATTGTTTAAAAAATCTTCGTTGGAAATATCCATGGAGGAAGCAAGCAATCCAGCAACGTCTACATGCGAACCCGGAGCAAAAAGCACCCCGTTGGGATTAACTATAAATATCTTCCCGTTGGCAATCAAAGTACCCATGATACTGGTAGGATCGGCTCCGGTCACGCGGTTCAAGGCCACGGAATTGGCGGAAGGCTGCGTAAAACGCACCGCCTCCTGCGAGGCGATATTAAAACCGCTGTAATTCACGATTAATTTGTCGGAAGGAGTGGTAATGGAAAGGTTATTCTGTTGCGAGCGGTCGAAATTCGCGGAACCGGAAACTACGTTTTCTCCCTCAGGAAGGGCGAACAGATAAAGCGGTTGAAAAATCAGGACGAGCCAGACGACGATAATGAAGATTTTTGGCAGGACGCTTGCGCGCTTCATAATACTTCTACCCGATAATGTAACATTCTGGAAAGAAAAGGCTTTCATTCCTGTAAGAATACAGTTAAAGTATAACACATAATTTCAGAAAAAAACAATTAAATTATTAAAATTCTTTAGAGATTGACAACCAGGGATGGAAATGATTGCCGTCCGAAGGCGTTTTTGCCAACGGCCAGCCGAAATCCGCCCTTAAATAGAAATTTTGCGGCAGATTGAAACGAAAACCGCAGCCAAAGCTGCGCAGGGTGCTGTTTTTCTTCTCTCCAGCCTGCGGCTGGCGCAACTGGGTAAAACCCCAGTCATAGAAGATCACCCATTTCATCGCGTCATAAAGCTTCACATTGTCAAAGGGAAGTTTGATCTCTCTCGAAAGCCCATAAAAAGGCAGGTTCAATTCCAGGCTGGTGGCAAAACCTTCATCTCCCACATACTCCGCGCTGGGATATCCGCGGTTGTTCGCGATGCCTCCCAACTGAAACTGCTCAGTCGCGGTAAGGATATACGGAGAGATCTGCAGCTGGTTTTTCCACAGAAGCGTTGATTCCAGAGGCGTTTTCTGCAACCTTAAGATGTTGAAGGTATTTTTGACGAACTTGCCCCCTGCTCCGCTGCGGCTGGCGTGCGGATCGACCGCGCGCAATCCCCCCATGATCCGGGAGATGCCACAATCGATCTCCTGAGAAATGATCGACCTTCCACTTCCCGCAAAATCGTCCGAAACATCAACATCAAAACCGGCCTTTACCACCCTTAGCCGGTCCCGGCTTTCTTCATCGGCTAATTGGAAATTAAAGCTGTCTTTATAATCAAAACCTAGGTTGAATACAACACCCAGATTATCTTCAGCTACCAAGTCATACATGCTAAAAAGGCTGTACATCCGGCTTTTTCCGCGGGCCATAACCTCACGGTACTCTTTACCCAGGGCAAGATGCGAAAACGAACCGAAAACTCCGACCTTTAACCTGGGATCAACCGGAAAAAGATAACGCAGGGAACCAAGCCGGTAATCCTCGGCGTCCGCGACCTGATATTGCACTGAAAGAATATCATCAAAACCAAGAAGATTGTTGTGGGTGAGTCCTGTGGTGTAGTGGTTCTTGCGCAGATACCGCGAACCGTAATTATCCCAGCCGACCTGCGCATGCAAAGGCAGTTTGTCTTTGACCTCCAGGATGATATCAGTAGTGCCCGGATCTTTCCCGGGGGCGAGCACTGCTTTAGCGTTGCGATCCGGATGCTCATTGATCCGGCCGAGATTCCGGCGCAGTACGTTGTAATTGAAGAATTCACCGGTGTTCATACCGAGAGAGCGCTTCAACTGCGCGGAACGAAAAAAACGGTTGCCCTTGATCTCGATCCGGCCGGTCTGCCCTTCTATTACCCGGATCTCCATGATGCCACCTTCTATCTTCTGGGGCGGAAGGTAAGCGTGGGAAGTGACATAACCGTTCGTGCGGTAAAGGTCGGTGATCAGGTCCGCGACCCTCTGCATCTCTTTAAGGGTTAATTCACGATTCAGAAAACTGGAGGTGATCGCGAAAATCTCGCTCTCGGAAAAAAGCGTGACCCCGCTGACATTTATGGTAGTAACCAGCGCTTTTTCAGCGGCGGCGGGAACAGGAGCGACTTGCGCCGGTTTTTCTTCTTCGATAGGAACAGTTGTCTTTTCTTTCTCGATGCGCAGCCGAAGCTCTTTTTCCTTCTCGATCTGGCGTTCGCTTGATTCCACTTTGCCGGTCGTTCCGGCTTCTTGAGCAAACGCGTAAGAAGTGGAAAAAATTAATAAGAACGTAAACATTGTTACTCGGCGATTTTTAGTCATTAAATCCCCCCTTTACAAATGTTCCTTTAATAAGATTATTATAAGCATAGTATTAAGAAAAATGCAAATTTTATTTAATTTTCGTTACTTTTCCCGGCTTTGCAATTTTTCATGGCTAGTCAACTTGGGCAAAAAGGGAAAGAGTGCTTTGTGGTGATGATTTAACTTATTGCGGAAGGGGAAAATTAAATTCGGTGGGGGAGAGATTCGAACTCTCGGTGGACTTACGCCCACAACAGTTTTCAAGACTGCCGCATTCAACCGCTCTGCCACCCCACCTGAAAGAACTTATGCAAAATATTAATTACATAACTTTATAAAATATAATAACTTACGTAAAGCGTCCTTGGGTTCAAGCAACTAATGCAACACTTTAATCTGCTATAATGGCAGAGGAAAGGAGTTGCATATGGTCAAATATCATCGGATCACCGTAATTGAACGAGAGGAAATTAGCCGCGGTATTGCGTCTGGATACAGCATGCGCAAAATTGCCAGAAGCCTTAACCGGCCGCCAAGTACGGTCTCTCGAGAAATTAATCGTTACGGGATCGTAGAAATTAAATATTATAGAGCTTACTTTGCCCAGGGGCACTGTACTAAGTGCCGACATAAAATACGCAAGAATAGGAAACTTACAACTAATAGACTTTTACGAAAAACAGTGTTCCATTACCTTGCGCTGAACTGGTCACCGGAACAGATTGCCAAAAGGTTAATTATATTGTATCCTGATGATATGGCTATGCGCATATCTCATGAAACTATTTATTCGTATCTCTATATTTTACCACGTGGAGCATTGAAACGTGAAGTAGTATCGTGTTTAAGGCGGCATCATCTGCATCGCCGAAAAAAGAATAAAGATCGTCAGGAACTAGGCTCCATTCAAGATTACCTTAGCATTGAAGAGCGCCCCAAAGAAGTCGCGGATCGTATAATTCCAGGCCACTGGGAAGGCGACCTGATAATAGGGCGTCGCAATGCTTCTGCTATAGGAACTCTGGTTGAACACACAACCCGCATGACCTTCCTCGTAAAATTAAGAAACCAAGAAGCCATGACTGTTAGAAAGGCTTTTGCCGAAGAGTTCCGTCAATTACCCAAAGGTTTAAAAAGAACATTGACCTACGATCAAGGTCGAGAGATGGCTCAACACAAACTTTTTTCAAAAGAAACAGAAATAACCGTTTACTTCGCTCATCCTCATTCCCCTTGGGAACGAGGCTCAAATGAAAATACGAATTCTTTATTACGACAGTATTTTCCCAGTGGAACAGACTTTTCAAAGATCTCAAACGATAGGCTCAAAGAAGTTCAAGATGAATTAAATGACCGGCCGCGTAAAACTCTGAGCTGGTATACGCCTCACGAAAAATTCTGTGAAGTGTTGCATTAGCAATTTGAATCTACCGTCTACCGGGCTACCGGGTTGGGCCGGGAATGAAAATTTGTTTGAAGACTGAGTGCCAGATCCTTTGCGATTCGTTGTAGGCGCCCTGGAAGAAATTGAAAAAGGAGAATTTATCCAGGAGGAGCTGGAAACAGATCGCGATCAACAGTAGATTCAGGATGAAAACCAGGGAAAAGCCGAAGATGTAATTGGCTTTGAGGAAATCCCCGGGCTTGGATTTTAAGGTCTTGGCGGTCATTACCAAATGCAAAGCAATGCTTAAACCGCCGAAGAAGATAAAATATTCCAGGATCAGCGGGTTTTTGTAAAAATGATGGGCCAGCGGATAGAAGGCGAAAATAAGAATGGTGTAGATCGGCAGAACATAGGGCGCGAATTTGACCAGGGGCGAGAAAAATTTGAAGAGCACAGCCAGGATCTTCTGGCCTTTCTGGTAAACTTTCATCGGCTCCCAGAAGAACAGATAGATCACCACGAAAGTGATGATCCCCGACCAGAAATCGTCCTGCAGCCTGCGGTCGGCGTTTTTGAGTTCCTGCAAGAATCCCACTGAGCCGGTGTAAACAAAAGCCAGGAGACATAATCCCAAGATCAGCTTGATGATGCTTAAGATCCGGTTAAAAAGCTGCTGGACTTTAGGCTTGAGACTACCGAATATGCCGCCACCCCCTTCTCCTGCGCCTCCTCCTTCTATTTCACCTTCCGGCGAGAGTCCGGGCTCCAGTTTGCTGAAATCCAAGTCGTCCTTACCCAATCCTCGTTTGGCCATCGAGATAGCTCCTTAGGCATTCGGGAATAATTACCGAGCCGTCTTTTTGCTGGTAATTCTCCAGAATGGCGATTACGGTCCGGGCTAAGGCTACGCCGGAGCCGTTAAGTGTGTGAACGAAATCGGTTTTCTTGGTGTCCTGCTTTCTGTATTTGATGTTGGCGCGGCGGGCCTGGAAATTCTCGAAGTTCGAGCAACTGGAAACTTCCAGCCATTTGTCGATGCCGGGAGCGTAAGCTTCCAGGTCATAACATTTGCTGGCCGCGAAGCTGATGTCCTGGGTAGTTAAAGCGATCACCCGGTAAGTCAGGCCCAGAGCCTGAAGGACTTCTTCGGCGTTAGCGACCAGGGTTTCCAGTTCGTCGTAAGAAGTCTCGGGTTTGACGAATTTGACCATTTCCACTTTATCGAACTGGTGCACGCGGGTCATCCCCCGGGTATCTTTGCCGTAAGAGCCGGCTTCTTTGCGGAAGCAGGCGGTGTAAGCGGTCAGGTAGATGGGTAGGTTCTTTTCATCCAGGATCTCGTCGCTGTAAATGTTGGTTACCGGGACTTCGGCGGTGGGGATCAAGAACAGATCCTCCCCCTCGATCTTATACATGTCGTCTTCCATCTTAGGCAGCTGGCCGGTGCCGGTCATGGTCTTGCGGTTGACCAGGTATGGCGGAGAAATTTCGGTGTAGCCGTGGCCTTTGGTATGCAGATCAAGCATGAAATTGATCAAAGCTCTCTCGAGCTTGGCGCCCCAGCCTTTAAAAAGGATGAAATTGGATCCGCTGATCTTGGTGGAACGGGGAAAATCGATGATATCTAAATGTTCGGCGATCTCTACGTGGGTCAAAGGCTTGAATTCCGGTCTTTTAGGCTCTCCCCAGGTGCGGATCAGTTTGGCCTGCTCAGGCGCTCCCACGGGAACCGTGGAATGGCAGACGTTGGGGATAGTTAAAAGAATGATGTTTAATTTCTCTTCGGCCTGCCTTAATTCGTCCTCGAGCTTGGCGCTTTGTTCGGAGATGGATTTCATGGAAGCGATCTTGGCTTTGGGATCAAGCTTGTCTTTGAGCAGTTTGCTGATCTCGTCGTTGGCCTTGTTCTTCTGGGCCCGGAGATCTTCCAGCGCGGCCAGGACTTTGCGGCGGCTGTCGTCCAGGCTGAGCACCTCGTCGAGGTTCAACTTGGAATTGCGGTTAGCCAGCGATGTTTTGACTGCTTCCAGATTTTCACGGATAAATTTTATGTCTAACATGGACTCTCCTTAACCTTTAATTACTCCCAGCGGCCTCATTCTGCAAACGCGTTTGGCGATGCCGGCGTTGTGCACTACATTGACTACATCATTAACATCTTTATAGGCCAGCGGCGCTTCTTCGGCGATGGTGCCTTTGCCCGTGGCCAGGACTACTATTCCTTTGGAATCAAGTTCTTTGAGCAATTTATTCACGTCTATAGTGCGCGTGGCTTCGGTCCGCGATTTAACCCTGCCCGCGCCGTGGCAGCAGGAACCGAATGTTTCCTCTTCGGCCTGCTTGGTTCCGGCCAGAAGATAGGAATTCCGGCCCATATCTCCGGGGATGATCACCGGCTGGCCGGTTTGCTTGTACCTTTCGGGCAAGTCCGGATGGCCGGGGCCGAAAGCCCGGGTTGCGCCTTTACGGTGGACGCAGAGCTTTTTCAATTTTCCCTCGACCGGGTAACTCTCGATCTTGGCGATATTATGGGCGACGTCATAGACCAAAGACATACCCAATTTCTGCCAGGAAAGGCCGAGGACTTTCTCAAAAGACAAGCGGGTCAAATGCATCAAGCACTGCCGGTTAGCCCAGGCGAAATTCGCCGCGCATTTCATAGCCGCCAGGTACTCTCTTCCTTCCGGAGAATTGACCGGAGCGCAAGCCAGTTGGCGGTCAGGTACGTTGATATGGTATTTATCCAGGCAATGGATCATGCTCCTGGTATAATCGTCGCAAACCTGGTAGCCCAAGCCTCTCGATCCTGAATGGATCATGATCGAGATCTGGCCCAGGTCCAGGCCCAACGCGTCGCATAAGGAACTGTCATAGAGCTGCTCGATCACTTGAATTTCGATAAAATGATTGCCCGAGCCTAAGGTTCCGGACTGGGATTTGCCTCTTTTATAAGCCCGCTCGGATACTACTTCCGGGTCAGCCCCGGGTATGGCCCCGTATTCTTCGGTGCACTCCAGGTCTTCCTGGCAGCCATAACCTTGCTCGACCGCCCATTTGGAACCTTTGAGCAAGATCTGTTTTTCTTCTTTGGCTGTGACCCGGATGTCGCCTTCAGAACCTACTCCGGCGGGCACGTCAGAAAAAATCCGCTGAGCCAGATCTTTGAGCCGGTCTTTAATATCTTCAAACTGCAGGCTGGTCCGGATCATCCTGATCCCGCAATTTATGTCGAAACCGACTCCTCCGGGCGAAATAACTCCGCCCTCTTCTATATCCGTGGCCGCCACTCCGCCGATGGGAAAACCATAGCCCCAGTGAATGTCAGGCATGGCCAGCGAAGCTTTGACTATTCCCGGCAAGAAAGCGACATTGGCCACCTGCTCGCAAGCCTTATCATGTACAATATCTTTTAGTAATTTCTCATCCGCGTAAATTATTCCAGGTACGCGCATGCCGGGCTTATAGGTGGAAGGAATTCTAAAGCGGAAATCGTCAATTTTCTCTAAGGGGCCTTTCCAGGTTTCTCCCATTTTGACGGGTCCTAGGTCAGGAATTTGATGCCGGTGGAAAAAGTTTCTTCGGCTCTCGGTCTCTGCCACATCACTCTGCCCAAAGCTTCGATATGTTCGGGTTTGTCTCCGGGAAGGTCGAATTCCAGGCGCAGAATGGTTCCGGTAGCCACTTTTCTCTTCATTTCCAGGCACATGCCGCCTTGGCTGATATCTTTGCTGGTTCCGAGTTCCTGGGCAGGGATGACCACGGCGAAATTGACTTTGGTAACGATGTCTATTCTGGGGAACTGCCTGCGCTCCATGCCTGATTTACCCGGATCCGGGGTTGGGGTAGTTCCTTCATACATCGAAAATCACCTCCACCTTCCAATCGTTGCCGCTTTTTGTGATCTGCAGCTGGTGATACGTAGCGGCTTTTATTTCTTTATTTATCCGGTAATTTCCGGATAGCTCCCCTAACATCGCAGCCTCTAAATAATTTTCCGAGAGGCTTTTGATTTTGAAGTCCGAAAATATAAGGCTAAGACTGGCAGACAAAGACAGCAATTCATTAAGCCAGTTTATAAAGAGCTCTTCGAGATTCCCCGCTTGCTGGGAAACCTTTAATTCAACCTTATCCGGGTTACCCGCAGCTTTCGTTGTTTTTTTCTCGGCAATAATATCGAACATCGCCCGGGCGCAACGGCAAAATAAAGTTTTCAAATCCCCTGCCCTGACCCTGATCCGGATATCAGCGGTATGTTCCAGTATTTCGTAAAACTTTTCAGCCACCTTTAGGGGCGTGTAATAAATGAGCCGCCGAGGAATCGGACCTCGAACCTTGACCTTAAGAGGGTCCTGCTCTACCAATTGAGCTAGCGGCCCGGAAATTATACCTGAATCTTCAATAAGATAAACTATTTTAGCTTAAAAAGGGGGGCTTGGCAATAATATTATCAGCGCATTTTTTTACTGCGGTTTTTTACTAAGAATTAAATCCATCAGTTCTGACTCAGCCACTTTGAATTTTTCAAAATCCGGAATATTTTTATCGTTAATTACCAATAAACCGTCTTCCATTTCTCCTTTATATGTCGCGAAATATTTATTTTCTTTTACTTCATTATAAGGAAAAGCCCAATAGACCATTTTATCCATCCACACGCCGATCAAAATAAGGACATCGCAGGATTCGATCTTGATCTGACGAAAATGCATGACAAAGAATTTTTGGAGATCATAATGCATAGCCAGGGCAAAACGATCCCCTTCTTCCCTGACATTTAA
>JAPLLS010000033.1 GCA_026387435.1 Candidatus Omnitrophota bacterium
GGAGGTCGTATAACGGCCTGAGAGTTTCGCACGCATCCTTCGGGTGCAGAGCGAATTAGCCTAACAACCTGATCTGGATAATGCCAGCGGAGGGAAGGAGGTTGGAATGTGTAGCCCTTATGCAACTGGCATATGGGTTTTTTGTTATACTCCCTTTAGCCAATAAGGCTGGGAATAAAGGATCGAAAGGAGAAGCCATGCAATTAGATGAAATCAAAATTTCCAAGGCCATTATTGAATCGTATAGTAGGAAGTTAATAGAGGCGCTTGATGTTGATGCTGCTATCGTTGGAGCAGGCCCTGCCGGTATGGTATGCGGTTATTATCTGGCTAAGGCGGGTAAGAAAGTTGTGCTCTTTGAAAGAAAGCTTTCTGTTGGCGGTGGTATGTGGGGTGGCGGGATCATGTTTAATGAAATAGTGGTGCAGGATAAGGCTAAAGGCATTCTTGATGAATTCGGTATTAAAAGCAGGCGTTACGAAGCAGGTTATTATTTAGCTGATTCTATTGAGTCAGTTTCAACCATCTGCTCTAAAGCAGTAAAGGCCGGGTTAAAAATTTTTAACCTTATGAGTGTTGAGGATGTAATGGTGCGTAGTAAAAAAGTGGTGGGTTTGGTATTGAATTGGACTGCGGTTGAAATGGCGAACTTGCACGTTGACCCTATTACTATGCGCGCCAAAGTCGTTGTCGATGCGACAGGCCATCCAGCGGAAGTAGCGCGTATCATTGAAAGAAAGTCCGGCATAAGGCTCAAGACTAAAACCGGCAAGACCATGGGCGAGGGATCTATGTGGGCAGAGGTAGGAGAGGAAACGATTGTGAAAAATTCAAAAGAAGTATGTTCCGGTTTGTATGTCTGTGGCATGTGTGCAAATGCGGTTTTCGGCGGCCCGCGCATGGGGCCAATATTCGGCGGGATGCTTCAGGCAGGTAAAAAGGTAGCAAAAGATTTGATAAAAAAGCTATAAGCCAATAGTCACTTTTTCCGGCTAATTGCTCGAAAAGACATGCCCAAAAGGTATAATTCTTCTATCTTTTGGGCTAATTTTTGATATAATGGGGTTTGTTCAGTAGGTTCAATTATGATTTTAACATAGTAGATAACTTAGACTGAATTTTAATTTTATGCTATAATCTATCAAAAATGCTATTAATCATCCGCGCCAAAATAGATTCGGAAACCCAAAAGAAGATAGCCGAAGATTTAAAAGGCTACATAAAAATTGTAGTTGATGTCCGGCGTAAAGTCTTGGCTGCTGGCGGAGAGAAACATGTAGACGGCGAACGGCTTCTTTTGGAAGATGGGAGCCGCCAGGAAGATTTATGGGGAGCTGGCTTAGATTTGGAAAAAGGCGAAATGGATTTTGATTCTCTGATTAATTTAAGGCCTACGCAGAATAAAAGCCGTGAAATTTTAGATGAAAAAATACGGAAAAAAGTTGAAGCGCTAATCCAATCTTTATTGAAAGATTAATAGAATGAATACCCGGGAAATAATTTTAAATATTGCTGTAAATTTAGGACGCTTATGCCGTTGGGCCATGGAGGGTCGCAAGGCACGAGTTGAGCAGTTTTTGGCCCAGACCGCAGAATATCTCAAAGCCCTGGAATCCGCGCCGAAATCAGATCGTTTTCTACCCACTTATGAATGGTTCAAAAATGACTTTGAGCGTCTCTCCCATGATGTCCGCATGGAAGCTGATTGGGCTGAGTCTATGCTTACTTGGGCGAATATCTTATCTCATAGAGCTTCCTTAGCATAATAAAAAAACGGGGTCAGAATTGTTTTTACATGGTTAATAATGATTTTTCAGGCTGGACTTTCTGTCCAGCCCTTTTTTTGTGCCCAAAGTGTAAGTTTTTAACCCGGGTGACTCGCTCGGGTTTTTTATTTACCATACAGATCCAAGAATATCTCTGCGATTGTTAGGTAAATAAGGCCTTGACTTTTTACCTAACAAAGTATAATTATATTAGATAAATGTTTGGTAAGGGGGAGTTGCTATGGGTGTCTTAAAGGGCGTTTTGAAAGAAGAATTGCAGAACTCTCTTGATATGCGCAATTGGTATCAGGAGCAGATCAATAAGATTAAGGGTTGCCTTATCAGAAAAAAAATAGGCAGGCGTTATTATTATTATTTGGTAAAAAGGCAGGGCGATAAAGTCATATTTGCCTATAAAGGGCCAGTTTCTTCCCAAATAAAAGAGGCTTATCTCAAACAGAGAAAAATGCTCAAGAAGTATCAAGGACTTCTTTTGCGGGTTAAGGGGCAGATCAATTTTTTAAGGAGGGCGTTGCGTGGAAAAGAAGCAGTCTGAGTTATGTCTGGAAATCTTGCGCCGTTTCCATAATGCCCGTGTGCTTGATGATCTTATCCTAATAGGTAGCTGATGTGTATATTTTTATACCGACTATTTTTCTGACGTTTCATATACGGAAAAGCAGACCATTAAAACCAGGGATATTGATTTTTTAATAGACAGCCCCGGCAGGATGAGGCAAGAAAGATCAGGCAGGTTTTTGATTCAGTGCCTAAAAAATGGCGGGATAAGATTCTCAGGGAATTGAAGAAATCTGAAGATGCGGGCATTCTTTCAGTTTTAGTAGAAAATTAACTGAATGGCCAGCTCATTTTTGCCTCCCGGGTTCGATTATTAGCCTGTTCTTGGCAATTGTCCTTAAAGGCACGCCTAACAGGTGTAATTCTACTATTTTTGAGGCTAATTTCTGGTATAACAGAGTTTGTTCGGTAGGCCCGATTATGATTTTTACCTGGATCTCGGACGCGGTTCGAATTGGTTGCAGACGTGTCCCCTGCTTTTTAGTGGTATAATTAAACCATGAAACCTAAGGTTTTGCTTTTTAATTTGCCTCCTTTGGGGGGTGATTTGTTTCCAATTTCTCTCGGTTATATCGCCGCGAGCCTTGCCAGCCATAATATCGATTCTGTCATCGGCGAGATAGAAGCGGTTACATCGCGTACCGGCCGGGATATCGCTAAGTTCATTCTTGAGTTTAATCCTCACGTGATCGGCTTTGCCGTGTATCAGGTGAATAGCAGGCTGGCGGTTCAGCTGGCGAAGCTGGTCAAGAAGTGCGATCCGTCTATGGTTGTCGTTATAGGCGGGCCGCAGGCGACGTTTATGCCCGGCCAGGCATTAGCCCAGATGCCGGCAGTTGATGTGATCATCCGGGGCGAAGGGGAGACGGTGCTTCCGGAGCTGGTTAACTGCCTGGCTCGTCAAGGGGATATTGCCGGGGTTAAAGGCATAGTATTCCGGGGCGAGGATGGGATTTATGAAACCGAACCCGGGCCGCTTGTGAGTAACTTGGACACGTTTCCTTCGCCTTATCAGAAGGGCGTGTTTCGCTGGAGCGATCACGGGGGCGCGGCGATGCTGACGTCCCGCGGTTGCACGTATAACTGCGGTTTTTGTTACACTCCGGCCGCTTTCAGCCGGACGATCCGGGCGCATTCGATCCGGCGGGTGCTCGATGATATGAACGTGTGTGTCAAAAACGGGGTCCGCAGGTTTTTCTTCGCGGACCCTTCGTTTACCTTTGATAAGGGGCGGGTCCGGGCGATCATGCGGGGCATTATTAAGAAGCGCTGGAAAGTCGAGATTTGGTGTGAGACCAGATCGGATCTGGTAGATGCGCAGCTTCTGAGTTTGATGGCGAAAGCGGGGGTAAAGTATATTGCTTATGGCCTTGAATCGGTTGATCCGGCGGTGAATAAGGTGTTTCATAAAATGATCAATCTGCGCCAGTTTGCTGAAACTATCAGGATGACGCGATCAGCGGGTATTGAACCCGAGGTTTTTACGTTGTATGGCCTGCCGAAGCAGACCCGGGAGTCCGCTTTGAGTACCTTGAATTTTTTACTGGAATTGGGCGTGAAGATTTCGTACAATTCAGCCGGCCAGCAGTTGTTTCTTTTTTTTGGAACGGATGTTTTTAACCATCCACGAAAATACGGGATCCGTTTGCTTAAAAAGCGCGGACCGCTGTATTTATCTTCAGGAGTGGATTTTGAGACAGATTGGATGACGAAGAGGGATATCGCGTTCGTCGTGAGGAAGTATAAGGCTGCCGCGAAGGGACAGATTCCGCGGTGAATGCCTGTTGAAAAGCCGGTGCTTTATGGAACCGATAATTGGACAGTATAATGGAGTTGCTTGGGGGATGTTTTATTGTTATCGTTAGGAACGAAGAAGCCGTCATCCGTTCCTGCCTTGAAAGCGTAAAATGGGCCGCAGAATTTACGGATAAGATTTTCGTTACCCCCGCCAAGGGAACCTGTAACCCCGATAGAAAGTTTGGAATCTCGAAATGAAGTTTTGATTGGATGGTATCCCGCGTATTCCATAACTAATCAAATTCCAGTTGTGCCTAATTTGTGCCTCTTGGGAAACTTTTATCCTGTTTTTTAGGTCTAATAAGTAAGAAGGAAGAGAACGAGAATATCAAAAGGAGACAGAGATGATAGGCATTAAACTTTTTAAACGCATAACCGCTTGCGCGCTTGTCTTTTTACTTGCGGTTCCGTTTACGGCGGCACAGAGTTCTGAAAAGGTTTTTAAGCAGGAGGAATTGGAACAGTTGTTAGCGTCCATAGCTTTGTATCCTGATGCGCTCCTTGCCCAGATGCTTACGGCAGCCACGTATCCTCTTGAAGTAGTGGCCGCGGACAGGTTTGTAAAGGAGAATCAGGGATTAAAAGGTGAAATGTTGCTAGAGGCAGCCAAAGACAAAGATTGGGAGCCGAGTGTTAAGGCAATGCTTGAGTTTCCGGATGTCCTTGCGATGATGGATGAGCAGTTAGAGTGGACCAAAAATCTCGGGGATGCGTTTCTAGCTCAGCAGAGCGATTGTATGGATGCGGTCCAGCGCTTGCGGCAAAAAGCGTACGCGCAGGGAAACCTGGCTACAACCGAAAAACAGGTGATAAGAGTTGAACCGCAGACACAAATAATTATTATCGAGCTTGCAAGCCCCGAGATAGTGTATGTGCCGGTGTATGATCCTGCAATTATCTACGGGGACTGGCGGTATCCGGCATATCCGCACCGGTCTTACAGATCCGGGCAAGGAGATCAACCATGGAGGTATGACGCTCGGCATCGTACGAGCGTGACAGTGAGGCCAAGCGCGCCTGACTCTCGACAATATGATCAAGTCACGGTAATATCCCCAAGGATCGATGCCAGAGAAAGCGTAAGGCCGTCAATTAGTGGAAAAACCACAGTAAGGAAGGTAGTTATCAATTCAAGAGAAAACGCGAAACCTTCAATTAACGTTCCAAGAAGTAGCGGTAAGGATCTGGCAAGCAAAAAAAGATTGCCGGCTACCGAATTAAAAAGAGACGCGGCTGAAACATCAACCGGTGATTTAAGGATTAAGGAGTCCGCAAAGCCCGCTACCGTGAGGGATAATGACAATATCCCGGCTGCTAAAAGCAGAGGAATGATCAGGCATGCGGAAAACGCTGATTTGCAGGCAAACCGCCAATTCGCTCCAGTATCAAATGGTTCTAATGTTTTACCCGAAGGCCTTATGCGCACAGGTGGTCGTTAATGTTAAAGCAGTAGTTTAAGTAACTGCGCGGGAGAAGTAAACTCTGTTTGAAAGCGATTTCCCGGCTAATTTTTCTAGACCTTGTATTCTCGGTTTTAGCTGCTACACTTATAATATAGAGAAAGATAAAACCTTATCTTCACGAAACGGGTCTCGCGAGAGGCCAAAGCCACGGGTCGGGATAAGTAATTGATTGATTTCGATAAGCGGGTTGCCGAATAATGATAAGAGGCGACCCGGTTTTTTCTTTTACAGGCAGAGAATATGAAAAACTTTAAATTGATCCTGATGGCAATGTTGATATTGGCGTTTTCTTCGCCTGAAGCTTTTGCCGAAGATTTCTTTAGCGGCATAAGCAAGCAGATAACCAGCGGCATAAGCGGTTTAAAATCCGGCGATTACGCCGGCGTGAAGGCGGGAGTGGCGCGTTTTGTAACGACTACGCCCCTGCTTAGCCAGTCTTATAGCATGGGGCAGGCCGCGGGGATCAGGCTTACTAACATGTATACCGGTCTGAGCGCTACCTATACTATTTTTGGAGTGAATAATTAAGTCTGCTTCGAAGAACAGGAGAAGAGGGTTGGCTATGAAAAGAGCGAAATTGTTATTAAGCGGGACAATAGCGGTATTAGTTATGGGATTATCTCCGGCGATATCGCGGGTGGTATTTGCTGAGGTTGAATGGAATAAAAAAGACATAGCCGGGGATAACACGAATATCAACGATGAAGTGGGAGGACTTCCCGACGATACTTACGCGATAAAGGCTGACCGCAAAGCTTTAAAAGAGGCGATGGACTCGGGAGATAAAGAAAAGATAAAAGAAGCCAGAAAAGCGTTACGCGAAGATCTCAAGGATAAAGCCGAAATCAGGAAGGATATTCAAAAAGAGCAAAAAGAGAAGAGGCGGGATAAAAAAAGGACTCATCGCGGCAATAGGCATAAAAGTCAAGATACGTTAGGTATATATCAAGATTCGTTTGATATACATAAAGATACGTCCGGTAAGCGTCAAAAAAAGTTTGATTTACATCGAGATACGTTTGAAATGAAGGGGAATAAGTTCGATATACATCAAGATATGAATTAGCTTAGACAATAGTCTTAAGATATATAACGACTCATAAGTAGAAAGGCTGGACTTAACCGTTCAGCCTTTTTTCTTGCCCCCAAAATGCGCCCATTGAAATCGGGTATATTCTGAAATTTGCTAAGAAAATACTTGATATTTCCACCCAACAAAGTATACTTTACTTTATAGGCTTGTTTGGCAAGGGAAAGTAAAAAAGTTAGTAGAAGTTAATTAAAAGATACTTTTTTAAAGATTTATTTTGCCGCGAGTTCGGAATATTTTTTTAATACCAGTTTAAATGAGGGAGGGTAGTATGAGAAAAGTTTTGGCGATGTTTTTGGCTGTGGCAGGCATGAGTTTAGTTGTTTCCGCGCAAGTATTCGGGCAAACCTCATCGATCCCTGTGACCGCGTCAATTCCAGAGGGTTCGTATGGAGCGACAATTACGGGTGTTATATATACCGGGACCGGCACTGATGACTGGACCAGTATAGGAAAAGTAGATACTATGACTTTTGGCGAATTGGCGGAAATATCGGATACAACCGGTAAGAAATTAGGTGTTTTTGCCCCGAGAGATAATAGATACTACGCCATTGATATCGGGGTGAGTGGAGGAGGAAAGCCATCCAGTTTTCCCGGAATAGTTGTTGAATGGTCCGGCGATGACCCTAACATGAGTTTAGGTAACAGGGTTGGGGCTACCTATAAGTTAATGACCTGGATAAGCGCGACCTCGACTACTGAAACTACTATCGCTACACAATTAGTAAATGCCCCCCCGCCCGCTGCCGTAAATTCAGCTGCGTCTTATGATGGCCATTGGGTGAGGATATATGTGGGTATTATTACCGACCCGGCTCTTTACGGATTTACTGATCCTGTTGCCGCCGCCGCTCATATTTTTACATACACCACCACTGCCGGCCATTATTCCGGGAATTTAGCGATACGGATAGGTTAAAGCATTGGAAAAAAAGGGGCAGAAGAAGATTCTGTCTCTTTTTTTTTAGAAATTAAAAATAATTAACCAGGAAAGCGGGAGAAAAATGAAGAAATATATAATTCTTTTAACCTCGGTCTTATTGTTAAGCTGGAATTGTTCTGCTTTCGCGCAGATAGCTCTGGGAAAATACCGCGAGAGAGTGGATATTGCTCCGGGGCAGACTGTTAAAGGGGAAGTTACTCTTAACAACCGTTCGGACAAATTAATTTTTTTGAAGGCATATTTGAAAGATATTAAGTTTGTCCAGCCTTTTGACGGTAAAAAAGAAATTTTACCCGCTGGTTCAACCCTATATTCTATCAGTAAGTGGATTAAGCTTTCACCGGAGTCATTCAATATCCCTGCCGGCGGCAAGCAGATAGTAACCTACACTGTAAATGTTCCGGAGGGGGTAAAGGGCAGTTATTACGGGACCATTTATTTTGAGAAAAGCGCTTCGGGTAAGGTTGAGATTAATACGAGTGTAAGTTTATCCGTAAGCTGGGGCTACACATTATTTTTAGAAACAAACGACAAGATAAAGCAAGCGACAATAGAAGGGGTATCTTTTGTTAAGGACGCTATTCAGGGGAATATCGCCAACACCGGTAATGTTTTGTTGGTTTCTTCTCCGACTTTCTATGTGATGGATGAAAAAGACATTGTTTTGGATAGAGGGAAATTGCAGGATTTCTATCTTCCCTCAGGTGAGAAAACTACTTTTAAGGCGCAGATTTCCAAAAAAATACCTCAAGGTAAACATACCCTTATTTTAAATTTTGATTTCGGAGGGGTCGCTCCGCTGGTCAAAGAAATTTATTTTTCCAAAACCGAAAGTGGCGAGATTCAGATTTCAGAAACAAAATAAATAGCGGCCGCTGCAAAAATTACGCGTATTTTCTAACTTTTGGGTATCAATGCCCGGACCAAGAGAAACGGGGACGGTTTTCTAAATAAAGATCGTCTCCGTTTTTTTAACCCTAAACTTGCGCCCATCGGAAAATATCTTATCATTTTGAAATGGAAGTTGTATAATAGTAAAAAAGACATCCTATAAGGAGTAAATGAATAAAAAAATGAACCACAAGCAGCAAAAGGATCTATGAGCCCTTTGTGATAGAATATATCGCAGAGGGTTTTTTTATTTTGAAGGTTGATATATGAAAATAGCGGATTACATGAAAAAAATAATTTTTTTGCCGGTATTTTTCTTTATTTTATTACCAATGGCGTACAGCGTTACTTTTGACGATGAGATGGAACGCATCTATAGGAAAAATACCGGTGATGCTCAGGAAGATTGGGACGCTAAAATTATTCCAGTTGTTCCCGACGGGAAAGGCCATCTGCTTGTGGATACCGTATTAAACGGGGAGGTTCATGCCTCGCTTACGCTGGATACGGGGTCGCCGGTGTTATGTTTAACGTCCGATATAGCCCAAAGACTGGACTTAGATCTCGATAACATGAAGGATGTGGGAGAGATCATGCTTTTAAATGGAAAGCATAAAGTCGCGCATGTAAATTTAAAGAGCGTAGATTTAGGTGGAGTAGAACAGGAAAACGTTCCCGCGGTCGTATTTCTTGATAATGATAAAACAATCGCGGACGCTTTTAATGATGGGTTATTGGGACTTTCATTTCTGAAGAAGTTCAATTTTACATTAGATGAGAAAAATAGAGAGTTGATTTTGAGAAAAAAGTAATAATTGTGATCTTTAGTTTTTAAAATACTTTTTAAAGACACTTAACTTACTCCTAATAAGATAGTTAGGAAAATATACGTGGCAGAATTCATGGATCGAACTTGTTGTGGTAATAGCAATTATAGCGATTTTAGCCGCCGTTATCGCTCCCAGGGCTTTCGTGGCGATCGAAAAATCAAAAGTAGCTAAAGCCGCCACTGATTTTAAAGGCATATAAGCCGGCTGTATGTCTCTTTACGGGGACACCGGAAACTGGCCGCACGGCGGCAACAGCGCTGTACAAATCCATTCTTCCGATTTAATGGTGGATGTGAGCGGGTGGACTAATGCGGAACTTATTATTTTACTACCAACGCTAATATGAATCCGGCGCAAGGCGCGGCATATGAATTGGCAATAGAGTTTGAAGACCGTTGTTTTCCTAACGGGCCTAACGGCGGGTGCCCTATTCCGAAATCGTCTACAGATAGAATAGATGCTACGTTGGATGACGGCAATAGAAGTACCGGAGAAGTGCAGATAGTGCCGTGGAATGATCTGCACTGGGCGTTACAGTGGGATTTTTGTCCGACTTCTTCTTGTTGGTGATGTAACATTTAATGCTATTGATTCATGAACCCTCTGTGATAGAATATATCGCAGAGGGTTTTTGTTATTGACATCGCTAGAGCTCAAAGGTATTATACTGGAAATCACCCTGGGGGTGTGGGGATTTGAAGAACTTGAAGAATAAGGAGGTGGTGTATGTTTAGGAAAATAGGGGTTTTCGCGTTTGTGTTCTGTTTGTGTTTTGTTGTGAAAGGTGTCTTTGCGCAAGATTTGACACTGGAAGTGGTCAAAGCAAAAGTTTTAGCGGCGGCAAAACTTATTGAAGAAGAAGGGACGGGGGCATTTTCAAAATTAAAGGACCCGAACGGGGAGTTCAGGTTCGGTGATGGAAAAGGGTATGTTTGGGTGCACAGCTTAAACGGCCAGATGATAATGCATCCTACCAGGCCGGAATTGGAACGTACCGATATGCTCAATGACAAGGATTCATCAGGGTTTCCCTTCATATACGCGATGAACCAGCTGGTTGAGAAGCGTAAACAGGGCTGGGTGGTTTATTTGTGGCCGAAACCTGGAAAGAAGATCGAAGAGATCAAGGCTTCATTCGTCAGATTAGCCAGGAATCAGGGGAAAGACTATGTGGTTGGTTGCGGTATGTATGCGGCGAGCGCAGATTACGTGCGGTCTGCGTTCCCCGGAGATGCTATCTACGATTCAACTAACTTTTTCGGGACACCGCAATTAGACAGTGTTGATGAAGGAAAGTAAATAAGCAATGCGTATTTTATTGGTTGAAGATGAAGAGCGGATCGCTTCGTTTGTCGCCCGCGGTCTAAAGGAGGCTCATTACGTCGTGGATGTCGCTAATGACGGCGAGAAAGGGCTTTTTCTGGCGGAGATCAACGAGTACGACCTGCTCATCCTGGATATCATGCTTCCGGGTAAAGACGGAATTTCTGTCTGCCGGGAGCTGCGGGCTAAAAAGATCGACCTGCCCATCCTCATGCTTTCCGCCAAAGACACTACGGACGACAAAGTCAGGGGGCTTAATTTCGGCGCGGATGATTATTTGGCTAAGCCTTTCGCTTTCAAGGAGCTTTTAGCCCGGGTCCAGGCCCTGCTGCGCAGGAAAGCCCCGAATAAAGGCGCGGTTTTAATCATCGGCGACCTGGAATTGAACCAGCTTACCCATAAAGTCACCCGCCAGGGAAAAGAGATCGAGTTGACCAGCAAAGAGTACACTTTGCTGGAGTATATGATGTTTAATTCGGGCAAGATCATCACCCGGACCATGATCTCCGAGCATGTCTGGCACGAGGATTTCGATTCCTTCACCAACGTCATCGATGTGTACATGAACTATCTCCGCAACAAAATAGATAAGGGTTTTAAAAAGCCGCTTATCCGCACCGTAAGAGGCAGCGGTTACATAATCAAAGAATAACAGAAATGAAATTAAATTCCATCAGATTCAAGATCAGCGTGTTTTATACCGTGATCCTGGCTTTGATCTTGGGGTTCTACACGTTCATCAATTATTACAACTTGCGTTACGCTCTTTACCGCGACCTGGACAATGATATCCTGGTTAAAGCCCAGGAGGTTTCCAGCGCGATCAATTCTTATTTCGAAGTGCTGGGTAACGACCAACGGGCATTCGATTTCGCGGTAAGGAAAGTTATCCGCCTGGAAGGCACTCACCCCAATCAGGCCAAAGTGGTTGACGTGGATAAAGCATGGCTGGAGAAGCGGGATAAACAGAACCTCGCGGACGCCTATATCAATCTGGCCGGACTTGACCGCGGGGACTCGGTTGTCTGTTCGCCTAATATGGGCACGGCGATGGTTGCAGAGTTCCTTTCCGACATCGCCACTGCCCGGAAAAAAACGCTTTTCTACAAAGATGTTAACCTGGGCGATTACCAACTGCGAATGGTCAGTATTCCTTTTTATTACAATTACAAGAAGAAGCAGGTGTATTTGATCCAGATCGGGGTTTCCCGGAAACCGGTCTTTAATATCCTCTACGGAAGATTGATCTTTGCCGCGTTGACCATCCCTTTGATCCTTATAATCGCCAGTTTTTTTGGCGGGGTGATCACCGACCGTGTTTTGAAGCCGATCATGGATTTGACCAGAGTCGCCAGCAACATTACTTATAAGGATTTGAGTGTCCGGGTCAAGGCCGGGCGGGGCGAAGAGGAACTGAAATACCTGGTTAACGCTTTCAATGAGATGATCTCCCGGCTGGATGAATCTTTCCGCTACATAGCTGAATTCAGTTCCAATGTGGCTCATGAATTAAAGACGCCGCTGACTATAATTCGGGGCGAATCGGAGTTAGCCCTGATGCAGCCCCGCGATGTCCAGGAATACCAGAGAGTGGTTAAAGTGACTTTGGAAGAAACCGAGGGGATGCTTGAGATCGTCGAGGACTTGCTTTTGCTAAGCAGGCTGGAATACCAGCCTGCGGCATTCAACTTCGAGCCGCTGGCTATCAACATTTTTATCGAAGAAATTTTCGAGCAGGCTAAAAAAATGGCGGCTCCGAAAAATATTTCCGTCAAACTCGCCAATGCCGATAAACCGGTGATCATTAAGGCGGACGCCCCGCATCTGCGCCGGCTTTTCCTTAATCTTTTAAGTAACGCCGTAAAGTTTACCCGCCTGGGGGGCGATATCACCATCAAAGTTCAAACCGAGGGAAAGAAATTGAACGTCGCTGTAACGGACAACGGAGTGGGGATACGCCCCGAAGACCTGGACAAGATCTTTGACCGTTTTTTCCATGTGGATCACTCGGATCAATCCGGGGACAAGGGCACCGGCCTGGGTTTAAGCATTGCCCAGTCCATCGCCAAGATCCATCAGGGGGATATCTCCGTAAAAAGCCAGCCGCAAAAAGGCTCCACCTTCATTGTTACCCTTCCGCTTTAGATTAAAAAATTTAACTTTTATTTAACCTTCTTTTAATCATTATTTTGGTATACTTCGGTCAAGAAGTAAGAAGCTGGGGTCAATGGCCGGTCTTACCAAGGAGGCAATGATGAAAATTAACGGTGGAGAAAAAGAGGAAAGATACGAGATAATCATCAAGAAATTCGGCGGCGAAGATCCAATAGAAACGGATATAATGGGCGATCAAGAAACCCAGGAGATCTTGCATTTGATCGGCGAATTAAATTTGCGTAGTGCTTTTGCGAGTTAAATGAAGGATGCTTTGAAGCGGCTAACTTCAGCTACGTAATTTAGGGCGGGCAGTTCTTTGAAAAAAGGGCTCCCGCCCTTATTATTTTCGTGTATTTTCAGGTTTAACTTCAAATATAGTGGAAAAAAGTCAGAAGAAAGCGGTTTTAGTGCATTTACATCTTGGGTTTAACCATTTATCATAGATAGTTAGTGTGGGGCACAGCAAAAGGAGACAGGCTATGGACATAACTGAAGTCAGGATCTTCCTCAAAGATTCACCGGATAAGAAATTAAGGGCCTATGCGACAGTAACTTTCGACAACGCTTTTGTGGTCCGCAATATTAAAGTGATCCAGGGAACAAACGGGGTATTTATCGCCATGCCTTCGCGCAAGGTGAAACAGCCTTGCCCTAAATGCAATTTTAAGAACGAACTGCGCTCTAAATATTGTAATCAGTGCGGCGCTCAATTGCCGGTCCAGCCCAGGCCTTTGGCCGTGGATCCTAATGTTCAAGGGGAACATAAGGATATCGCCCATCCGATAACCCAGGCTTTCCGGGAGATTCTTCAGAAAAAAGTCCTTGATGCCTACGAAGAAGAATTAAAAAAAGGCGCGTATTCAGTAACCAACGACATGCACGATTGATTCAAGCGTTTAATATAATTCCTTCCTTGTAAAACACTTCTTGAAATTTTTTTTGTCTCTCCCCAAGTATTCCGCTAATCTTAAAAACCCTTTACAATCCCGGGCGCAATTGATAAAATAATACAAAAAGAAGGTAAAAGGTAATGGCCAGGAAAGGGTTTACGCTCGTTGAAATCATGATCGTTGTCGCGATCATTGCCTTGTTGGCGGCTTTAGCTACGCCGAACATGTTAAGGGTAAGATTGGCAGCCAACGAATCCGCGGCTATTGCGGCGCTGAAGACGATTTCATCGGCCGCGCATACTTACAGGGCTTCCAACCCCGGCTATCCCGAGAATCTAACTTCGCTTTACGCCGGTTTGATACCGCCTTATATTGACAGTGTTCTGGCCGGAGGGATAAAACAGGGTTATACTTTCAGCCTTAACGGAGAAAGCGCGGATGCCAACGGCAATTATCAGAGTTTCTCGGCTTTTGCCTCGCCTATATCTGCCGGGATAACAGGGAACAGATTTTTCTATTTAGACGCTTCAGGAGTTATCAGGTATAACTTGACCGCTAATACTTCTATTACCGGAAATCCGCTGGACTGATTATCTGTCTTTCCAAGGTTAATTAAAACAGGAGATTTAAATGAATATTTTTGTGGGAAATCTGTCATTTGATGCTACTGAGGAAGATGTAAAAAAGCTTTTTGAAGGTTTTGGCCAGGTAGTAGGGGCCGTGATCGTAAAAGAGAAGAATGGGAAGAAGTCCCGGGGTTTTGGTTTCGTGGAGATGGCCGAGCGAAATCAAGGTGAAGCCGCGATCAGCGCTTTAAACCTCAAGGAATTCATGGGCCGGCCGCTTAATGTCAGCCCGGAACGGCCGAAATCGGAACTGGATGATGTTCCTTTAAAAAAGAAAAAGCTGCCGGAAAAGATCAAGGTTGCCCCTGAGGAATATTACGGCCAGAAAGATTTTGGAAAAGATAAATGGTTCAGCCCGGTTTTTCGTTCTGCCGGCGGAGATAAGAAACGCAGGTCCAGGCGGAGTTACGGACAGCGCGACGAGCAAGAAACTAAAGAGCGGCCGTCGACTTGGAGAAAGACTGAAGAACGGCCCCGGACTAGGAGGAAAAACGCGGATGAGTCTAAACCCGCTAAAAGGCGATCATCCAGGAAGCCAAGGATAAACAAGCTGAACTGGTGGAGATCGCTTACGGCGAAGCTGTGGACAGCGTGAAAAAACGCATTTTGAATTTTCTGAATAAAAAAGAGATCCGGCGGTTTTACCACCGGCTGGAAAAAACCGATAAGGGCTGGGGCAGGATTTATCTGCACTTCCGCTGGGAAGAGCCGTATAAAGGTTAAGTCAGATCAGGAAATTTTATTTTTTCCCCGTATTTCCACCCTGCGGATCTTTCCGCTGATCGTTTTCGGCAATTCACTGACAAATTCGATGATCCTGGGGTATTTGTAGGGAGCGGTGATCTTTTTCACGTGCTCCTGGAGTTTGATTACCAGCTCAGGGCTGGCGGTGTAATAAACCCCGTCATGCCAGACCGAGTTGGTCAGTTTCTTGTCGCGGTAATATCCGTCGAACATTCCCCGGTGAGGGCTTGCCCATCGACCCGGGTTTGGGCGTGACCCAGGGATAGGTGGCTAAAGCTACAGTGCATTCAGTCTGGCCGTAGCCTTCCATCAATTTTAATCCGGTCAATTGCAGGAACTGGTTATAGACTTCCGGGTTCAAAGGTTCTCCGGCGACCGCTTCCACGGAAAGTCCGGAGATCTTGCGTAATTCTTTGATCCTTTTGGCTATTTGTTTGATCTTCTCTGACATAAAATTCTCCTGGTTAGGGATGGTTAGATAGAGGAGTTACTATTATATATGTACAGGAATTTTGTTCAAGTAAAAAAACTTTTCCGTTATTTGGTTTGAATGGTATAATAAAAAAAATGCAACGATTTTAATCGGAGGGGGGTATGGAAGAAGGACGATTCCAGGAGTATCTTGATTCGATAGTATCTCGGCTAAAAGGGGAAGATCCCGAGTCCGTAGAAAAAGAATTAAAGAGTTTATTGCCGGTTTTATCTTTCAAGAAATACGAGAAACTGCTTTCTCTATTAAAAGAAGAAAAAGTTTTATCCGCACAGCAGTATGAAGTTTTAAAAAAGCATTATCTGGTTTTGAATAAATATTTAATGGTTTACGGGATCAGTTCGCGTGTTTTCGGCGAGATCTGGGCCATACAGCAGCTCAAAACCCTGGACAAGGGGTTTAAAGAGCCGAATAAAACTTTTGATCCGTCTTTTTGCGGGCAATATGACCTTTTATTCGATAATATAAAAATAGGGACAAGAGCCTGCAGGGCGGTGGATATCCAGGAAGAGGGAGGCCGGTTTGACAAAGCTTTGCATTATGATTCCGGAAAACCATTCGAGATGAATTTCCGCCAACTGAGGATCGAATCCTGCGAAGTTATAGTCTTGATCGGGGTGTGGATCGACCGGCTGGTTTACTGGGTTTTATCCTATAACGAAATAAAAGATAATAAATATTTTTTTCATGATAAAGGCAAAGCCGAAGAAAGCTTATTGGTCATCAGCGACAAGAATATTTCAGATTTTGACGGATACCGGGCGGATGAACCGCAGGTTATGGATGTGATCCTTAAGAAAAAAAGTTAGGTGTTTTAAAAGAAGAGGAAAGAAATGAAAAAAATTTTGATGATTTTCATTTTCATCCTATCCGCAGCAACCGTTTGTTTTTCCGCATCCAACTCCACTGAATCCCTGACTATCAGTACCTATTATCCTTCGCCCTACGGGGTGTACCGGAATTTAAAGCTTAATCCTTCGGATACCGAGCCAGGCGGAACTGCTTTGAGCCCCGGGGTGATGTATTATAATAATAGCTCAGATAACATTGTTTATTATAACAAGACAAGTTCCTGGGTCCATCTGAACGGCGGCGGAGGGGGCGGCGGCAATGGTACCTATTGGAACGAGACCAGCGCGCACCACATTTATAATACTAACGCCGGTTTTGTGGGCATCGGAACCCAGGTTCCCCAGTCTCCTTTAACGGTCCAGTATTCTGATTCTAATGCTCAAGAGCCTGATCCCGTTGTAGCCAGGTTCATTAAACATGTTAACGGAGTTTCTCCGGACCAATTCTTTTCTTTTTATTTGTTTCCTCCCAATACCTGGACATCCTATCTGGATTCGACCACCTTGATCTATACTTGTGCTGATCCTCCTGAAACTCAGGAGCTGGCAGCCGGCAATCAAGCCGGTTCGATCAGGTTCAATGTCGGCGGGTTTGGTGATTCCTACTCGGAAGTAATGCGTTTGGTCAATTCCAACGGCGCAAACCTTACCGGCAGCGGTGCGCCTGATGGCCGGGTCGGTATCGGGACTACAAACCCGTTATTTCCTTTGCATGTTGAAACAAACAGGGAAATGACCACTCCGCTGATGATAAGAGGAATGACAGCTGGCTACAGAACCGGCATGTTTACGATCACTCCTTATGCGGATACCGTGTATCTGGCGTATGGCTGTTATTTAAAGAACACAGATTGGATGCATGATCCTTATCAGTATGTCGAATGGCCGTCTTTGAACTTAAAGACCAGCTACGAAGGCGCGAAGTTGAGTATTGAACCTGATGAGGGCGTGAAATGGAGTTGTTATAACAGCGCAGGGATCGGGCCCGGTGGAAAAATTACTTGGAATGTCGCTAATGGACTTGTATTGTGGGATGAACAAGGTAACTGGGTGAGCGCTACCTGTCCTGCTTCAAGCCGGAAGTTAAAAGAAAATTTTGTTGGAATGGATCCGGATGATCTCCTGGGAAAGATCAGTCAACTGGAAATATCCCGCTGGAATTATAAATCCGAGTATAAATCAGTTATTCACATCGGGCCGGTAGCCGAAGATTTCAACCGTCTTTTTAAAACCGGTTCCAAAGAAGACGTATTACACCTTATCGATTCCATAGGAGTTTCCCTGGCCGGGGTAAAAGCTTTATCCGGCAAAATAAATGCCCAGCAGCAAAAAATAGAAAAGTTCAAACGCGAGATCCAGGGTTTAAGAGCGCAACTGAAGTAAGTGAGCCGTTAAGGGGAGAAAATAATATGAAGAAAATAGTATGGTTTTGTATTTTTGTGCTTTCCTTAGCTTCGATGGGTCTGGCTCAAACTAATTCCACTGAAACCCTGATTATCACCACATATTTTCCTTCTCCTTACGGAGTGTACCGGAATTTAAAGCTTAATCCGACTGACAGCGCTCCCAACGTTCCCAGCCGGGGGGTGATGTTCTATAATAATACTTCGGACAGTATATTCTATTATAATAATACCGGCTGGGTTAATCTAGCCGGCGGCGGTGGAGGCGGCGGCAATGATACCTATTGGAATGGAACCGGCGTGGGTAATATTTATAATAATAACACCGGTTTTGTAGGCATCGGGACCCAGGCTCCCCAGGCTCCTTTAACGGTTAAGATGTCTAATACTGATCCCGCGAATGCTACTGTGGTTAGTTTGATCAGACACGTTAACGGCACCTCTCCGAACCAGTATCTCTTTTTTAATCTTTATCCTCCCAACGCCTGGGCACCTTATCTGAATTCGACTTCAGTAATATATTCTCCCCGGGATCCCACTGAAAACCTTGAATTGACAGTGGTAAATCAAACCCGGTCGATCAGGTTCAATGTCGGAAATTTTTCCGATCCCTTTTCGGAAGTAATGCGTTTGGTCAATCCTAACGGCACTGGATTTACCTCCGACCCGCCTGATGTGCGGGTCGGTATCGGCAATAGCACTCCGTTATTTCCTTTGCAAGTCGATACAAAGAGAGACGATAAAAGCGTGCTCGGGATAAGAGCCACGAGTTTTGGGCTTAAAACCGGCATCTTTAGTATTGCTCCCTGGTACGAATGGGTGGATCTGACCTACGGGTGTTATTTACAGGGAGGCGGCTGGGTGAATGATCCTTACGAATATCCGGCCGGGCAGCCTCAACATCATTATGCCAAGTTCATCATATCGTCTTCTCAGGGTGTTTTCTGGTATGCCGGAGATACAACAACCGGCAATAATTATATTCCTTATACAGGCCCACCGCTTAATCCTAACGGCGGATGGAATAAGGCTTTCGAGAAGCAGATATGGCAGGCGGATGGTACATTGGTAGCCGGTGTTTGTCCCGTTTCAAGCCGGAAATTAAAAGAAAATTTTGCGGGAATAAAACCCGATGATATCCTGGGAAAAATCGACCGGTTGGAAGTTTCCCGCTGGAATTATAAAGCCGAAGCTAAATCCGTTACTCACATCGGACCGATTGCGGAAGATTTCAACCGGCTCTTTAAAACCGGCTCCCAGGAAGATCAGTTGCATCTGATCGATTCGGCCGGAGTTTCTTTGGCCGGGGTAAAAGCTTTATCCGGAAAGATAAATGCTCAGGAACAGGAAATTGAAGAACTTGAACGCGAAGTCCAAGGTTTAAGAGCGCAACTTGGCAAGTATTCCGTTAAGGGGAGAAAATAATATGAAGAGAATGATATTGCTATGTATTTTTGCCCTATCTCTAACTTCAATGAGCCTGGATCAAACCAACTCTACGGAATCCCTGACGATCACTACCTATTATCCTTCGCCGTACATAATAACACCGGTTTTGTAGGCATCGGAAACCAGACTCCTGAGCTTCCTTTAGTGGTCCAAATGTCGAATGCTCAATCAGCGAATGCTACTGTAGGTAATTTTACCAAGAACCTTGGCGGCTTAGAGCAGTCCCTTCTTTTTAATCTTTATCCTAACAATGCCTGGACGTCATATCTTAACTCGACCTCCGTAGTATATTCCCCGGAAAATCTTGAGGTGGCAGTGGGCAATCAAACCAATCATGTCCGCTTTAATATCGGCGGTTATCACAGTTCTTATTCGGAAGTGATGCGCTTGGTCAATCCCAACGGCTCGCATAATACTTCTGACCCGCCGGATCCGCGGGTCGGCATCGGGACTGTCAATCCCTTATTTACTTTGCATGTTGAAACCGATACAGAATTAACCGGACCGCTGATGGTCAGAGGGATGATCGCCGGTAAAAAAACCGGTATTTTTAATATCATTCCCTATAAGGACAGAGTGTATTTGGGCTTTGGCATGTACGGCCTGAACGGCCACTTCTATAATGACCCTTACTACGATTTTCTGACCGGGACCAATAGTAAGAATGGCGCCAAGTTATGTATCCGGCCTAATCAAGGCGTATATTGGTTTGCCTATGGCCCAAGCGATATCACTGTTTCTAATAATAGGATCAATGATTGGACTGTGTTCCCGGGTTCGATGACCGATGGTAAATTATGGGATATACATGGTACATGGATCTGTCCGGCCTGTCCTTCTTCAAGCCGGACATTGAAAGAAAATTTCGCGGCGATAAATCTCGAAGATATCCTGGGAAAGATCGACCAGCTGGAAGTGCCACGCTGGAATTATAAATCGGACAATAGATCCGTTACGCACATCGGCCCGATGGCGGAAGATTTTTACAGCCTTTTTAAAACCGGTTCCCGGGAAAGCCAGCTGCATCTTATTGATTCGGCCGGAGTTTCCCTGGCCGGGGTAAAAGATTTGCTGGCTAAAGCGAACAGGCAGGAACAACGGCTGGAAGAGCTCGGCCGGGAGATTGAAGATCTTAAAGTGCAGCTTAGTAAAAAAAGAGCAAGGAAATAGGCTGGAGCAGGAGGCATGGCGAGAGTCGGCAAAAGTACGGTTAGTATCGGCGGGATCGCAATTGCGGTTGAGAATGTCTGCTTTCCTTTATTGTTCTTTTACTATGCCTGCAGGTTAATGATCACTTTGTACCTAAGGTATCCTCGCACCTTTGAAGTCCTTGGCCGGTTGCGGTAACTTCGAAATACCTCAGACGACATCGGTTTTATTTCCGGCATTTTTAACTCATGCGTGTTAGTGATATTTAATCTTTTGCTGTGCCGTGGATTTTTGATACGCAAGAGCCTCCATCACGCACCAAAGGGTTTATTGAATATTCTCATTCCGCTGATCACCACCTTTTTCTATTTGATGTATAGCTTCTCAAAAGGCTTACCCCCGCAGTGGAATTCCGTCTTGTTCTCCGAAAATTACTTGTTGAGCTTGCGTATTTTCGGCGTCTTTTTTGCGTTGCTGGGGATACTTATTTCGACCATGGCCACCTTGAATCTGAAGCGCTCATTCGGTATATTTGTGCAGGTGAGAAAAGTTGAAACCCAAGGGCTTTATCGCCAGGTCCGCCATCCCATATATTTAGGGTATGTCATTAATTGGCTGGCATTATGTTTGTTGGAACCAAAGGCATACAATCTTCTGCTCACTTTGATCACGATCCCGCTCACTTTTTACCGCGCTCATCTTGAAGAAAAAGAACTGGCGGAATATTCTTCCGAGTACAGGGAGTATATCAAGAAGACGCCCTTTATATTTCCCTCTTTACAGTATGCCAAAAAGCAGGTATAATCATTTTTCACTTCCATGATCTTAGGCACTATTTGGACACCAGACCATAATATTCGCGCCCATAGCTCAATTGGATAGAGCATCAGCCTACGGAGCTGGTTGTTGCTGGTTCGACTCCAGCTGGGCGCACTTTTAATTGGTAGACCGTGAGCAAATTGAACGAGATTTACATGCGGGAGGCTTTAAAAGAAGCGCATCGAGCGTTTGTCAAAGACGAAGTCCCGGTCGGCTGCGTGGCCGTGCATCAGGGCAAGATCATCGGACGCGGCCATAACCAGGTGGAAATGCTCAAAGACCCTACCGCTCATGCCGAGATGCTGGCTTTGACTTCGGCGGCAAGTTCGCTGGGCTCAAAGTGGTTGAATGAGGTTTCGGTATATGTTACAATTGAACCTTGCAGCATGTGCGCCGGAGCGATGGTCCTGGCCAGAGTAAAGAATTTATTCTACGGCGCCGATGATCCTAAGACCGGAGCCTGCGGATCGGTTTTCGAGATCGCGCATAATAAGAAGCTGAATCACCGGATCAAAGTTACCAAGGGTGTTTTGAAAGAAAATTGCGCGCAGTTACTAAAGGAATTCTTTAGATATAAACGCATCAAGGGAAAATAATGACATTATTGAGTTTGGAGAGGTGGCAGAGCGGTCGAATGCAGCTCACTTTAGGCTTCCTAACCTACTTACTAAATTGTTTCTTATTTTGAAATGAAAGTGGTATAATTGTAAAAAAGGAGGGGTAAATGATTAAAAAGGTATTCTCTCAACGTATCGACTGGGCTTTGGCTGTGATATGCGGATTTTTGGCTATTATAGGATTGATATACGACAAAAGTAATGTTCTGCTTTTTTCTATTTTCGTTATATTAGTCATTATATTGGATGTAATAGTCCGCAAATTTCGTGATTAATTCGTTCAATATATACCCCACAGGGCTGGACTTAACCGTTCAGCTCTTTTTTTTGAAAATATTCTTGTTAGATTTCTCTGCTTATTACGTTGTTATAGTAGAGGTGACCAGGAAGGTTATAGACCAAGAAAAGGATTAAATGATCCCCTGGAAGTGCTATAATAAGCCTACAGCCACAAAGGAGTGGTAATGGGGGTTAGGAATAGTTGCTTGGGGTGAAAATAAATGAAAAAACTAATCTATCTATTCGTTATAGCGATATTGGTAAGCGGGTGTGCAATGGAGACAGGCCCAAGAATAAAATCCGCATATATTTCTGGTGCTTTTTATGAAGGTATGAGTTTCGATAAGGTTGTAAAGGTTGTTGGCAGAAGCCCATCTACAAAGCATGATATTTATAAAGTATCAAACGCAGGAGGCATACAAAGTATAACTTGGGGAGTGAGGTCTAAGGTAACAACTGGGTGGGATCCATTCGATTCTTACGAGTTTAAGTTTAATAATAAAAAGTTGGTAGATTGGTCTACAAAAAATTATTAGAATTGAAGCGGAAATGTTAGAACTTCTTTCTTTACAGCAATAAAAAAATCTGGTATAGTAAACTTTCGCTTCCCCGGCCTAAGGCATACATTCGCAAGTATCTAAGGATAGTGTAGTTATATAATTTGGAGAGGTGGCAGAGTGGTCGAATGCAACTCACTGCTAATGAGTTGACTTGGGAAACCGGGTCCCTGGGTTCAAATCCCAGCCTCTCCGAATAAATTTTGAGGTGTTTATAACCTGCTGTAAAATAAGTAGTTACGAGAACAATAAAAATTCTTAGTTGCTAATGTGTCCAACAAGTGCCCATGCGCGATGAGCCACAAGCAACAAAGAGATAAGGTAAAGACATTGACAAGTTTTGTTAATCAGTCTATAATAATAAAAGAATAATAAACAAAGGGTCCGGAAGCAAAAGCTTCCGGAGGATTCAGATGGTCGGGCCGCCATCTTGCAGGTTTTACTGCGAGATGGCATTTTTGTTTTTTAGTATGATAAATGGTGGGAAATTTATTTGATCTAATTATTTCATAGGGTCTGGGGGCTAATTGCCTCTGGAGGATTCAGATGGTCGGGCCGCCATCTTGCAGGTTTGCTGCAGGATGGCTTTTTTATTTGGGAATGAGAGGTTTATTATGAAAAAAATACTGTTGTTTATTCTTCCGATCTTGATTATTATCGGCGCGGCTTTTACGATTTTCGGTACTATTCAGGTGCGGTTTGAGGAAGAAAAACTCATTGACGATGTTCAGCGCAAGGCCAAGTCTATCGCCGAGAGCATGGAGTTGTCAGTCAAACATGTCCTTGAAAATAACGATCTGAAAAACGCAAATTATCTGGTTGAGAAGTTCCAAACCCGGGAGAGGTTGCAGGGGTGTGTCATTTACGATAAAGAAGGGAAGGTTTTTGCCATAACCAGCAGGTTTCTTGATTGGAAGGAAAAAGAAAAGCCATACCTGCGTGAAGTTCTTCAGACAAAAGAGCCTCGAGGTGAGATTGAGCAGTTTAAGGAATATACCGTTTACAGTTATGTGCTGCCCATTGTTGGTGATAATAATTCCGTCATTGGATTAGTAGAGGTTATCCATGATACTTCATATGTTTTTACCCGCCTTGCTGAATTATGGCGCAGGATCAGCAGTACCTTGATCATCCTGGTCGTCCTGATCGTTTTGATCTCGATGTTCCTGCACAAGCAGATTTTCGTGCTTCCGGTGCTGCGGTTGACGGAATGGTTCAAGCATTTCCAGAAAGGCGAAACCGACGCTAATCATCCGATCAAAGAAAAGGGTGAACTGGGAAAACTGGCCAGTGAGGTCGAGCAAGTCGCTTTAAGCCTGAGAGTCGCCCGCAAAACAATGTCAGATGTGGCTTCAGAACGCCTGCAGAAAGAGGAGCTCTGGACGGAAACGAAACTGCGGGATCTTATCAACGCGAAACTGGGGGACAATGCTTTATTTGTTGTTTCTAACCGGGAACCTTTTATGCATGTTATGGATGAGGCCACAGGAACTGTTTCTTGTATCCGCCCGGCAAGCGGGGTCGTTACTGCCATTCATCCCATACTTTGCGCCTGCGGCGGGACTTGGATCTCGCACGGGGGCGGCAATGCCGACAAAAAGTTTGTTAACTCCAAAGATAAACTTGGGGTTCCTCCCGAAGACAATCGCTACATCCTGAAAAGGGTCTGGCTTTCTAAAGAGGAGGAGGACGGGTACTACTATGGATTCTCCAACGAGGGACTTTGGCCATTATGCCACAATACTCACACCAGGCCGATCTTCCGCGAGGAAGACTGGCTGATGTATAAAAAAGTAAATCAAAAATTCGCTGACAGCGTCCTGGAGGAATTACCGGCGCAAAGCCCGTTCATCTTCATCCAGGATTATCATTTTACCCTGTTAGGGGAGATGATCAAAGAAAAGCGTCCGGACGCGAAGATCGCTTTATTCTGGCACATTCCCTGGCCAACTCCGGAAGCCTTCCAGATCTGCCCATATCACAAAGAGATCCTTGAAGGGATGCTCGGTTGCGACCTGATCGGTTTTCATGTCAAGAATCACTGCAATAATTTCTTGGATACCGCGAACAGGCTTCTGGAGTCGCGGGTCGATACTGAGAAGTTCAGTGTGGTGCGTTCCGGGAAAGAAACGTTCGTCCGGGCATTTCCCATCAGCATCAACGGCCATTCTGATCAAGGCGGTTCCGGGGCCGAACAGCAACAGCAGATAGAAAAATTGCGGCAGGAATTCAACCTTCAGGGCATGATCGTAGGAGTAGGGGTTGATCGTATCGACTACACCAAAGGTATCGTTGAGCGGATACTGGCTATTGACCGTTTTCTGGAAAAGAACCCGCAATACCGCAAGAAATTCGTATTCGTGCAGCTTGCCGCTCCCAGCCGTACCCACATCAAACGTTACCACGACCTTATCGCCGAGATCGACGAGCTTGTCGAGAAGAAGAACTGGAAACATATGGACGGTAATTGGAAGCCGATCCTGTATCTGAAGCGCCATTTCTCGGCGGACGAAATCGCGCCTTACTATGCTATGGCTGACCTTTGCATCGTGAGTTCCCTGCACGACGGGATGAACCTGGTGGCCAAGGAATACGTGGCAGAGAAACGCGATTGCCAAGGCATCCTTATTTTAAGTCAATTTACCGGGGCGGCCAGGGAATTTACCGACGCGATCCTGGTCAATCCTTATTCCATCGAGGAATTCGCCGACAGCATCCGCCAGGCCATCGAAATGCCCGCCGAGGAAAAACAGAAACGCATGCGGAATATGCGAAAGATCGTCTCGGAGAACAATGTCTACCGCTGGGCCGCTAACATAATTACCGACTTGACCGCGCTTAAGAAGGTGTAAAATGCAGAAGCTTTGGTCGGAATGGGAAAACGTGAAGAAGCGGATGGGAAAAAAAGCGTTGATGCTCTTCCTGGATTATGACGGGACATTAACGCCGATCGTTTCCCGGCCGGAACTGGCCATCTTGTCCGCGGAAACCCGGGGGTTGCTTAGGGAATTATCGGAAAACGAATCCTGTAAGATCGCCATCATAAGCGGCCGGGCACTGTCCGACGTCAAAGAAAAAGTAGGCCTTGAAAACCTGGTTTACGTCGGCAACCACGGGCTGGAGATCGAGGGGCCCAAACTTAAGCATGTCTTTTTTGAGTTCGATGAATTCCGCGCCATCCTTGATAAAGTCAAGACCGAACTGGCCTATGTGCTTAGCGTCTTTAAAGGATCTTTTATCGAAGACAAAGGCTTAAGTCTATCCCTGCACTTCAGAATGGTATCTCCCGGAAAGCTGATAGCCCTGCGCACCGCTGTTCGTGAGGCGTTGGTCCATCATGTCGCGAGAAACCGGATCAGGGTAAAAAGGGGAAAAATGGTTTTTGAGATACGGCCTCCGATAAACTGGAACAAGGGGAAAGTAGTGCTCTGGCTTTTAGCCCGCTGGGAATTCGTTTTCGCCGGCAAAAAAGCGATCCCCGTGTATATCGGCGACGACGCCACCGACGAAGACGCCTTTACCGCACTCAAGGGCAAAGGCCTGACGATTTTTGTCGGCAAGCCCGGCGACCAGACCGCGGCGCAGTATTATCTGAAAGATCAGAACCAAGTCCTGGTTTTTTTAAGGAAAATTTTGACTGAGAAGGCGGACGATGAAAAAAAGACTTTATGAGCAATCATTGCTTATATTAACTGTTGGGAAGTGGGTGTGTTTATCCGTTATTATCGGTTGTATTGTGGGGATATCCACGGCGATATTCTTAAAGGCGTTAAATTGGAGCACTGTCTCTTTTTCGCGCTATAGTTATTATTTTTTGTTTATGCCCGTCGCTTTTTTCGCGAGCGCGTTAATTATTAAATACATCGCTCCTGACGCGGAAGGGCATGGCACGGAAAAAGTAATTGAGGCTATTCACCAGAAGGATTCAAAGATCAACTTTTCAGTTGTTCCTGTAAAGCTTCTGGCGACGGTCATTACTATCGCCAGCGGCGGATCCGCGGGAAAAGAAGGGCCTTGTGCCCAGATCGGAGCGGGATTAGCTTCTCTTTTCGCGAGGATATTCAGGTTTGACGGCTTTGATCGAAGAAAACTCGTTATCTGCGGAATAAGCGCCGGATTCGCCTCCGTGTTCGGAACGCCGATAGCGGGAGCGATATTCGGAGTGGAAGTTTTGTTCATAGGTGGGTTGCTCTATGATGTTCTTCTTCCGTCTTTTATCGCGGGAATTATCAGTTTTCATGTCTCGGAATCTTTCGGAGTAAGCTATTTTTATCATCCGCTTAATTTTGTCCCCGCCTTCGGGCAACTGTTTTTTATGCAGGTGATCATCGCCGGGATATTCTTCGGGTTAATCTCGTTCCTGTTGATCGAACTGCTGAAGCTGGGAAGCAAATTTTTCAATGCGATCCACGTGTGGGGCCCTTTAAAAGGGGCTATGGGCGGAACTTTATTGGTCGTTATGGCCTGCTTATTCTCGACGCAGTATTTAGGCCTGGGGTTGAATACGATCGAAAATTGTCTGCAGGGCGGTAAGGTCAGCGGGTTCGCTTTTTTGCTTAAGACGCTTTTTACCAGCGTGACGCTTAATTCCGGAGGAAGCGGAGGGATCGTTACGCCTATATTTTTTGTCGGGAGCACGTCCGGTAATTTCTTTGCCCAATTGTTCAATCTGGATATAGCTACTTTTTCGGCATTGGGGCTGGTGGCTTTATTGGCGGGCGCCGCCAATACTCCTATTGCCGCGAGTATTATGTCCATAGACGTGCATTTACCATCACACTCACCATTTTCTGGAACAGCATCAATATCTTTCGCCGGAGCCGCCGAACGATTTTGCCTATTGGATCGCTCAGGTTATTGGAGAAGATGAACTGGCGGAGCGGCTTGCCAGTATTGATACCGTTCGGTTCTCCACCATCCGCAGTCTTCGGGAACAGCTCATCGCGACGATCGAAACCTACCTTGAGGAAAAACCGTTGTCTAAACTTAGGTTTGCGGGAGCGGGAGAGGAATTTCATTTCATAAAGTCGGTCAGCTTCATTTTACCTACCGCGCATGTCGCGAATAATCTGGAAGAGTTTATGGGGATTCTGGAAAAGATAACCATTAATTCGATCTATTTCCACGTTTTTGAAGCCCGGCTGAGGCTGGAGCGGCCGACTAACGACTTCTCGGAATGGATGGAAGACGCGCTGGGCTGCAGTGATATCGCGGATGAGATCGCGCGCCTGGACCCCTATACTTATACTATGGAAGAATTACGCAAAAGGATCATTTCGATAGTCAGGACGGGATATGTCAAGACTTAATGAGTATATACCTATTGTAGGCCAGCCGATAATCGACGACTTGAAGCTTCTTGCCGGGAAGCTTCAGGGAAAGGTCGTTCAGAATATCAATTATACCCCGGTAGGAGGCGGGGTGACCGAGATTTTAAACATAATGATCCCTTATCTTCAGGAGTTAGTAATTATCGCACGGTGGGATGTCATTAAAGGCGGTGACAAGTTCTTCGCGGTCACTAAAAAATTCCATAATGCTTTGCACGGCAGGGCCGAGAATATCACTGAAGACGATTTGAAGATCTTTATGCAGACCAGCCAAAGCAATCTGGCCGAATTAGATATCTACGGAGACATTGTATTCATCCACGACCCTCAGCCGATTGCTTTGATCGCGAAAAAAACATCCAATAAATGGATCTGGCGCTGCCACGTGGATGTTTCCGAACCACAGCAAAAGGTCTGGGATTTTTTGATGGAATTTATCCCGCGCTACGACTCGGCGGTTTTTTCCGCTCCGTCTTTCTCTCGGCCTTTGCCGGTGCGGCAATTCCTTATTCCCCCGTCAATCGATCCTTTAAGCGACAAGAATAAAGAGTTATCGCGAGAAACGATTGATGGGGTGCTTAAAAAATACGGTATCCTCAAGGACAAACCGCTGATAACTCAAATTTCACGTTTTGACAGGCTCAAAGATCCGGTAGGAGTGATCGAGGTCTATAAAAGAGTTAAGAAATATATCGATTGCCGGTTGATACTCGCCGGAGGAACCGCTGCTGACGATCCGGAAAGCGTCCAGGTCCTTGAGGAAGTGCGGGAGCGCGCGGGCAAGGACAAGGATATATATATACTGCTTCTTCCTCAAAATGATATTGATGTGAATGCCCTTCAGCGCGCGTCGGACGTGATACTCCAGAAATCCCTGCGGGAAGGATTCGGTTTGACTGTTTCCGAAGCCCTCTGGAAAGCAAAACCTGTAGTTGCTTCGCATGTAGGCGGAATTCCTCTGCAGATTAAAAACAAGTATTCCGGCCTTTTGTGCCGTTCGATAGATGGTGCTGCTTTTTCGGTCAAGCAATTACTGAATAACCCGGAATATGCCCGCAAAATGGGTGAAAACGGCAGGGAACACGTTAGGAACAACTTTCTGCTTACCCGGCATCTTAAGGATTACATGCTTTTGTTCCTTTCTTTATATCACGCAGAAGACGTGGTGTATTTGTAGCGGTTAATAATGCAGGTAAACAAAACAAGGAGAAAAAATGAGGTTTGTTTTTATAACGCTAGGGACATGTATACTTTTAGGGATTTTATGTTTTATTTTTGCTTTGACTCACGGAGTTTGATGGACAGGAGAACTTTAATAAATAAACAAAAAAGGAGAAAAATGAAGTTTGTTATTGTAACGCTGGGGACATGTATCAGTTTCGTAGTTTTATGGTTTATTTTTTCTTTGGTTTGCGGAGTTCGGTGAATAGAAGAATTTTATGATAAATTCCTAGAGTTTAATAATCGGGTTATTGATATAAAGAAAGGTAAAACCTAAATGTCAAAAATTGTACTGCAACAATTGGGCGTTTTGGCTCTGGCAATAATTTTTTCAATCGTTTGCATGGAAATGAATAGCAGAAAGCCGAAAAACTCGGGTAAGAAGAAAACAAAACCTGACGCCAAAAAATCGGGCGCGTTATAGCATGAGGAGGTGTCTATGCCTGGATCAGTCAAGAATGTAATAGCCCTGGTCATTCTGGTTGCCGCGATCATTGGCTTTTTCGTATTTATGTATACGTTGAATAAGAAAATGAACAAATAAAATCAAAAAAGAAAGGAATTCATTATGACAGTGGATCTTAGTCGAGATTGGCCTGTTTATGTGGGATTATGTGCGGTTGTAGTTTTTTTTGCGAGTGTCATTATAAGTGGCAATAGACCGGATAAGGATTCGAAAGACCAACAGGATAAAGAAAAAAAATAGTCTTCTACTATTCTTTCACCGGGGGCAGCATATGGATTTTAGTAAACTTTTAGCTTTATTTATCTCGTCGGTATTCATTAACAATGTGATCTTAGCCCGTTTCCTTGGGTTATGTCCTTTTGTGGGAATATCTACAGATACCAAAAATGCGTTTGCCATGAGCATGGCAGTTACCTTTGTCACCACTTCATCTTCGGCATTGACCTGGTTCGCATATAGGTTCCTATTGATCCCATTACAATTAACCTATCTGCGTACTTTGGTTTTTGTTTTAATAATTGCCGCATTTGTCCAATTAGTTGAAATGGTGGTCAGGAAAAAAGTACCTGCGCTTTACCGAGCCTTTGGAATTTATCTTGTTTTGATCACTACTAATTGCGCGGTGTTGGGCGTGGCGGTGTT
>JAPLLS010000112.1 GCA_026387435.1 Candidatus Omnitrophota bacterium
AACGGATGATATTTTTGATCGTCGGGATCTGTTTTATCGGAGTTTTTATCCTGGCGGCGGTACAGATGTTTTTATCCAGCCAGATGCTTAAGTGGGATATCCGCACAGTTGAAAAGAAGTTGGGCAAAGTTAAAAGGGTTTCGGAAAATCTCAAGGTGATGGATAAAAATCAGGGAAAAATCAAGCAACTCAGCCAGCAGATCGATGATCTGCTTAAAGTCCGTCCTGATTTCGCTGTGCCGCTAAAGGATATGGCTAAAGCACTGCCTGAAGAAATTGTTTTAAGTAAATGTGTTTTGACCGCCAATAAGATTGAGCTTGAGGGCAGCGTGTTCGCCGATTACGAAGAAGCCAGCCAAAGCATCGCGGATTTCAAGAAAAAACTGGCTAAAACCGGTTTTTTTTCGAATGTGGCGGTTCCAACGATCGAGCTGGAAGAAATTTCTCCGGAATTAAGTTCGGGAGGCGGTGAAGAGGGGTTGCGTTTGACTCAGGGGAAGAATCGGGAATTTAAATTGTCCGCCGAAATAGTAAATGTGCCCAAAACCGCAGTAGTTGAAACGAATCCTCCCGGGGCGAAAGAAACAAAAACGGAGATGCCGGAAAAAGTTGCGGGAAGTAATGATAGTATTTCCGATTATAAACCTACGTCGGATGCGGCTAACGCGAAACCCGTGTTTGGCAAAAATAGACCTATATTATCCGCAGATAAGACCGGGCGTAAGGTAAAGAAAAGAAAATTGGAATAATGCCGGGTTTGGCCGGTAAAATCAAAAGGTAAGTTTATGAAAAAATGGCTTCCATTATTGATGTGGCTAGGAATGGGGTTAGTTGCGCTTTTAGTTGTTTTTTTCTTTATTTTGCAAATGCAGTCCCACCAGACAGTAAGAAAAGAATTGGATGCCAAAAAAGAAGAACTCAAAGAAGCCCAGACCGCCAGCAGGAAAATGGGAGAATTGGAAAAAAAGAGCCAGGAATTAAAACTAAAAGAGAACAAAATGAAAAAGCGCGTGGTGGTGGGCGATATTCAGCCGCTGGGGCTGATCAAGACCATTACCGGCTCGGCCAATAAGCTGGGGTTGCGTAAGATCAGTTTTGAATTAAAATCTGTAAGTGCCTTAGCTTCAAAGGACAGCAAACCCGTTCTCGTAGTTCCGGGATCAGGCCCTGTTCCGGTGTATTTCCAGATGAAGTTCAATTCTACTTTCTCCCAGACGCTTAAGTTCCTAGGAGATCTGAAGGATTTGGAGAGGATCGTTACCGTCGAGAAAATTGAGATCGACCGGGAAACCAGCACGCTTCCTTACCAGCCGGTCACTTTGGATCTGATGGCTTATTATTTCGCGGAGTAGCGTATCTCGCCCTCGGCAAACATTCGCGGATTTGGTTTGTCTCCTTCTCGCGTAAACGTTCGCAAATTCCTCTGGGAATTTGCTCACGCGCTCGGAGTAAATTCGCGCTTATAAGTTGATGTCGCTTAGCGTATGTAGTAGCTGGCTCCACAACTTATGCGCTCATTTAATTTTTTGCTTGACAAAAAGTATGGGTATGTTAAACTCAACAAAAATGGAGGTGTTGTGATGAGAAAGACCGGTTTTACGCTTATCGAATTAGTTATGGTTATCGTTATCATCGGTATTTTGGCGGCAGTAGCTATTCCCAGGTTTATGGATTTAAGGGATGAGGCGCGGATCGCCCGTTGCCAGGCTGATGTGGGAGCGATCAGGACGGGTATATCCGGCTGGTATGCTAAGTTCAATGTTGCCGACGGCAACGCCACGGTGGGCTGTCCTTCGGGAACACAGTCGGATTGCGTGACCAGCGGCAATGGTACAGGATTTCCTACCGCAGCTTCTTTGAACGCAACGACACCGGGATTCGGTAATTTTGCTTTTTCCAATCAACAGATGCCCGACAAGACCCATATTTTTAATGAGAGCGTCACGAACTGGGGCACGGCCTATAACGAGAATACGGGCGACTTGAACCAGACAATGCTTTGCACAAAATAACCGTTTAAACTTTTGGAAAGCCGCTTTTCTTAAGCCCTCCGGGCTAAAACCCGGAGGGCTTTTTTTAAAGGTAAATTTTTGCAACCCAAAGGCTAAAAATAAGTTAGAATTAAGAAGCGTTCTACGATTTTGCTTGACATAAAATCCTGGTGTTTTATAATTCTTAGAGGGGTTCTCTAATTAAATAACCTACTATGAAAAAAATAATGATAGTTGATGACGCAATCTTCATGCGTCAGATGCTGGCGAAAATACTGGTTGCCGAAGGTTTTGAGATCTGCGCCGAAGCTTCTTGCGCTACTGAGGCGGTGGAGAAATATAAGACCATAAAGCCTGATCTGGTAACCATGGACATTGTTATGCCCATGATGGAGGAGCTAGACGGAATAGGCGCGGTAAGGGAGATCATCAAGATTGACCCTGAGGCGTGTATAATTATCTGTTCAGTTATGGGCCAGCAGTCTCTGGTCGTGGAAGCCATCCGTGCCGGGGCTAAAGATTTCGTAACCAAACCTGTTCAGCCAATAAGGCTCCTGGAAGCGGTAAAGAATATCTTGAAACTTAATCAAAACTTGCGCTTAAGGAGATCGGGAATATCTGTGCCGGCAATGCCGCTACCGCCCTTTCCCAGCTCTTAGACAGGAAAATATCCATAGTTGTACCCCGGATACTCTTTATACCCATAGAGGAAGTGCCTCAGGCTGTGGGTGGGGAGGATCAGCTGGTCGTGGGGCTGATGCTTCGGGTGCTGGGAGATCTGCCCAGCAATATCATTTTCATATTTTCTCAGAAAGACGCGATTGCCCTGGCGTCGTTATTGACCGGCAAGCAGGTTTCCAACTCCAGTATCATGACCGATCTGGAGCGGTCAGCGCTTAAGGAGGTCGGGGTTATTTTGGCCAACGCTTACCTCGGCGCTTTAGGAAGTTTTGTGGGATTAGGGCTGGTTCCTACGGTACCCGAATTGATTATTGATATGGCTGGGGCGATAGTGGATTATATCCTTATCGAACTCAGCTGCAAGTCGGAATTCGCGCTTCTGGTGGAATCGGAATTCAAGGAGCCTACAGCTTCGGTTACCGGTCATTTTTTCCTTATTCCTAATCCCGAAGGGCTGGAGCTTATTTTACGCTCTATTGATAAATAAAACTGCATTCTTAAAAGGAGTTATATGCAAGACAGTTACAAAGAGTTATTTCTTTCCGAGTCCCAGGAGTACCTTGGCAATATCAGTAAATGTCTTGTTAAGATCGAAGAGAATCCTGCCGACTCGCCTTCCATTAACGAAATTTTCCGGGGAATCCATACTTTAAAAGGCATGTCCGCGACCATGGGCTACGATAAGCTCACTGCGCTCTGCCATCTGGCGGAAGATCTTCTGGATGAGGTTCGCAACAAGAAAAGGAAGCTTAATTCCGAGATTATTGATATTCTTTTCGCCGCGGTGGATATTATCGGCGAGCTTCTGGAAGAGATAAAAGTCAATAAGCCTTCGGTAGTGGATATCGGCGAGGTAACCCAGAGGCTGAAGAAATTCCTGCTCATTAAAGATAAAGAGGTCGATGAGGGGTTAACCGCTGCCGCTAAATCCGTTCTTGCTTCCGGGGATAAATTCGCTTTCAGTGAATCGGAAACTAAAACCGTCCGTCAGGCCCAGGATAAAGGCTTTCAGGTTTTTAAGATCGTCATTACTTTAAACCACGATTGCGTGATGAAAGAAGCCCGGGCATTCCTGGTGATCACTAACTTGCGCAAGCTGGGGGAAATATTAAAGTCCGTACCGGAAGTTGAAAATCTTAAAGAAGGCAAGTTTGAATTCTTTTTTACCGTGTTTCTGGCATCTAAGGAGGATCAGAGGATTATTCGTCAGGAGCTTTTGAGTATTTCCGAAATAGAAGAGGTCGTCGTATCTTCAGCCGAGGTGCAAGAGAAAACCGCGGCCGAAGTTAAGTCTACCGTTCAAACAGCCTCGGCGCAGGCCGGCCCGGTTTATGTTAAAAAAATCCAGAGCATGCGTATTCCGGTCGAGAGACTGGATAAGATCATGAACCTGATGGGAGAATTGGCTATCGCTAAGATCAGGCTTGCCCAGACCGTCCAGACTTATAAGATCGAACCCTTGGAAGAGGTGGTGTTTATGCTGGACCGCTTGATCACTACCCTGCAGGATGAAGTCATGCAGACCAGGCTTCTTCCGGTCGCTTATATTCTCGACGCGTTCCCCCGCGTAGTCAGGGACGTGGCCAGAAAACAGAATAAAGAGGTCGATCTGGAGATATTGGGGAGCGAAATAGAGCTTGACCGGGTGGTGTTGGATGAGATCAGCGATCCGCTTTTGCATTTAGTCAGGAATTCTATCGACCACGGCCTGGAAACTCCGGAAGACAGGATCAAGAAAAAAAAGAGCCCCCGCGGGAAAGTGACCATCCAGGTCAGCCGTCAGAAAGGGCAGATTTTTATCGAGGTCGGTGACGACGGGCGGGGAGTAGATTTTCAAGCGGTAAAAAAAGTAGCTTTAGCTAAAGGCTTGATAACCGAAGAAGAAACCAAAGATCTGGATGAGAAGAGGATCCTGGACTTGATCGCTTTGCCGGGATTTACTACTTCGGCTAAGATAACCGATATCTCCGGGCGCGGCGTGGGTCTTGACGTTGTCAAGTCTAAGATCGAGGCTTTAGGCGGCCGGGTTGATTTCGAGACCACCAAGGATGTCGGCAGTAAATTCATTTTGACTCTGCCGTTGACCTTAGCCATTATCAAGGCAATGTTGGTCAAGGTTCAGGAAGAGATTTACGCCGTGCCCCTTATGAATATCAGGGAAACGATCAAGATTTCCAAAAAGGAATTAAAATATCTGCAAAATTTTGAAGTGATAAAGGTAAGGGATGAAGTCATTCCGATTATCAGGCTGGATAAGATTCTGGGAGTGGCGAGTTCAAAGCTCAAGCCGGAGGACGGCGACGGCAGGTTGTCTTTGGTTATTGTCGAATACGGCAAGAAAGCTATGGGTTTGGTAGTATCTCAGGTTCTGGGAGAACAGGATATCGCGGTAAAACCCCTCGGGGCATTGGTCAAACGCACCAAGGGTATTGCCGGCGCTACGATACTGGGAGACGGCAGGGTAGCTTTGATCCTGGACATAATGAGTTTGATGTAGTTTAAATTGAGGGGTAGGACAAATGGAAAATCCGAAATTGAACCATGAGCAGATGGATGTTTTAAGGGAGATCGGGACCATCGGCGGCGGGTCCGCAGCAACGGCTTTAAGCCAGATTCTGGCTAAAAGAGTTACTATCTCCGTCCCGCAGGTAAAGTTGGTTTCTTCGGAGAGAATAACCGCTACGGAATTTCTTATCGAGCCTGACGAGGTAAGTTTGGTTGTGGACCTGAAGATCCTGGGCGCTTTGGCCGGCAGTATAGTTGTACTATTTTCCCAGAAGAGCGCTTTAATGATGATCGACATTCTGCTTAAAAGGCCGGTCGGTTCGACCCAGCTGCTTAATATTATGGAAGCTTCCGCTCTTTCGGAAACCGCGCATATTCTATCCGGTTCTTATCTTAATGCCGTAGGAGAGCTTTTGGAATTACATCAGCTTATTCCTTCGATACCCCAGACTATAGTTGACCGGATGGACCGGCTTAATAAGATGATGATCAAGAAGTTTACCGACCAGGGGGTTCATTTTCTGCTGCCGATCGAAAATAACCTGATGATCGAGGATATCCAGGTTCCGCTTTACGTAATATTCTTGCTGGAATATGACAGCATTAAGAAAATTTTAAAGATAATCGGTTTATGAAAGAAGAAATATTTGCTTTAGATATCGGGACCAGGAAAGTGATGGGTATAGTGGCCCTTCGCGGGGAAGATTGCCTGGAGATCCTGGATATGGAGATGATGGAACATCCGGCTCGTCCGATGTTTGACGGCCAGATCCACTCTATAGATGAAGTAGCCAAGACCGTCAAGAAGATCAAGGAAAAGCTGGAGTCCCGCCTGGGGAAAAAACTGGATAAGGCCGGAGTGGCCGTGGCCGGGAGGAATCTTATAACTTATAAAAGTGTGGCGCTGCGCGATTTTGTCCAGCCCGAAGAAGTAACTGCGGAACTTATCCGGACTTTAGAGTTTGAAGCGGTAGATAAGATCAGCTGTGATTCCGGGAAAGATCTTTCGGAATTCTATTGCGTGGGGTACAGCCCGGTGTATTACCAGCTTGACAATAACCGGATCTCTTCTCCAGTCGGGCACAGGGCTAAATCCGTGGCGATCGAAGTCATTGTAACTTTTTTGCCGCGCATAGTCTTGGACAGCATATTTGCGGTTTTACGCAAGGCCAGGATCGAGGCAATAAACCTGACCCTTGAACCGATCGCGGCAATGAACGCCATAATCCCCCTGGAGATGCGCAGGCTTAATATTATTCTTGTGGATATCGGGGCAGGGACATCGGATATCGCGATATCCCGCGACGGAGTGGTTTTTGCCTACGGAATGGTTCCCGAAGCCGGAGATGAGATCACCGAAGCTATTTCCCACCAGCTTCTCGTCGATTTCTCTACCGCGGAAAAGATCAAGCGCGCACTGGATACCAGCGACCAGGTCGAATATGAAGATATCTGGAGTAGAAAACACAGGATTAATACTAAAGACGCGAAATTTATTTTGTCTGACGCGGTAAAAAAACTCGCAGCTGTGATCGCTAAGACCGGATTAGAATTAAATGGTTCCGCTCCTTCAGCCATAGTCCTGGTGGGAGGCGGTGCCCTGACCACGAGCTTGATCGATGAACTGGCTTTGAGTTTTAATATGGCCAGAGACAAGATCGGGATCCGTTTGCCTGCGATGATCAGCGCTCTTAAGGATTTGTCCAAGAAATTGATCGGCCCCGAGGCAGTCACGCCTATCGGCATAGCTATGATGACCGATAAATCCGAAGGCCTGCGGTTTATCGAAGTTGAGGTGAATAAGGAAAAGGTGATTTTGCTGGATTTTGCCCAAAAGAAAGATATTCTGGGAGCGTTGACATTCTCCGGAGCGATCAACGGAAAAAGACTCTACCCCCGGCCGGGACTGGCTTTGACCTTTAAATTAAACGGAGAACTCAAAATTATTAAAGGCACTTTCGGCTCTCAGGCTAAAATCAGTTTAAACGGCTCTTCAGTTTCGGGTTTATCCGAGAGGATCAATCACGGGGATAAGATAGAGTTCGAGGAAGCAATTAATGGCCGGGACGCCAATGCCCGCGTAGAAGATCTCGTAAAATTGGAACCGGTCGGCATTAGTTTTAACGGCGAACCGCACAAATATTACGCTGAGATTTTAATGGACGACAAGCCGGCCCGCAGGGGTGCCGAGGTTCTGGACCGGGCGAACATAGTGATCTTGCCCCTTCGAGCCCTGGATGTGCTCAAGTCCGAGAATGTAAATTTGGAAGCTTTATCCGAGCGGCAAGTCTTGATCAACATTAACGGTTCGCCCAAGATCCTGCCCCAGCGTAATTTTACTCTGCTTATAAACGGTAAGTTTGCTGACCTGGAAACTGAGCTGAATCAAAACGACGTTGTAGAGTTTTCGACCGCTACTCCCACCCATTACCGGGTCAAGGATGTGGTGGATACGCTCACCGGTTTCAAAAAGATGCATATTAACGTTGATAACCGGGATATCGAAGTAACGATCGAGAGGGTTCAGGTTTTTATGAACGGCCAACAGGTGCCTCCCGATGAGTTTTTGATCGACGGGGCGGATATCCGGATTTATCATATTAAGGAGCGCAAGGTTTTACTGTCGGAGATCTTTAAGTACATCGAGATCGATCCTCGTAAGGTAGCCGGTAAGAGGATGCGCATAATGGTCAATGACGCGCCCGCCGGGTTTACTACGCCTCTGGAGGATGGTTCGCGGGTAAAGTTGTTGTTCGAGGAAAGATAAATAACTGCATTTTACAGAGGGGGAGAGAATGAAAATACAGAATTATATGGAGGATGTGGTTCAGGATGAACTGGATGAGCTTCTTACCGAAAGGGATAACGTTTGCAAGTGCACTAAATGCAAGCTGGATATGATGGTTTGGGCTTTGAACCGTCTCCCGGCTAAATATGTGATCACCGACCGCGGCCGGCTCTACACTAAACTCAAGGAGCAGGAAGTGCAGTTCAAGGCGGACGTAGTCAAAGAATTAACCAAGGCCATTGATTTTGTTTGTAAGAATCCTCAGCATTAATAAGAATTTTCTTTATGGAAGAGATAAAGAGCAGTACAGAAGCAAACCAGGAGCAACTGAACAAGGTCATACACTTTATAAATAAAAAGAAAGGGATCGACCTTTATTCTTACCGGCAAAGTTTTACTTTTCGCCATCTGCGTTCAAGGATGAGCGATCTTAAGATCTCCAATTACCTGGATTATATCATGTATCTCAAGAACAATCCCCGCGAGATCGATTCGTTCCTGGAGGATTTATCGATAAACGTCACCCATTTTTTCCGCGACCCGGAGGTGTTTACGGCGTTTCAAAAGGGTCCTTTGGCAGAACTGATCAGCCGCAAAGCCAAGAGTAATCTGAATCTGATCCGGTTATGGTCAGCAGCCTGTGCTTCAGGCCAGGAGCCATATTCACTGGCGATCATGATGAGTGAGGCCCTGGCGGGGCGGGATGATTTTGTGGTCAAAATCTGGGCTACTGATATCGATAACGAAGCTTTGGAAAAAGCCAGGCTCGGGGAATACGAAGAAAAGGATCTTAAAGAGGCCGGTAAGAAGATACTTGAAAAATATTTCCAGCCAGTCTATAATGGTAAATACTCGGTTAAGGATTCTATCAAGAAAATGGTCAGGTTTGAGAAGCACGATCTTATCAGCGGGCCGGGATTGAAATTTATCGATATAATCTTTTGCCGCAACGTGATGATCTATTTTACCCGCGAGCAGCAGGAGTTGTTATTCGGCAAATTCCATAATTCGCTGAATTCCAATGGATACTTGGTCATCGCCAAGGTCGAGAGCATCTGGAACAAGGAAATGTTTGTTAATATCGATCCGTACAATAAGATTTATCGGAAAGCGGGCTAAAGCAAAAAACCGGAAAGAAATAAACAGGATAATTTTCTAAAAGCAACATGAACATGAAAGGGAGGTAAAAGATGGCAAAAGTTTTGGTGGTCGATGATGCGTTGTTTATGCGCAGGATGCTTTCTGATATCCTGAAGAAGGAAGGCATTGAGATCTGCGGAGAAGCTGAAAACGGAAAAGACGCAATTCAAAAGTATCAGCAGCTTAAGCCTGACTTGGTAACTATGGATATTGTTATGCCCAAGATCGAAGAAATCGATGGTATCGGGGCGGTCAAGGAAATCATCAAGGTCGATCCTCAGGCCAAGATTATCATGGTTTCTGCAATGGGGCAGCATTCTTTGGTCGTGGAAGCGATACAGGCGGGAGCAAAAGACTTTGTCACCAAGCCTTTTCAGCCATCAAGAGTTATTGAGGCGGTAAAAAGAGCTCTAGGCGGATAACCGATTTCTTAGGGAAAGGCTTATGGGAGATAATCTTATTGAAGTACAGATGGCTC
>JAPLLS010000063.1 GCA_026387435.1 Candidatus Omnitrophota bacterium
CTCAGTATAACTTATGGAGCTCGCTACAGATTAAGCTAAGCGACATAAGTTATTGGGCCGAATTTAAATGAGTGCATAAGTTGTGGAGCCGGCTATATATTTGGCTAAGCGACATCAACTTATAAGCGCGAATTTACTCCGAGCGTGTGAGCAGATTTCCGGAGAAATCTGCGAACGTCTACGCGAGGAGGAGATACACACGAAATCCGCGAATGTCTGCCGAGGACGAGATACCCCCCCCATTTTTCTACGGTCGAGGGATCACGATGTACTGAATCTCGACATCCTCTGCACATTCATCTTTAAAATTATTGCTCGAATCGGCGCAATCCACATCAAACTTCACATATGTCTTGGTCACTTCGAAATTAAAAACTGTTACGATCCAATCAGCCCCCAATATCCCCTTCTGGGTACCTACCGGGATCACGATCGGCGGAGTAGTGTATGTTTTACGAAAGGGGACTGTGACATAGCTCTGTCCTGCAGGCAAATTAACAGCGCCGTATTCCGAGATAAAATTACCCCACTGCGCAGGCGCAGTAGCGTCGCGATACCTAGGCGTATCCTGAGCGCTATCATAATACATGCTGCCTGCCGGCGGTGCTCCGGGAGGAGCAGCGCTAGGCGTGAGTCTCATTGTTCCATTAACTTCCAGTTTCTGCTGCGGGTTCTGCGTCCCGATGCCCACCCGGCGCTGCCCGGTTGCGGAATCTTTCATCAAACGCATCACTTCAGAACCCGCGTTCCGGCTATCCACTCCGAACCGGATCGTCCCGTTCTCATGGGCAGCGGAAATGAGAAGATTTTGTGATCCGAAACATTCCTCTTCAGGCGTGTATATATTGACTGTCCGGTTTAAATACACGCCGGGTGTTTCTTCCGGATAAATGTAAACCGATAGAAACCCAAAGTGCCCGGTATCTAAGTTATGCGACCCAAACTGCGCAATTCGAGTGCTGCGTCCGTCAGTCGACCGCCCCTGGCTCATTACGCTCAGAGGCGCCTCGGGAAGACCGGCTAACGAGCTGGCGTTCAAACCTATCCCCACAAAACCAGGATTACTGTTGACGATGTGGTTGCCTCTATAAGTACTCCAGGAACCGCCTCCTCCGCCACCCGTTAGATTAACCCAGCCGGAATTAGTGTAGACTTCCAGGCTGTCCGAACTGTTATTATAAAACCACTCCCCGGTCAACTCCTATCGTCGGCTCAACACTGGGATGCAGACGCAGGTTACGGTAAACCCCGTAGGGGGCAGGGTAATAAGTAGTAATGGTCAGGGTTTCAGATGTATTGGTTTGGGCGGATACAGAAGATAAAAATCCGATCACAAAAGCAAGAGTGAATAATGCTTTTCTGAGCATTTCAGACCTCCTTTTATTTTGAGATCAACTCTGAAAGCTTGAAAATGGGCAAAAACAAAGCTATAACTATGCCGCCGATGACCACTCCCAGAAACGCGATGACCAGAGGCTCGATGAGACTGGTCATTGCCGAGACCGCCGAATCCACCTGTTCATCATAAAAATCGGCTATCTTGGCGAGCATTTTTTCCAGTTGTCCGGTCTGTTCTCCTACTCCGATCATCCGGCAGACAATAGGCGGGAAAACTTTACTGCGGGTCAAGGGATCGGCGATAGGCTCGCCTTCGCGCACCGCGGTACGGGCATTGGCGATGGCCTCTTCTATTACTTTATTCCCGGCGGTCTTGCCGACGATATCCAGGGCGTTCAATACCGAAACGCCGCTTTTTACCAGGGTCGAGAAAGTGCGGGAAAAACTGGCTACCGCGACTTTCTGGAACAACGGACCGACAACCGGCAGCCTCAATAATGTTTCGTCAAATTTATACCTGCCTTTAGGGGTAGCGATATATTTCTTAAAAGAAAATGAAAGGATTCCCAGGACAACGACCGCCCAGATAAAATTCTGACGGAGTATATCGCTGGCCATGATCAAGACCTGGGTAGGAAACGGCAACGTTCCTCCGAGCATGGAAAAAATACCTTTAAAAGTGGGAACGACTTTAAGCAAAAGCACGGCGGTAATAACAAACGCCATCCCCAGGACTACTATCGGGTAAACCATGCTTGAGCCGATCTTTCTTTGCAAGGCCGCGCTTTTTTCCTGATAAGACGCCAGCCTGTCCAAAACCTCATCGAGCATACCCGAAGTCTCGCCAGCCTTGGTCATATTGATAAAAAGTTCAGAAAACACCTTGGGGTGCTTGCTCAAGGCATTACAAAAACTCATTCCTGCTTCAATAT
>JAPLLS010000101.1 GCA_026387435.1 Candidatus Omnitrophota bacterium
GGGACTGACCTTTTCAGCGTGGAATCCAATATCGGATCTGAATATTAAGACCGAAGAAGACAATACTTTGTGGATGCGCAGGGTTGAGGTTCTTTGTTGCCGTTGCGGCGCTCATCTTGGCCATGTTTTCGAAGACGGCCCCGAGCCGACCGGGGATAGGTATTGTATCAATGGAGCGGCTTTGAAGTTTGTTAAAATGTTGGCGATCAAATCCGTCAAGACCGGGAAAGCGATTTTTGCCGCCGGTTGTTTCTGGGGGGTGGAAGAGTCTTTTCGCACTCTCAAAGGGGTAATCTCCACCAAAGTCGGCTATACGGGAGGAAAGCTGAAAAGGCCGACTTATGAGGATGTTTGCACGGATAAAACCGGCCATGCCGAAGCAGTGGAGGTTATTTTCAATCCGGAACTTATAAGCTATTCGGAATTGCTGGATGTGTTCTGGAAGATCCATGATCCGACGCGGAATAATTGTCAGGGCCCGGACATCGGGGCCCAATACCGCAGCGTAATTTTTTATCTTTCCCCGGAGCAGGCAAGATTAGCGAGGGAGTCCAAAGATAAGTTGGAGAAATCCGGAAAATTAAAAGAAAAGATCGCCACCAAGATCGTTCCTGCCCAGGAATTCTACGACGCCGAGTTTTATCACCAGCAATATTTTAAGAAACGGGGATTGCCCGGTTGCAGCTTAAAATAAAAAGTATGGGATTTTTTATCGCGCTTAAAAATGATGCGATCGAGTGGTGCCAAGGAAAGAACTGGCTGTTTAGGCTGCCGTTACTCCTATTTTTTGTTTATGTCCTGATCAGACATTTAAGCGATCCTTTATATTCAAGTGTTATCGGTGCGCTTAACCTGGGCATACACGAACTTGGACATATTATTTTCGGTTTTCTGGGAGAGTTCATTACCGTAGCCGGTGGCACAATTTTTCAGCTATTTGTTCCAGTTTTTGCGCTGTTCAATTTTTACCGGCAGCGAGATTTTTTCGCCATGGCTCTTTCTTTCGGATGGTTGTCCACTAACTTGTTCAACGTCGCCACATACGCTGCTGACGCCAGGGCCATGTCATTGCCGCTGGTCAGCCTTTTCGGCGGCGGGGAGGACGGGGTTTACCACGATTGGGATTATATGCTCTCTCAGCTTAACATTCTGCAATACGACTCCGTGGTAGCGCTGGTATTCCGGGTTCTTGCGGTAGTTTCCATGCTGGTTTGTTTTTGCGCCGGAGTCTGGCTTTTATGGCAGATGATCTTGAGTAAACGCAGGGGGCCAGGTATTTGAGACATACTATTTTCTCTAATTCCGCCTGTTTTAACCGCTGATTTTACTTGCCAAAAAGCCCGGCCAAGAGCATAATATTTGCAAGAGATAAAAAAAGGCGATAAGATTTCCACACTCAGGATCGAATTAATTAAGGGGGATATCACTAAGGTCATGGCGGATGCCATCGTCAATGCCGCCAACTCTACCCTTTTGGGAGGAGGCGGGGTGGACGCTGCGATCCATCGCGCGGCCGGGCCAAAGTTGCTGGCCGAATGCGCGACTTTAAAGGGTTGCGCTACGGGCTCTGCCAAGATCACCAAAGGCTATAACCTGCCGGCAAAATTCGTTATTCATACCGTGGGTCCGGTGTGGTCCGGAGGCAAGCATAGCGAGGAAAAGCTGCTTGCCGGCTGCTACAGTAATTGCCTGTCTCTTGCCCGGGAACACAGTCTTGAAAGTATTGCTTTTCCTTCAATTTCCACGGGGGCTTACCGGTTTCCGATCAAGCCAGCCAGCCGGATCGCTTTAAACACCGTTAAAACTTGCCTTGAAAAAGATCCCGGAGTTTTAAAGAAAGTTATTTTTGTTTTGTTTTCGGATAATGATTTAGCGGTTTATCAAGAAAATTACCGGGATTTATTCCCCGAAAGTTAGCTCATCAAAAACCGTATTTTCAACAAAGGAGGCGGGTATGGCAGATGTGAATCAGGCCGCGGTTGCGGTAGTTAACGCTACGGCCGGAGCTGCAAGCGCCGCAGTTTCCAGGGGCCAGCAGATCTGGGATACAATTCTTGGGTATCTCGCGCTTTACGGGATGAAAGTCGTTGCCGCGATCCTGATAGTTATTATAGGGAAGTGGTGCGCCAGGATGCTGGCTCAGTTACTTGAGAATATGATGGTTAAATCTAAGATCAACCCCACTCTGTCATCGTTTACCAAAAATATCGCTTACTTCGGTTTATTGATCTTTGTGATCGTCGCGGCTTTAGAGAAGCTGGGGATCCAGACTACTTCTTTTATCGCAATTATCGGTGCCGCCGGCCTGGCCGTAGGCCTGGCTCTGCAGGGATCTCTGGCCAATTTCGCCGCCGGGGTAATGATGATCATTTTCGAGCCTTTTGCGGTCGGCGATATTGTCGAGGCCGGAGGAGCATCGGGAACAGTGACTGAAATACAGATATTCAGTACCATAATCACTACCGTTGATAACAAGAAAGTGATCGTGCCTAATTCCAGGGTTACCGGAGATAAGATCACGGTTTATCCGCGTCAGCAAAAAAAGGCCTGATTTGTGAAATTATTTTTCCGATGAAAGTAATAATTGCCAAGCTCGACATAAGCACAAAAGGCGATCCGGATCTTATTAACATAACCGGGGAGATTTCGCAAACCCTGGAATCATCGGGATTGGAAAACGGGTCCCTGACTGTTTTTGTGGTCGGCTCCACCGCGGCTATTACCTCTTTTGAATATGAGCCGGGGCTGGTGCAGGATGTGCGCGATTTGTTTGAAAAGCTTGTTCCCCGGGAAAAGCATTATAATCACGACGAAACCTGGGGTGATGCCAACGGTTTCAGCCATTTGAGGGCCGGCTTGCAGGGGCCTTCTTTGACCATCCCTTTTGAAGCAGGAAAACTTTTATTGGGCACTTGGCAGCAGGTTGTCCTGGCGGAGTTCGATAACCGCCCCAGGCAGAGAAAGGTGATCGTTCAATTGATCGGCGAGTGATCTTTAAGCTGGTAAGAGAAAGGATAAAAAAATGAATATTAATAATAAAACGGCGCAGTCTTTCAAGATCAAAAACCGCAAAGGTTATGCCATAGTTTGCTGCGGACACCTAACCGAAGGCAAGACCCCGGAACAGGCTTATGATCGGATGGTTAAAGCTTTGCGCCGGACCAGCAAGAAGAAATAAGCGCTAAAAAGGAGACGAAATGACAAAAATTTCCCGCAGGCAGTTCTTGAAGCTGGCCGGTTTAGGAAGCTTAGCGATGTTTTTTATTCATATTTTTTCCCGGATGGGGTTGGCTGAATTCGGCAAACAGAAATACAACGGCCGGCTTAAGAAAAAGATCATAACCGACCACGACCTGGTAGCGGTTAAAGGCGAGGACCCGGCAGCGATCACCAAGAAAGCCATTGAAGCTTAAGGGGGAATGGGGAAATTCGTCAAGCCCGGGGCAACGGTAGTGGTCAAACCCAATATCGGCTGGGATCGGGCTGTGGAATACGGCGCTAATACCAATCCTGAAGTGGTGGGGGCGATTGTGGAGCTTTGTTTTGCCGCCGGGGCAAAACGGGTGAATGTTTTTGATATTACCTGTAACGCCAGCCAGCGCTGTTACGAAAACAGCGGAATAAAAAAAGCTGCCGAGGCTAAAGGGGCTAAAGTATATTTCGCCGACAACTGGAACGTGGTCAAGGCCCATTTTTCTTCTCCAAGTTCTATGGAAAACTGGCCGGTTTTCCGCGATGCCCTCGAGTGCGACACGTTCATTAATGTCCCGGTCCTCAAACATCACGGCTCGACCAGGCTTACTCTGGGGATGAAAAACCTGATGGGCGTTTGCTCCGGAAACCGGAGTTTGATGCATATCGATCTGGGGACAAAAAATATGGAAATGGCGGGTTTCATCGTTCCGGAACTGACCGTGATCGACTCTTACCGCTATTTGAAACGCCACGGCCCGTCCGGGGGGGATCTTAACGACGTCGAATTGCGCAAGACCGTTATCGCCTCAGCCGATTACTTGCTGGCTGACGTATACGCCTGCAGGTTTGTCGACGTCGACCCGAATGCTGTTTCCTATGTCGCCAAGGCGATCGAGCGGGGGTTATGCAGCCCGAACCTGGCCGGCAAAGATATTGTCGAGTTAACAATCTAAGAATACTTGATGAAAAAACTAGTTCTGGCCAAAAGAATATCCCAATTATTTTTCATTGTTTTGTTCACTTATATCCTTTGGGCCACTACTTATCCGCTTAAAAGCAGTATTTCTCCGAAGATCTTGTTCAAGCTCGATCCCCTGGTCATGCTGATCACCTCTTTGAGCGAAAGATTGATCCTGGCCGGGATGGCGACCTGTCTGATTATGTTTTTTCTGGCTTTGATCCTGGGCAGATTCTTCTGCGGCTGGGTTTGCCCGCTGGGAGCGATTATTGATTTCTCGGGAATGGACAATAAGGGAGTTGTATTAAACGATAAACAGAATAAGCCGGTTCGGAAAACCAAATTTGTTATTTTAGGGTTAATTTTTATTTTCGCTCTCCTGGGATTGCAGATCGCCTGGATCTTTGACCCCTTGGTGATCGCGGCCAGGTTTGTTTCCCTGAATCTCATCCCGGCAATGACTTCTGCCATCAATGGATCTTTTTCCCGGATTATCCGGACATTTAATTTATACGGTCCGCTGTATGATTTTTACCGCAGCCTGCGAAATTCTTTTCTGGGGGTTAAGATATACTATTTCAGCCATGCGTTGGTAATTTTTTCATTCCTGCTGGCGGTTTTCATCGCCGGGTATAAATTGAAACGTTCCTGGTGCCGGGTAGTTTGCCCTCTTGGCGCGATCTACGCAATGTTTTCCCGTTTTTCTTTGCTCCAGCGCCGGATCAAAGGTTGCAACCGCTGCATGAAGTGCAAGTCGGCCTGCCGGATGGGAGCGATAAAAGATGATCTCAGTTACGTTAAAAGCGAATGTGTTGTCTGCCTGGACTGCGTTTATAACTGCCCGCAAAAAATAACCCGGTTCAATTTTTCCGGCTGGGCATTTCCTGCAAAAAGTAAGGTTGAAAGTAAAAGCGCCTCTGCGATTTCCCGCCGGCAATTCCTGACCCTGGCTTTTTTCTCGGGGCTGGCTGCGCAGGTCAAGCTTAAGGAAGAATTATGGTCAAGCCGGCCCAGACGCCAGAAAGTTATCCGGCCGCCGGCTGCGTTAAAGGAAGAGGAATTCCTTAACCGTTGTGTGCGCTGCGGAAATTGCATGAAAGTGTGTATCACCAACGGCCTTCAGCCGGCTTTGTTCGGGGCCGGGCTTTCGGGTATGTGGACGCCGCAATTGGTCCCGGAGGTCGGCTACTGCGAATATCACTGCACGCTTTGCGGAAATGTCTGTCCTACGGGCGCCATTCCTAAACTTACCGAGAAAGAAAAGCTGGTTACCCGGCTGGGCCTGCCGAAGATCGACCGGAACATCTGCATTCCCTGGAAAAAAGGCGAGCCTTGTCTGGTTTGCGAAGAACATTGCCCGATACCGGAAAAAGCGATAAAATTAAGGAAGGTCATAGTAAACGGCAAAGAGGTTTTGCGTCCTTACTTGAATCTGAAACTTTGCGTCGGTTGCGGGATCTGTCAGACCAAATGTCCTGTTCGTCCGGAAAGAGCGATCAAGGTTTATCCGGTGCGGGTGACCCACGGAAAGGCCGGATCGAAGGCCAAAGGAGTAACATAAAATGAAAAGTAAAGTGTATATCATCCGGGTTTCGCAAGAAGATAACCGGGAAAATATCTGCGCCAAACTGAATAAACTCATTGATTCCAGTAAAGTTTTAGATTTTCTTAAAGCCGGGCAATCCGCGGCTTTGAAAATGCATTTCGGAGAGGTCGGTAATGCCGGTTACGTTCGTCCGGAATACGCGGGAGTAATCTCTCAGGCGATACTTAAACGCAAGGCCAAGCCGTTTTTGTCCGATACCAACACTCTTTACAGCGGAAAGCGCACTAATTCTGTTGACCACCTGGCTTTAGCCTATGAACACGGGTTCAAACCGGAAGTAGTCAAGGCTCGGGTGATCATTCCCGATGATAGCAAAAGCGAGAACGTCAAAGAGATCAAGCAGGATAATCAATACGTCAAGAACGCTTCGATCGCCAAGTTATTCTGGGACGCTGACGCCATAGTGGGGATCGCCCATTTTAAAGGCCATCTCATGACCGGCTTTGGCGGCGCTCTCAAGAACCTGGGTATGGGCTGTGCCACCAGGCCGGGAAAATTATTTCAGCATTGCAATGTTGCGCCGTATGTGATCGTCAAGAATTGCACTGCCTGTAAGGCCTGTATCGCCGTTTGTCCAGCAATTGCCATCGCTTTGAAACCGGACAAAGCTTTTATAGACCCGCAAAAATGTATCGGCTGCGCCAGCTGTCTTGCCGCCTGTAAATTCCACGCCATTGACGTGAAATGGGAATCCGGCGGCGACCAGATCCAGGAGAAAATTGTCGATTTTGCCCATGCCGTGCTTTCCAACAAGAAAGGCAAAGCCGCCTTCTTCAATTTCTGTCTGAAGATCACCCAGGAATGCGACTGCCTGGCCCAGGATGACCCGCGGATAGTTCCGGATATCGGGATCATGGCTTCCAATGATCCGGTGGCCATAGACAAAGCCGGGTTCGACCTGGTGACTAAAGCCGCGGGAAAAGATATCTTTAAGGAATTGCATCCTAAAAGAGACGGGATGAAGCAGTTGAAATACGCCGCCAAGCTCGGCCTGGGAAATCTGGAGTATAAACTGGTAGAGATCTAAAATCTGTCGAAATCCGCTGGCAGTGGTGTTATAATAAGAAAAAACGGAGCTGAAAAATGAAAAAGGAATTATCTTTTATCACGGTTATCGGTAAAGACAAGAAAGGCATAGTCGCCAAGATTTCCAATCTTCTTTACAAGAACAATATCAATATCGAGGATATTAGCCAGAAGGTCATGGAAGGATTCTTTGTGATGGCGATGTTGGTGGAGACTTCGGGATATAAAAAGCCCCAGGCTAATATCAGCAAGGAGTTGGAAAAGATAGGCAAGGAACTGGGCCTTAAGATCCAGATCCAACACGAGAACATTTTCAAAAAAATGCACAGGGTATAAATATGGCTATTACCGTCGAAGAAATATTCGAGACCGCAAGCATGATTCTTTACCAGAACCTGGATATCCGCACTACCACTCTGGGGATAAATCTCAAGGACTGCGTCCATTCGAATTTCAAGACATTTAAGAAGAAAATTTATGACAAAGTAGCCGGCGAAGGGACAAGGTTGATCCGTGAGGCGAAAAAGTTGGAATTGAAATACGGGATACCTATTGTCAATAAAAGAATAGCGGTCACCCCGGTCAGTCTGATCATGGAAGCCCATGCTACCAAGGTCAAGTTCCTGGAAATGGCTAAGGTTCTCGACCGGGCAGCCCAAAAGGCGGGAATAGATTTTATCGGCGGTTTTGGCGGCCTGTGCCAGAAAGGCTTGAGCAAGTCCGACCAGGTTCTGATCGAATCTTTACCCCAGGTGCTTTCCCGGACCAAAAGGGTCTGCGGTTTCCTTAACGTCGGCTCCACGACCAGCGGGATGAATTTGGACGCAATAAATCTGCTCGGCCCCATGTTAAAATCTACTGCCCGTAAGACTAAGAATGCCGTCGGCTGCGCGAAATTCGTGGTTTTGGTCAACGCACCCGAGGACAATCCTTTTATGGCCGGATCTTTTCACGGAGTGGGCGAGCCGGACATGGTTTTGAACGTGGGCATCAGCGGCCCGGGAGTGGTTAGATCCGTGGTCGAAAAGAACCAGGATTGCGACCTGACACAGCTTTCCGAAGTAATCAAGAGGACGGTGTTCAAGATCACCCGGGCAGGAGAGCTGATCGGCCGGGAGCTGGCTAAAAACTTGAAGATCCCGTTCGGGATAGTGGATATTTCTCTGGCCTCGACTACCGCAGAGGGGGATTCTGTGGCTAAAGTTCTGGAGGCGTTCGGAATCGAAAGTGTCGGTGCGCACGGCACGACTTTGGCGGTCGCGCTTTTAATGGACGCGGTCAAAAAAGGCGGAGCCATGGCCAGCGCTAATGTCGGCGGCTTAAGCGGGACTTTTATCCCGATAAGCGAAGATAAGGGAATGATCGAAGCGGTCAAACGCGGTTCTTTGAGCCTGGATAAGCTGGAATCTTTGACCGGAGTCTGTTCCGTGGGGCTGGATATGGTGGCTATCCCCGGGAATACTCCGGAGAGCACCATTAACGCTATTATCGCCGACGAATTGGCGATCGGGATCATCAACAATAAGACTACCGCGGCCAGGATCCTGCCCATACCCGGAAAGAAAGCCGGGGACAAAGTGGACCTGGGCGGGCTTTTGGGCACGGCGATCGTCATGCCAATAAATAAATATTCTGCTGAAAAATTCATGCTTCGCGGCGGAAGGCTCCCGGCCCCAATAACCAGCTTGCGTAATTAGAGAACATGGTAAATCTGGGTGTGAGTCCTGAAAAAGAAGCGGCGCTGCGCGAAAGAATGCGCAGGTTCAATATCCGCGAAGATGATCTTAAAGAAAATTTTGTCCGTTCCCAGGGGCCCGGCGGACAGAACGTCAATAAAACATCCACTTGCGTTTACCTCAAGCATATTCCTTCCGGGATCGAGGTCAAATGCCAGGAGGAGCGCTCCCAGGTTTTTAACCGCTACCGGGCCAGGGTAATTTTAACCGGTAAAATCGAGAGCAAAATCCTCGGACGGCTTTCCGAAGAAAGAAAGCGCATTGAAAAGATCCGCAGGCAAAAGCGCAAACGTTCCAAAAGAGCGAAATTAAAAGTTTTGGAAGCCAAACGCAGGCAGGCCGAGAAAAAATCCCTGCGCCAAAGAGTCGACACAAAGGGGGAATTCTAGAAATGGGCGACGTATATCTTACTAAAAAAGGTTATGAAAAATTAAGCGAGGAATTGGAATATTTGAAGAATGTCCGTCGCCGTGAGATTTCCAAGGCTATCGGGCTGGCCCGGGAACACGGGGATCTCAGCGAGAACGCCGAATACGACGCGGCTAAAGACGCCCAGGGGTATAATGAGAAGAAAATTTCCGAACTTGAGGAGAAACTTTCCCAGGTGCGCATCATCGAAGACCAGGATATCCCCCACGGCGAAGTCCTGATCGGCGCGACGGTCAAACTCAAGGATCTTGATAACGGTGAAGAGCTGGAATACACCCTGGTCAGCGAAGAAGAATCCGACTACGAGCAAAACAAGATCGCCATTACTTCACCGATAGGGATGGGGCTTTTGTCGCATAAGGAGAACGAGGAAGTGGATATTAAAGTCCCGGCCGGAATCTTGCGTTATAAGATTCTGAAGATTTCCCGGGAATAGATCCGGCTTTTCAGGGATAAATGATCAAACCCGACCCGCAAAGCGGAATAATTTACCGCAGTTGGCAGCCTCTTCAAGCTCAGGCAGTGTTTTTACTGGTGCACGGCCTGGGCGCGCATTCCGGAAGGTGGGAGGCGCTGGCCAAGTATTTCTCCAGCCATAATTTTTCATCTTACGCCCTGGATCTGAGGGGTTTCGGGAGCACTCCTGATTTAAAAGGCCACATAGGATCGTTTGATATTTATTTTCAGGATATCCTTACCCTGCGTAAGATCATCGAAAAAGAAAATCCCGGAAAGAAAATATTCCTGGCCGGAGAAAGTTTCGGGGGAATGCTTTCTTTCCTGCTGGCTCAGAAACAAGGACAAGCTTTCAGCGGGTTGATCCTGTTCGCTCCGGCTTTCAGCATCAAAATGCAGGTGTCTTGGTGGGATTACTTGCAGGTGGCGCTGCATCTTTTTATTAACCCCCAAAAACAATTCAAAGCCCGGCTTAAGGCAGAGATGTGCACCCGGGATCCCGCGTACCAGCAACAGCTTGATTCCGATCCTTTGGAGTCAAGAGAGGTCAGCGCGAAATTCATGGCCAATTATTTTCTGGCCGAGAGCCAGGCCCGCAAGGTTCCGGCTAAATTGGCTATCCCGGTATTGTTCCTGGTAGCCGGAGAAGACAGGATCGTCAATCCTCAGGAGACCAAGCGGATCTTCCGCTGGCTGGATTGCCAGGATAAAGAGCTGATCAAGTACCCGGAAATGTCCCACGCGCTCTCGATCGATTTAGGCAAGGAACAAGTATTCGCTGATATCCTAAAGTGGATCAAAGATAGATTATAGACAGGATCCGCAAAATCCTTGTATACTTCGGAGGTTGAATGAAATATATTTTGGCGATCGATCAGGGGACTACGGGGAGCAGGGCGATTGTTTATGATAAGTCCGGCAATAAGGTAGCCAGCGCTTATGAGGAATTTCTTCAGTATTTCCCTAAGCCGGGCTGGGTCGAGCATAAGCCGCTGGAAATCTGGAAGAGCGTGGAGAATTGTCTGCAAAAAGTTTTGGCTAAAGTTCCGGGTGGGTCGATCGCGGCTATCGGGATCACCAATCAGCGGGAAACCACAGTGGTTTGGGACCGGGCTACCGGCAAGCCGATTTATAACGCCATTGTCTGGCAATGCCGCCGCACCTCCGGCCGCTGCGACCAACTGAAGAAACATAAAGGGATGGTAGATTGTTTTCGAAAGCACACTGGTTTGCCTATTGATGCTTATTTCTCCGCTACTAAGATCGAATGGATCCTGAAAAATGTTCCCGGAGCGCTGAAAAGAGCGAGAGCGGGAAAACTTTGCTTCGGCACCACGGATTCCTGGGTCTTGTGGAATCTGACTGGCGGAAAAGTCCACGCCACAGACTATACTAATGCCTCGCGGACCATGCTTTTTAATATCAGGCAGAAGATTTGGGATAAAGATATCCTGAAAAAATTCAATATCCCGGCCAGTATACTTCCCGAAGTGAGAAAATCTTCCGGATTTTTCGGCAAGACCGTGAAGATCGGAAAACTTCCTGCGGGAATCCCTATCTGCGGCATGGCCGGAGACCAGCAGGCCGCATTATTCGGCCAGGCTTGTTTTAGGCCGGGAACAATGAAGAACACTTATGGCACCGGAGCGTTCATGCTTTTGAACACCGGGAAGAAATTCATCATTTCCCGCTACGGATTGGTCACTACATTAGGTTGCGGAGAAAGAGGCGAGCCGGTGTACGCGTTGGAAGGCGCGATATTTATCGCTGGAGCAGCAATACAATGGCTAAGAGATAAATTGAAACTTCTTAAGTCCTCCGCGGATTCCGAGAAAATGGCCCAAGCGGTCAAAGATAACGCGGGAGTGTATTTTGTTCCGGCGTTCGTCGGACTGGGCGCTCCTTACTGGGACCAGAATTGCCGGGGAGCGATATTCGGACTGACCCGGGGGACGACAGTTAATCATATCGTGCGTTCGGCATTGGAAGCCATAGCTTATCAATCCCGGGATGTCCTGGAAGCCATGCAAAAAGACTCGCGGCTGTCTATAAAAGACCTGCGGGTGGACGGCGGAGCGGCAGCTAATGAATTTCTCTGTCAGTTCCAGGCGAAAATTTTAGGGATTAAAGTCACCAGACCCCGGATAATCGAGATAACTTCTTTAGGCGCGGCTTATTTGGCGGGGTTAGCGATCGGGTATTGGAAAAGTTCTTCGGAAATAAAGAAATGCTGGAAGATGGATAAAATGTTCAGACCGAAAATGGCTTCAGCGGAAAAAGAAAGACTTTACGCCGGCTGGAAAGAAGCAGTCAAGAGGACCCTGACAGGAAAATAATATGTTCGATGTGATCATCATAGGCGCGGGAGTAACGGGCACAGCGATTGCCCGGGAATTATCCCGTTACAAACTGAAGGTCTGTCTTCTGGAAAAAGAAGAGGAATCGGCTTTTGGGGTTTCCAAATCCAATAGCGGGATTATTCATCCCGGGACCCAGAATCCTCCGGGTTCCTTAAAGGCTAAATTATGCGTGCAGGGAAATGTTTTAACTCGTAAAATCGCCCGGGAATTAGGAGTTGATTTTAAGGAAACAGGAGAACTGATCCTGGCTTTCAGCGAAGAGGAGATTTTTCGTTTGCATCAGCTGCGGGATGAAGCGCAAACACTGAAAGTCCCCGGAGTGCGCATGGTAGACCAGATCTGGCTTTCCCAAAACGAGCCGAACTTGAGCCGGAATGTTTTGGCTGCCTTATACGCTCCCACCGCGGGGATCATCAGCCCTTATCGCTGGGTTTATGATCTGGCCGAAGACGCGCTGGATAACGGAGTGGAGATCCGCACCAAGTCTTTAGTGGAGAATATTACTGTTGGCGGCCGTGAATTTACGGTGGCAACTTCTTCGGGAGAATATAAAAGCCGGTTTCTGGTCAATTGCGCGGGTTTATTCGCCGATGATATTTCCCGGATGGTGGGAGTGGATGATTTTCGGATCCGTCCAGTGAAAGGCGAAGAGTTTATTTTGGATAAAAAGCTGGAGAATCTGACCCGGCATTTGATATTTCCGCTGCCCACCAAGACTACTAAAGGAATCTTGGTGATCAAGACCGCTGACGGCAATCCCATGATCGGCCCTACGGCGCAGGAAGTAGAAGACAAGACCGACCTGACTACTTCAAATGACGGCCTGCAAAAGGTTTTGGCCGGCGCGCAGAAGCTGGTCCCCGGGATAAGCGGTAAGGATATCATCGCTTATTTTGCCGGGTTGCGGCCCAAAGCCGGAGATGATTTTATCATCCGGCGCGAAGAAAAAGTTCCCGGATTTGTCAATGTGGCGGGGATCCAGTCGCCCGGGCTGACCGCGGCTCCGGCGATCGCGCTGATGGTGGTGGGTATTCTTAAAAGCTGCGGCTTGACTTTAAAAGAAAAATTGTTTTTTCGCAGCCACCGCAGTAAAACTACGCATTTATTCTCCATTAATTTCTCTCAGGCCAGAAAACTGATCCAAGAAAACCCGGCTTACGGAGATATTGTTTGCCGCTGCGAGATGGTTTCCGCCCAGGAGATCAGAGAAGCCATCAGCCGGGGAGCGAAAACCTTGGACGGAATAAAATTCCGCACCCGCTGCCAGGCTGGCAGGTGCCACGGAAGTTTTTGTACTACCAGGGCGATGAAGATCCTCTCCGAGGAAAGAAATATTCCTTTAACCGAAGTGACTAAACGGGGCATTGGTTCGGAAATAGTGAAAAAAGACAGGGACCATGATTGAAAGAGATCTGGTTATAGTTGGAGGCGGTCCGGCAGGCATGGCCGCTGCTTTGTCGGCCCAAGAAAATGGGGTAGAAGATATCCTCATTTTGGAGCGCGACCAGTTTTTAGGAGGGATCCTTAACCAATGCGTGCATACCGGTTTCGGCCTGGAGTATTTCAAGGAAGTTCTTACCGGTCCGGAATACGCCGAAAGGTTCATTGAAAGAATAAAAGCGATTCCGGGAATAGAGGTCAGCCTGAAAACGTTCGTGGTCTCCCTTAGTGCCGATAAGACTCTGACATTTTTAAAACCGGGAAAGCTGGAAACCGTCAAGGCCAAAGCTTTGGTCATGGCTACCGGCTGCCGGGAGAAGACCCGGGAAATGGTGCATATCCCCGGGACCAGGCCGGCCGGGATATTTTCCGCGGGGCTGGCCCAGAAACTGATCAATATCGAAGGGCTTTTGCCCGGGAATAAGGTGGTGGTGGTCGGCTCAGGGGATATCGGCCTGATCATGGCCCGGAGGTTCACTTTGGAAGGAGCTAAGGTCCAGGCGGTGGTGGAGATCCAGGGAACCAGCCGGGGACTAATGCGCAATCTGGTGCAATGCGTTCAGGATTTCGATATCCCAATATATTTCAATCACAAAATATCCGCTATTTTCGGCCGGGACAGGGTGGAGAAGGTCAAAGTCTGCAAGGTTGGCCAGAATTATTGCGATGTTCCCGGAAGCGAATTCGAACTTGAGTGTGATACTTTGCTTATTTCCGTGGGATTGATCCCGGAAAATGAGCTGATAGAAATGGCGGGGGCGCAATTGGACCAAAAAACCAATTCTCCGGTGGCGGAGGGCGTCAATAAAACTTCTATTCCGGGATTATTTGTCTGCGGAAATTCTTATAAAGTCTATGATATCGCCGATTCGGTTACCCGGGATAGCGAGCTATGCGGAAAAATGGCTGCGGAATATCTCAAGGAATTAGCGGGTAAGAACAGAGGTTTTGGGAAAAAATGAACAAACAACTAACTTGTATCGAATGTCCGGTTGGCTGCACTTTAAGCGTGGATATCGAGAACTGCCGGGTGGTTAAAG